>NZ_AP022584.1:304880-609761 GCF_010731675.1 Mycobacterium marseillense
GAACTGGTGCGACTGCGCGGCGCGGCACAACACAATTGCCGGCTGTGCAACTCCCTACGCGAGGGCGGCGCGCTCGACGCCGGCGGTTCGGAAACGCTGTACGAGGAGATCGAGCGCTTCGAATCGTCGGGTTTGCTCGACGATCGCGCAAAAGCAGCGCTGCGCTATGCGGATGCGTTGATTTGGGCGCCTGCGCACCTCGCCGCCGACGATGCCGCCGAGGTGCGCTCCCGCTTCTCCGAGGCCGAATCCGTCGAGCTCACCTTCGACATCATGCGCAACGCCAGCAACAAAGTCGCCGTGTCCCTGGGCGCCGACGCGCCGCGCGTCGAGAGCGGCACCGAGCGGTATCTGATCAACGCCGAGGGTCAGACGGTATTTAGCTGACGGTGGCCGGTGCCCATGCGGTAGCGGGTTCGCGTCCGCCACTTAATCCGCTGGTCCCGCAACGTTCGGGGAAGTGGTCCGCACCCTGCTGCACGGCGGCGTGACTGGCGGGTGAGCCGTGAGCCCCTCCGGGGGCGAGGGCACGAAATGTTAACCATTCGTACATCGACGCGCAAGCGTGCGTTTTCGCTGTGTGTGGGGGTCGTTGGATAACTTAAGCCCCGTCGCCGACACTGAAATGACCACTAAGACGTGACGGTAGCGAAATGGCAGTGTGGCCCCCGCCGGGTAGCCATGGGACGTACGTCATTAGCCGCCATGCCCATAGATTTCCCGGTTCGTTGTTCGCAGCATTCGTAGCTTGGGTTTGCGTCGGAGCCGATTGTGTTCCTGCGCAGAGGGAGGTTCGAACATGACAAGCACCCGTACACGCTCGCGCATGCGGGTGTCGTCGGCATGGGCCGCCAGTGTCGCGCTGGGGGCCTCGTTGTTCGGCGGCGCGGTGCTTTCTGCCCCGCTGGCGTCGGCGACATGCCAATTGAGCCCCGCAGATGATCAATACATCAACCTGCTGGCGCAGAACAGCATGGTGCACACCGCCGAGTTCAGCGATTGCCATGAGGCCGCCGAGGGCCGTTGGTTCGCCAATCAGGTGAAGAGCTCACCCAACCCGTTCGGCCGGGCCAAAGAACTCGTCAACATGGTGACCAACACGACGCCGCTGAAGGCCGACAAGGCCGAATGGGAGGTCGAGTCGGCCATCTATGTCTACGCGCCGGAACTGATCCCGACGATCAAGGACCAGGCCGCCAAGCAAAACTGGCCGACCGAGTCCTGAGCCAGGCGTGCGCGGCTCTGCGCGCCGAATATTCAACGGCCGCAACGGCTTTAGCTCTAACCTCGCTGTGTGCGGACGTTGTCAGCTAACTAAACAGCGAGACAATTGAACCGCTGACGACGATGACGGAAGCCGTCGTGCTGGTTGAGGAGCTCGTCGATCCCTGAGCGGGGTGTTCGCTCAAATAGCTTCTCGCGCTGCTGTTTTCAATCGTTTTTGTTCACCCCTTGTTTGCATTGCCGCCTTTTGTCGTGCGCTCTGTCCGTGTACCCATTGGTGTGCGACAGGTGGATCAGCAAATTTTCTACGCGAAGGAGTCTCGAAGGATGACCATCAGACGTACACGCTCGCGCGGGCAGATGCTGGCGTTGGGGGCTGCCGGCGCCGTGGTGGCGACGTCGATGCTGGGCGAAGCGCTGCTGTCAGCGCCGCAGGCAGCGGCCGCCTGCAGCATGACCCCGAAGGACGACCAGTACATCAACCTGCTGGCGCAGAACAAGATGATCCACTCCGCCGAGTTCAACGACTGCAACATGACGGCCGAGGGCCGCTGGTTCGCCGACCAGGTCCGCAGCGCCGACAATCCGTTGGCCGCCGGGAAGCGACTCGTGAACATGGTGACCAACACGACGCCGCTGAAGCCCGATCAGGCTGAGTGGGAGGTCGAGTCCGCGATCTTCGTCTACGCACCGGAAATGATCCCCGCGATCAAGGGACAAGCGGTGCAAGGGCCGTCCGCGGCCTGACGGCAAAGGGTTTGGCGATGGGCGCTGCCAAGAGGCGGCGCCCATCGCGCGTCCCGCCCGACGGACACTGACTTCGGTCTTCGGCTACGGTTTCCTACGGACGACCCCGTCGGGGCGGTAGCTCAGTTGGTTAGAGCCGCGGACTCATAATCCGTTGGTCGCGGGTTCGAGCCCCGCCCGCCCCACCACCCGCTATTCACCCGAAGCTATTCGTAGTGCTCCGGCTCGATCCGGGTACTCTGCCGGATCAGCGATCGCGCCTGATGCAGGTGCTTGGCCGCCCATCGGCGATACGTCCGTCGAGCCCAGGACATCCGTTCCTGCGAACGCTCCGGACGGCGCACCAGCTCGAGGTCGACATGGTCGAGCTCCTCGGGCCCGATTTCTATTCGGTCGCGACCGTGGATGAAATCCAACACCAGCGCATCGGGGTCCAGCAGTTCGCGCTCCCACGCCTCGTGGTCATCGAGGTCGGCGATGCCCATCGTGTCGGCGGCGTCGCGAAGTACCTCGCCCAATTCGCCATCGAGCAGTTGGCGAAACGCATCGGCGCCCTGGCGCGGATTGGCGATCATCCACGAGTGATACGCGTCCGGCACCCTGTACAGCGTCGCGTCGGCCTCGTTGGCGATTTCGCGCGCGTGCGGGAACGGCACGATCATGTCTTTTTCGGCGTGCACCACCATCGTGGGCATCCCCTCGTCGCGCATGGTGTGCAGCATCGGCGTGTAATCACCGGACTCGACGATGGCCCTGATCGTCCGGACGGCTGCGAGTGGATAACGCAGGTTGGGCACCGCCACCGCGGCCAGCACGCGGAAGTATCCGAGTTGCTCGCCGGGGGAGAGCTGCGTGGGGTCGCCCAGTGTGTCGCGAACAGCGGTGTAGGCCGCGCCCAGCGCCTTGGTTGGGGACCTCACCAGTTTGGGGATGGTCGTGTCGAACCGCGCTCCGGCCGCCGGGTCGAACAGCACGGCGGCGAGCACCCGCTCAGGCGCGCGTGCGGCCAGCTGGATGGTCATTCGCCCGCCCATCGAATGGCCGACGAACAACGCCTGCCCGATGCCGAGGGCGTCCAGCGTGCGCAACACCGAATCGGCGCGATCGGTGAAGCCGCACGCGTCGCTGGGCAGTCGCCCGGTATCTCCGTGACCGGCGGCATCGACGGCGACGACCAGAAATCCCATTCCGGCGATCCGGCTGAGCATCCGCAGGTAGGCCCTCCGACTCAGCAGGAGCCCGTGCATGAACAACAACGGCACTCCGCGGCCGCCGACTGAAAGCCCGATCCGCCGCCCGTCATCGAGTTCCACGACGTGATGGCTCAGGCGGATCCGGCTTGGTGATGTTTCCGTCATGGCCACGGCGGAATTCCCGGCCGGCGGGGCGTCAAAACGGATTGCCGACAGGCCCTCGTTGGTCGCTGCCGGGCAGCGCAGGCTTGTGCGGCCGCAACCGGGGGTACTCGGCTGAGCAAGATGACGCAAATCCCGTATCGACGCACCGACGAAATCGATCCTTATGTGCGCGTTTACGGGACGCGGGTGCACAATCTGCGGGGTGTCGACGTCATCGCGCCGCGTGACGCGCTGGTCGCGTTCACCGGAATCTCCGGATCCGGCAAATCGTCGTTGGCCTTCGGGACCATCTATGCCGAGGCCCAGCGCCGCTACTTCGAATCGGTCGCTCCGTACGCCCGTCGCCTGTTATTGCCTACCGGCGCGCCGAAGGTGGATGACATCACCGGGCTACCGCCCGCCGTTGCACTGCAGCAGCGCCGGGGCTCGGCGACGTCGCGGTCGACGGTCGGCACCGTCACCACCCTGTCGAACTTGTTGAGGATGCTGTTTTCCCGCGCTGGGACCTACCCGCGGGGGGTGACGGAACGACTGGACTCCGATGCGTTCTCGCCGAACACCGCGGTGGGGGCGTGCCCCGAATGTCACGGGCTGGGACGAATCCATCGGGTGACCGAAGAGACACTGGTGCCAGACCCCACGTTGTCCATCCGCGAAGGCGCCGTCGCCGCCTGGCCGGGCGCGTGGCAGGGCCAAAACCTCCGCGACATCCTCGTCACGCTGGGCTACGACATCGACAAGCCATGGCGCAAACTTCCTAAGCGGCAACGCAATTGGATTCTGTTCACTGAGGAGCAACCAACCGTCGAAATCGATCCGGGTCAGCACCCCGTGCAGGCCGATTATTACTACAACGGCACGTTTTCCAGCGCCGAACGCCATGTCCGCCACACGTTGGCCAACTCCCATAGCGCGATGATGCGCCGCCGCGTACTGCAATTCGTCGACACCGTCGAATGCCCGGTATGCGACGGCTCTGGGTTGCGGCCGGAGGCGTTGCGGGTGACCTTCGCGGGGCGCACCATCGCCGACTACACGGCCATGCCATTGGGCGACCTCGCGGAAACGTTGCGCCCGACGGCTTCTCGGACCGACGCCGCCGCCGCGTACGAGTCCACGACATCCGGCGAGCTGACGGAAGTGGCGACCATGATCGCCGCCGACCTGGTCGCGCGCCTGCAGGTACTCATTGATCTCGGCCTCGGCTATCTCACGCTCAGTCGGCGGACCCCGACCGTGTCACCCGGCGAACTGCAGCGGTTGCGGCTGGCCACCCAACTGCGCGCCGGCTTGTTCGGCGTGCTCTACGTGTTAGACGAACCGTCGGCCGGCCTGCACCCGGCCGACGCCGAGCCGCTACTCGAGGTGCTCGATCGCCTGCGGCGCGCGGGCAATTCGCTATTCGTGGTCGAGCACGACATGGACGTCGTGCGCCGTGCCGACTGGATCGTCGACGTTGGGCCCGGGGCCGGAGAACTCGGTGGGGGCGTGCTCTACAGCGGGCCGGTGTCCGGCCTCGCCGACATCGAGGGGTCGGTCACTCGTCACTACCTATTCGACGGTGCTCGGCCGCCGCGTCGACAACCACGCACGCCGTCCGGGCAGCTGCGGCTGCGCGGGATCTGCTTCCACAATTTGAAAGACCTCGACGTGGACCTGCCCCTCGGCGTGTACACGGCGGTCACCGGGGTGTCCGGTTCCGGCAAGTCGACACTCGTCGTCAAGGTCCTCGGCGATGTCGTGCACAGCCAGCTCGGCATCGGACGAGCGGCCGAGCCGGCCGAACCCGACGACGACGAAACCGACAGCGGGATGGTCGATCTCGATCATGACGCGAGTGTCGGTGTGACGGCAGAGGGGGCCGAAATGATCAACCGGCTGGTGTCGGTCGACCAGCGTGCGATCGGACGCACGCCGCGTTCGACGCTGGCGACCTATACCGGCTTGTTTGACGCCGTGCGCCGTGAATTCGCTGCGACCCCGGAGGCGCGTCGCCGCGGTTGGACGGCGGGCAGGTTCTCGTTCAACGTGGCCGACGGTCGCTGCCCCACCTGTCAGGGCGAAGGTTTCGTGTCGGTCGAATTGTTGTTCCTGCCAGGCACATACGCCACCTGCCCGGCGTGTCAAGGAGCGCGGTACTCCGACGAGACACTCGAGGTTCGATATCGCGACCGTACGATCGCCGATGTCCTCGCGATGACCGTCGATGAGGCCTCGGAGTTTCTTGCCGACGTCGCCAGCGCGGCGCGCAGCCTGACCACGCTGCAAGAGGTCGGGCTCGGGTATCTCCGTCTCGGACAGCCCGCGACCGAGCTGTCGGGCGGTGAAGCACAGCGGATCAAGCTCGCGGCCGAACTGCAGCGACCCCGGCGCGGGCACACCCTCTACGTCCTCGACGAGCCGACCACCGGGCTGCACCCCGCCGATGTGGATCTGCTCGATCGTCAACTGCACCGCCTGGTCGACGCGGGCAACACCGTGGTGGTGGCCGAGCACTACATGCGGATGGTCGCGGGTGCAGACTGGGTGATCGACTTGGGACCGGGAGCCGGCAGCGACGGCGGCCGCGTCGTCGCGGCGGGGCCACCTGAGCAGGTGGCACGGGCCAAACAGAGCCGCACGGCGCCGTACCTGGCGAAGCGGTTGGCGTCGTCTGGCACTCGGTGACGACGTTTGTCTCACCCCCAGCTCGGGCGCGGCGGCTGATCCGTGACGCCCGCAGCGGGTTGAGCGTGGTATCGGCGGCGTCGCCAACGTCGAATGCCGTCACGAAGGGGATCGCCACTCCGGCAAGGAGTCCGACACGAAGCAGCGGGGCAACATCATCGGCTACCCCCAGTGGGGCGGCACCTCGCTGCCCGGACAGTCCGCGTAGCGGCAGTTGACGTCCCGCACCCGCCTGCCGGTGACTTTGCCGTCGCTGTCGTAGCTGTATTCGACCGTGGCCTCCGCCGAGCGTCGGCAGTGCGGGCAGACTTCCATTTCGGTTTTGAAGCGCGCCATCATGTCCTCCTGGTCGCAATGCTATTGAAGCGCCTCGCTGGGTTGCGTGCCGATCGCAGTGAAGTGAATTGCGGCGCGATCTCGGGTGGAATAGGGGCGGAGGGGAACCAGCGAGGTAGCGTCAGAGCTGGTCGAAAGCATAAATGGGCGGTGCGATGCAGCTGAACTGGTTGAGCGTTGCCGATCTGATCGCCCAGGCCGGCGGCGATCCGTGGGCGGTCAATCGCAGTTTGCAGGCCGGTAACCCCTTTCAGATCTCCCAATTGGCGGAGGCCTTCCATGCCGCGGGCCGGTGCTCCACCGCGGCCCAAGAGGAGTTCGAGCAGGCCCGCAAGCGTTTCGACACGGCCTGGAATCACCAGAACGGTGACCACCCGATCAACGGCTCCGAAGAAGTGCAGCGGCTGACCAAATCGCTTCGCCTGCAGACCGAACAGTTGCCCAAGATCGCCGCTGATCTGGAAAACATCGCCGCCATGCTGGCGGCCGCGCAAAAAGAGGGCTCCGCCGAGATCGCCACGCTGGAACGGCAGCTGCAAGTGCTCGACAAACTGATCGGCGCGGCCACCAAGGATCTGCAAGACCCCACCCTCGACGCGAAGAGCCGCCAGGCGCTCGAGATCTTGATCAAAGACGCCAAAGCCGACGCCGCCGATGACACGCGGGACGCTCTCAAACAGATGAACTCAATCCGCGACACCTACACGAAATCGCTGCGTCAAGCGCAAGCGAACGGCCACCTCACCCCGCAGGATGCTGCCGCGGTCGCCGAGTTCAAGCCCGCGGGCTTCGGGGATGGGCAAGACGCTCCGCCCAGTGACCCCAGGATCACCGGACCGGCCGGTCCGCCCCAGCACGAGCAGAACACCTACGACCTCCAAGACCAGTTCCAAGACGGCCAGGGCCCCACCTTTGGCGGCGACCCGCGAGATGGCTTTCCCCGCAGCCCAGCGTCGGAACTCGCGCAAGGACCGCCGGGCACCCGCCCGCTGCCGACGGGGACCGCGCTGGGGCCCGACGGCCATCGCTACGCGTTTTTCAGCCACCCGGATGGGAGCGTGACCCCCGGGTTCAACGAATTCGCGACGAACGGATCTGTCTGGGACTACACCGATCCCACGCACCCCGTGAAAGTCGGTGAGCTGCCGGGGATTTACCAAGCCAGCGGCGTCTACGATCCCGCCACCAACCAGATGGTGATCGTCGGCAACACCAGCAACCGGGTAGGCGACACCACCCGAGGCATGTGGGTGTCGGGACCCATCGACCCGGCCAAACCCAACAGCTGGATCAACAACTTGCAGCGCGTCGGCACCGTCAGCCTGCCCGGTGATCGTGAAAGCCAACTGGTCTCGCTCAAAGGCGGTGGATTCATGCTCGTCGGCGCGACCAACGGCGGCCCCGTGCAGGGCATCACCGCCGCCACACCGCAAGGCCTGATGGGGGCGACACCCCAAACGCTGGTGGCCCCCAACCAGCTCCCGACCGTCTACGGACCCACCATCACGGGCACGACACTCGATCCGGTGACCGGCCTTGAGACGATTCAGCTTCGAGTGAGCACCTGGCCACCCGGGCCGACCTATGATCCCAACACGTGGACGACAACCTTTGGCGTCCAACACTAGGAAGGGGGACACCACATGCTGAGCAGGGTGGCCCTGGCGGTGATCACCGCGACCGTTGTGGTTCTGGGCCTGGGCTGTTCCCGCAACGCCCCGGGCGTCGCGACGGCCACGCCGCCGCCGAAGTTCCCCGATCTGAACGCATTTCAAGCGGTCGATGCCGCGCCCTACACCGCTGCGTCCCGCGCCGGCGGTGCAGCATATTTTGCGACGCCCGACGGGCTGCAGTGCATCCTGCCCAATCCACCCAAGCCGGGCGATCACGTCAGCGCCAGCTGCGATGGGCCGCTGCCTGGCTTGCCGGACAACGCCCCGGTCGGCAGCGACGGCTGCTCGGTGGTGGCCTCGCCGTCATCGCTTCCGACAGACCTCAACCCGTACAGCTTTCAGAAGGGCACCGGCTGCCCGATCATCACCTCGCCGCTGCTCAACGTCGGCCAAAAGCTCACCAAAATCGACATCACGTGCGTCGTGGGCGCCGACCGCCTGACCGCCTGCATCGATCCAATCCTGAACCGTGGCTTCGTCCTTCAGTCCACCGGCTCGTGGACCTTCTAGCCCGCCGCCGTCCCCCGCATCGACGCGGATGTGCTGGCAGCAAAATCCACGTAAGATTGTCGGCGTGAGTCAGATGCGCGGGTTGACGTTGGCGGCGGTGCTCAGTGCCGCCGCCGTTGTCTTCGCGCCCGCCGCGGGCGCCGACCCCGGGTCGCCCTCATACAACCAAGGCAAACAAGCCATCGATGAGCAGATTCAGCACTATCACGTGCAGTTGAATGCCGACACCGATTGGAACCAGTACTGCCAGAGGGTCCTTCAGAGCGATCTGAAAAGCGGGAAGATCGCCCGAGTGGACTCGGGCCCTGACTTCATCGCCGGGTGCACCGACGAGGGCCGTGCTCTCGTAGCGTCGCACTGAAAGCCCTTGCAGCCCAGGGGCTCCTGGACCCGCCTCTCCTTGACCAAAAGCACCGGGCGTAACGCCACGGCGGAAAATCAGCGCAAATTTCGCCGTGGCGTTACAAGCGCGGCGCTGCAGGGGCATTACAAGCGCGGCGCCGCGTGGCGTTACGAGCGCGGCGCTCACAGGCCGCGCCTCACAGGCCGATGTAGACCGCCTTGGTGTTGAAGTAGGCCTCGATGCCCTTGCGGCCGCGCTCGCCGCCCCAGCCGGACTGCTTGTGGCCGCTGATCGGCATCGACGGGTCGGCCGCGAGTGAGGAGTTCACCCAAACCTGGCCCGCGCGAAGCTCGTTCGCCATCCGGTGGGCGCGGGAGAGGTTTTCGGTCCAGATGGAGCCGGCCAGCCCGTAGTGCGTGTCGTTTGCGGCGGCGATCACCTCGTCCTCGTCGTCGAAGGGGATTACGCAACCCACCGGCCCGAAGATCTCCTCCTTGATGAGCCGCATGTCGGGCGTGGTGTTCGTGACGATCGTCGCCTCGTAGAAGTAGCCCTTGCGATCCATCGGCTTGCCGCCGGTGATGATCTCCGCGCCGCCGGCCACCCCGTCGTTCACGATGCCTTCGACCCGCTTGCGCTGCTTGTCACTGATCAGCGGCCCCAGCACCGAGTCAGGATCCTCGCTGCCGCCCATCGGCAGCATCTGGGCGAACTCGGCCAGCCGCTGCACGACGTCGTCGTAGATGCCGCGCTGGACATAGATGCGCGACGTGCACGAACAGTTCTGCCCCGAACCGGCGAGCAGGCCCATGCCCGCCCCCAAGATCGCCTTGTCGAGGTTGGCGTCGTCGAACATGATCAGCGGCGACTTGCCGCCGAGCTCGAGCGTCAGCCGCTTGAGGTTGCCGGCGGCCGCCTTGACGATCAGCCGTCCGACCTCGGTCGACCCGGTGAACGAGATCTTGTCGACGTCCGGGTGCGCGGTGAGCGCGGCGCCGGTGGTCTCGCCGTAGCCGGTGATGACGTTCAGGACGCCGTCGGGCAGGCCGGCCTCGCGGAAGATCTCCTCGAGCTTGAGCGCGGTCAGCGGCGTCTCCTCGGCGGGCTTGAGGACGGCGCTGCAACCCGCCGCGAGAGCCGGCGCGACCTTGAGCATCGCGACAAAGAACGGCCCGTTCCAGGGGATGATGAGGCCGACGACGCCGACCGGCTCGAGCTGGGTGAAGGTGTGGTAGGTCTCCCAGGTGCCCAGCAGGCCGTCGGACACCAGATTGGCCGACTCGCCGTGGATCTTGCCGACCCAGCCGGCGTAGTACTTCAGCATGTCGACCGACACCGGGATGATGTGCCGCGCGGCCGTCAGGTTCATGCCGTTGTCCTGGCCCTCGAGCGCGGCGAGCTCGTCGGCGCGTTCCTCGATGATGCGTGCCGCGCGGAAGAGCACGTTCGCCCGGTGCGACGCGGGCGCCTTGCGCCACACGCCCGACTCGAAGGTCTCGCGCGCGCGGGCCACCGCGGCGTCGACGGCCGCCTGGTCGGAGTCGGGGACCTCGGTGATCAGCTCCTCGGTGGACGGGTTGAAGACCTCAATGGCGTTACTCACGGTGTTCAGTGGCCTTTCGCTCGCGAGAATGCTGTCGTTGCGCGACAGAGGTTACGCGCGTAACCAGTGGGTGTCCAGTGCGTGGGGGAGTCGCGCCGGGCAGGCGTTCGGGCGGATTCTGCTGGTCGCCGACGTGCGGAAACCTGATCGGCGATCCGTGGATCGCGGTGCGGCGCTCGCCTGCCTCAACGCCGACGGGCGGCTAAGTTACCTGTATGCGGGTTGTTCGCCTTTTCGGTGCCGTCCTGACGATCCTCACCGCGGGGTTGCTGCTGGCAAGCCCCGCCGGCGCGCAGCCGCCCTCGCAGCTCAGGGATCACATCACGGATACCACCGGGGCGCTGACCGATCCCGGCCGGGAGGCGGTCAGTTCGGCGATCGACCGCCTCTACCGCGATCGCCACATCCAACTGTGGGTCGTCTACGTCGACAACTTCTCCCGGTACAAGCCCGACAATTGGGCCGCCGGCACCCGCAGCGCCAGCGGGCTGGGCGGCCAGGATGCGCTGCTGGCCATCGCCACGAACACCAAGGCGTACTCGTTCACCGTGCCACCGCAAGTGCAGGGCCCGACCGCGGCCAGCCTGAACAGTCTGCGGCGCAACCAAATTGAGCCCGTGTTGGGCGCCAAAGACTGGAGCGGTGCCGCGGTCGCCGCGGCCGACGGCTTGGACAAACTGGCGAGCTCGGCCAAGCCGGCGAGCCCGTCGAAGCCGATCTGGCCGCTGGTCGCGATCGGCGTCATCGTCGTCGTGCTGGTGGTACTGCTGTTCGTGCTCTATCGCGCGCGTCGGCGCCGACGCGCTCTTGCCGGTGGACACGTTGAGGGGCACGAGGATTCTTTGGCGCAGGCGCTGTCCACCGCCGATGCCAGGGTGCGCCAAATCTCCGATTACGTCGCCCGGCATCGCGACAGCGTCGGCTCCGAAGCCCAGGCTCGGCTCGACGAGGCCAAGCGGCATGTGGCGGCCGCGCACGGCAAGGAATCCACCAACGACGCCGAAGCGATCGCGCACGCCAACCGCGCATCGACACTGGCCGCTCAGGCGCAGACATTGGCCAATGACAACGTCCTCGGACGGCAGGGCGCGCGACGCGGTCGAAGTCGTCAGCGGTAGGACGCACGCAGCAGCGACAGCGCCTGCTCGACGGTCTCCTCGCTGGTGCGCGTCGCGTCGACCCGCAAAACGGACGGTTGCTCATCGGGCGGCGTGAATGCGGCACGCAACTCGGGCCACAGCTCGATCCGCGCATCCGAGACCACTCCCTTCTCCGTCGCGCGCCGCTCGAGTCGCGCGATCAGGGTGGCGTCGTCGGCGTCGCACAGCACGACGCGGAGGTCGGCCCCGAGGCGGTGCGCCAGCTGCCGCATCTGGGCGCGCTCGCGCGGATTGCCGAACGTCGCGTCGACGGCCACCCCGCGGCCGCGACGTAACCAGCGTGCGGCGTCGCGGCGCAGCGCGGCATAGGTGCTGCGCGTCATCGCCGGATCGTAAAGCCCCGAACCGAATTCGTCGCCGCCGCGCTGGGTGGGCTCGATGCCCGCCATCCGCTTGCGCGCCAGATCCGACGAGAGGTGCACCAGCCCGAGCCGGCCGGCGAGCGCGCGTGCCAGCGTGGTCTTGCCGCTGGCCGGCAGGCCCATGGTGACCACCATCGGCGGCCGGGGCAGCCCACCTGCGTGCGCCCACGCCAGGTCGAAGTACGCCCTCGACTCGGCGATGAGCTGACGCCCTTCCTCACCGGACGACTGGCCGGTCTGTTCCAGGCGCAGGCTGCGGACCTTGCCGCGAACGTAGGCGCGGTAGCAGATATAGAAGTCGAGCAGCTCGAGCAGCCCGTCGTCGCCGCTAGCGCGCACGTAGGAGTCGACGAACCCCCACGCCAGGTCTGCGCGACCGTGATACTCCAAATCCATTGCCAGAAAGGCGACTTCGGACGCCAGGTCGGCGCACCGATAGCGCGGCGCGAACTGCAGGCTGTCGAACAACAGAATTTGGCCGTCCTCGATGCAGATGCTGGCGGCGTGCAGGTCGCCATGACCATCCCGCACGTGCCCGTCGGCCACGCGTCGCTCGAGTAACGGCGCCTGTGTGCGCACGAATTCGTCGACGTAGCTTCGGATCTCGTCGTTGACGTCGCTCGCGATCGTGCGCCCGACGAACGGGCGCATCTGGTCGAAGTTCTCCCGCCAGTTCGCGATCACGCTGGACGGTCCGCCATACGCGTCGATGTCGGGGCCGGTTTCGGCGCTGCCGTGAAGCTTGGCCAGGGTGCGGCCGATTCGTCGCGCGAGACGCAGGTCGACCTCGCCGCGGGCGAGCTTGGCCGGCAGCATGCCGTCCTCCGGCAGGCGCCGCATCCACACGGCCGGTTCGCCCGCGCCGGACGCGCCGCCGATGCGGTAGTGGCCGTCTCGCTCGGTGACTTCGACGACGCCCAGGTACATTTGCGGACTGAACCGCCGATTGAGGCGCAGTTCCTCGTCGCAGTCGGCGCGGCGCTGCTCGATGCTGGTGAAGTCGAGGAAGCCGAGGTTCACCGGCTTCTTGAGCTTGTAGGCGTACGGTCCGGCGAGCAGAACCCACGAGCTGTGCGTCTCGTGAAGACGCACGTCGCGGGCCGGGGGGTCATACGCGTCGGGCCGCAGCAGATCGGCGACGATGCGCGGGCGGCCCTCGGGCCCGATCGGATCGAAAGCGTTTGTCATGGTCTCGCCGAACGATTACAGGTGGCTCGCGTGCCCGTCAAGGCGCGTGCCGATTGCCCCCATCGGCGGGCAACAGTGCGTGCGTGACGACAGTGCCGTCGAAGACGAATGTATGGGCCGGACGGCGCAGTGCCTCGATGGTGGTATTCGGATGCACGACGACTCCGCCGCCAGACGGGATGCCGAGGCCGGTCACCTCTCCGTTCAGCGACTGCATGGTGCGCTGTAGCCGCGACCACTCGGCCCGTTCGTCGTGCACGTCGATCACCATCGGGACGAGATTGAACACGTCGAACACGTCGGCGCCGAGCGATGCCGGCGTCTCGACGATCCCATAGCGTCCAAGCTGAACCGCACCGGCCGAAACACCCATCAGGACGGCACCTTTGGCGTAGCGGTCCAGGATCGCGTCCTTCATGCCGGTTTGCTCAAAGGTGTTCCAGCCCAGACGCACATCGCCGCCGGCGAGGACGATCAACTGGGCGCTGTCCAGATAGGCGCGGTCGGGCCCGTCGAACGACGAGACGATCATGCGACGGTCGGTGATCCCGACGGCATCCATGGCCGCCTCGAAGATTTCGTAGAACTCCGGCTGGTCCCCGTTGGAGGCGCCGATGTAGGCCGCGCTCAACGGTTTGTCTCGATCCAGTCCATCGAGGGCTGCCTCGAGAAGCAGGCGGTCGCGGCGCTGCCAGAACAGCAGTTGACTGTCCGCCAGCAGGTAGAGCGGTTGAAGTTGTTGTGCCACGACGCGTTTCCGATCGGCATCCGGCATGACGTCAGCCTACGGGTTATCGAGCTCGTCGAATCTTGGCGAGCGCGGCGCCGAGGCCGTCGCCGTCGCACAGCTCGCTACGCCGGGCGAGCGTCACTACCATCGCGACGGCTTCCGGCTCTATGCAGGCCGTTGGCGTCGATGTCGGTGAAGAAACGTCACCCTCGCCGATGCTCGGCGGGGCAATTCAATACCCGGTCAAGATTTAGTAAAGCCGCAGCGCACACACGTCGGCAAACTTCACCCGTTACCTTGGTGCCTATGGACAGCGACCGGAGTGACTCCGCCTTCACCTGGCAGGGCCGGCGCGAACTCGTGAGCCGGATGCACGACCAGCTCGACGATCTTGTCGCCGCGCGCGACCAGATGGAACAACTGGTGCGGGTCATCGTCGAGCTTGGCTCCGATCTCGACCTGGACGTGACCCTGCAGCGGGTCCTCAAGGCGGCGATGGAACTGACCGGTGCCCGCTACGCCGCCCTGGGTATCCGGTCATCCGACGGCAGCCTCGTTTCGTTCGTGCATGCCGGGATCGACGCGGACACGGCTCAGTGGCTCGGTGACCTTCCGATCGGCGAAGGTCTTCGCATCGACGACCTGAGCACCCATCCGCCAACCGCAGGGCTGTCCGCCCACGATCCGCCGATGCGCGCACTCCTCGGAATACCGATTACCGTGCGGGCGGCCAACTTCGGCAGCCTTTACCTGGCCGACGACCGGCCCGGCCTGGTCTTCACCGACACGCAGGAGGGCGCCGTCCGCGCGATGGCCACTGCGGCGGCCGCCGCCATCGACAACGCGCGCCTCTTCGAGCGCGAGCGCGAATCGGCCAAATGGACGAAGGCCAGCCGCGAGATCACGACCGCGCTGCTGTCCGGCGACCCCCAGACGGGACCACTACAGCTCATCGTCAACCGGGCGCTGGAGCTGGCCGGCGCCGAACAGGCGATCCTGCTGGTGCCCCGGGAGCCCGAATCGCCCGTCGACGAGGCCGACACCCTGGTGGTGGCCGCCACGGCGGGCCGCTATTCCTCGGAGGTGATCGGCCAGCAGGTCCCGATGGACGGCTCGACCACCGGCGGTGTCGCGCGCCGCGGTCTCCCGCTGATCACCGATTCCTTCCAGTACCCCATCGAGGGGTTCACCGATGTCGGTGAACGCCCGGCGATCGTCATCCCGCTGATCGCGGACGGCGCGGTGCTCGGCGTCATCGCCGTCGCGCGCGACCCGCACCAGCCCCCGTTCGGCAACGACTACCTCGACCTCGTCAGCGACTTCGCCCGCCACGCGGCGATCGCGCTGGCCCTGGCGGCGGGCCGCGAACACGCGCTCAACCAGGAGCTCGCCCAATCCGACACCGTCGAGGACGCGGTCCACGCCGCCGCCGAAGAGTTGCGCCGGCTGTGGCGGGCGCGCCGCGTCCTGGCCGTCACCTTCCCCACCTACAGCTCCGCCGCGGAGACAGCCTTCGGTGCACCGCAGGTGGTGTCGGTCGGCGAGCCCACGCAGTGGGCCGACCTGCCGTCCCACACACAACAGGCGCTCAGCTCGTTGCGCGACGGCGACTTCCTCAGCCCGACCACGACCCAGCCGGGGACGGCGGGCATCGCGCTGCAGCACCCCGAGGGCGTGCTCGTCGTCTGGATCGACCTGACCGAGCAACGCCCGTTCACGCTGGAGGACCAGACCTTGCTCACCGTGCTGGCCGGCCGCCTCGGCCAGGGACTGCAGCGGGTGCACCAAGTCGACCAGCAGCGCGAGACCGCCCTGGCCCTGCAGCACGCGATCCTCGGCCCGGCGGATCTGCCCAACGGGTTCGCGGTGCGCTATCAGGCCGCCACCCGGCCGCTGCAGGTGGGCGGTGACTGGTACGACATCGTCGACCTCGAGGACGGGCGCATCGCGTTAGTTGTCGGCGACTGTGTCGGTCACGGCCTCGCCGCGGCCGCCGTGATGGGACAGGTGCGCAGCGCCTGTCGTGCGCTATTGTTCGAAAACCCAAGCCCCGCTGCGGCCCTCGCGGGAATGGATCGCTTCGCGGCGCGGCTTCCCGGCGCGCAGTGCACCACCGCCGTGTGCGCGGTGCTCACCCCCGACACCGGCGAACTCGTTTACTCCAGCGCCGGGCATCCGCCGCCCATCCTGGTGCACGGCGACGGCAGCATCCAGATACTCGATGACGGTCACACCATCGCATTGGGAATACGGGGCGAGTGGTCACGCCCGGAGGCCCGCGTGACCGTGCCGGCGCGCGCGACCCTGATCCTCTACACCGACGGACTGGTCGAGCGTCGCCGCAGCCCGCTGGATCGGGGTATCTCTCGCGTCGCCGGCGTCGCACAGGACGGCCGAGCGCTGGGACTGGAGGATCTGGCCAACCGGGTCATGACCCGTGTCGCGCCGCGGGGTGGATACCAGGACGACGTCGTGCTGCTGCTTTACCGCCATCCGGCCCCGCTGGAGTTGAACTTCCCCGCCGACGTCAGCCAGCTCGCACCCACCCGCAACGCCCTGCGCAACTGGTTGGCCCGGGTGCGGGTGGGCCCCGAGGAGACCCTGAACGTGCTGGTGGCGGCCGGGGAAGCCGTGGCCAACGCGATCGAGCACGGTCACCGCCACCGACCGGAGGGCCTGATTCGCCTGGGCGCGATCGCGATCGGCGACGAGGTGAAGTTGACGATCACCGACACCGGCACGTGGAAGGCTCCGCAGCCGGCCGCCCATCATCGTCGCGGCCGGGGGATCCCGCTGATGCGAAGCCTGATGCACGACGTCGACATCCGACCGGCCGACGACGGAACCACCGTTCACCTCTCCGCGAGGATCACCTGATGACCAGCCCGCTCACGCTCGACACCGCGCGCGGCAGCGACGGGAAACTCGTGCTGGTCGCGGTGGGGGAGATCGACCTGAGCAACATCGATGCGTTCACCCTCGCGCTGTCCACCGCCGCCACCGGCAGCGACGGGGCCCTGCTTGTCGACCTCAGCGCCGTGGAGTACCTCGACAGCGCCGCCATCAACGCCTTGGCCGTCCACGCCGACCGCATCGAGCTGGTCGCGCACCCGATCCTGATGCCCGTCCTCAAGGTCAGCGGTCTGACCGAGCTGACCGCCATCGTGCCCGCACCGTCTCCCAGGAAGCGGTGACACACCCCTCCCGATACCGAAAGTTCGTGCGGCGCAACGTAAGATCTGTTCTTAGTGGCCCATGGGAGCTGCGCGTGCGACGATGGCGTAATGGCTGACGACGCGCAGAACTCGGAACGGGAATTCAACGAACACAACATCGACGAGTTCCGCCGCAACGGCGGCAAGGTCGGGGGACAGTTCGAGGGCTTCCCGCTGCTGTTGCTGACGTCAGAGGGTGCCCGCAGCGGCGCCCAACGGGTCAACCCGGTCGCCTACTTCGACATCGACGGCAAAATCTATATCGTCGGCTCGGCGGCGGGCCGCGACAAACATCCCGCGTGGGTGCACAACATCCGCGCCATTCCCGACGTGTCCGTCGAGATCGGCTCCGATGCTCCCAGGTCGATGACCGCGCGCGAATTGCCGCGCGAGGAAAGGGATTCGATCTATTCCGTCATCGTCGAGCGCGCGCCCGGCTTCGGCGAATACCAGCAACGCACCGATCGCGTCATCCCGGTCTTCGAATTGATGACCGACTGAAGACCCGCGCTGCCAACAACATTCAAGCCCTCCAATTCGGCACGCTAAGGCGTCGATTCCCGCACAATGATGTGCGCGGGTGCGGCCCGATGCGACGAGACATCACCGCCCGCCGTGCCCGAAGGACAAAGTGAGGTCGGCGATGAGACGGTATCTGCGGCGCCCCATGATCGGCGTGTTCGCCCTCGCGTTGGCCGGGCTGCCGGTGACGGTGCTCGGGACGCCCGCGACCGCCCGCGCCGACGGCGAATGCGCACCGGGCTGGGGCTGGAGCGTCGAGCTGAACGAGTGCGTGTTCTTGCTCCCGGCCGCAAATGGACCGGGGGGACCGGGCGGCCCCGGTGGACCGGGCGGGCCAGGCGGACCGGGCGGGCCGGGTGGACCGGGTGGCCCCGGCGGACCGGGAGCGCCCGGCCACCCCGGAGCGCACTAAAAGTCGCACCTAGCTGCGGTAACCCAACGCCCAGAGCGGCGACATCGCCGGGCGGGCGGCGCGTGGGAACTCCACCCGCCCCTCGGTCGTTACACCGGCTAAGTAACCGGTGATTCCGAGGGGGACAACAGCCGCATGCCACGCACAGACAACGACACCTGGGACCTTGCGACCAGCGTGGGCGCGACCGCCACGATGGTGGCAGCCGCCCGGGCGATCGCGACCAACGCCGACAACCCGCTGATCGAGGACCGATTCGCCGAGCCCCTGGTTCGCGCCGTGGGCGTGGACTTCTTCACGCGCTGGGTCTCCGGCGACCTGGTCGACGCCGATGTCGACGACCACGAATCCGGCTGGAAGCTCGAACACATGCCCGCCGCGATGGCCGCCCGCACCCGTTTCTTCGACTCCTTCTTCCACGCCGCGACGCAGGCCGGGATCCGGCAGGCCGTGATTCTGGCGTCCGGTCTCGACGCGCGCGCCTACCGGTTGGCCTGGCCGGCCGACATGACGGTGTTCGAGATCGACCAGCCGCAGGTGATCGCGTTCAAAGCCGCCACCCTGGCGGAGCTGGGTGCCGCCCCGCAGGCCGAGCTGCGCACGGTCTCCGTCGATCTGCGCAACGACTGGCCAAAAGCCTTGGCGGGCGCGGGCTTCGACAAGAACCGCCCCACCGCATGGATCGCGGAGGGGCTCTTCGGGTATCTGCCGCCCGAAGCGCAAGACCGCCTGCTGGACAACATCACCGCACTCAGCGCCGACGGCAGCCGGCTGGCGTGCGAAGCTATTCCGGACATGTCCGAGGTAGACACCGAGAAGGCTCAGGAAATGATGCGCAGGGCCACCGCGAAATGGCGTGAGCACGGCTTCGACCTGGAATTCGGCGATCTCGGCTACCAGGGCGAGCGCAGCGACGTCGCCGGATACCTCGACAACCTGGGCTGGCGCTCGGACGGCGTCAAGATGAGTCGGCTGCTGGCCGACTTCGGCCTGGACTCGATCCCGCAGACCAACGACTCCGTCTCGGTGGCCGACACCATCTACTACAGCTCGGTGCTGGCCAAGTGACCGCACCGCAGCGCCGCGGGCTCAACGAAGCCGTCACCCGGATGTGGACCTTCCTGGCGCCGGCCTACGACCTGCCGTTCCTGCAACAGTGGGTGTACCGGCCGCCGCACAACGAGGTGATAGCACAGCTGCGCAATCACGGGGCACGAAAGATCGCCGATATCGCTTGCGGCACAGGGATTCTCAGCGACCGGATTCAGCGTGAACTGAATCCCGACGAGATCTACGGCGTCGACATGTCCGACGGCATGCTCAACCAGGCGCGGGCCAGATCGGATTGGGTGCAGTGGTTGCGTGGTCCCGCCGAACAGCTTCCCTTCGACGACGGTGCGCTCGACGCCGTCGTGACGACCTCGGCGTTCCACTTCTTCGACCAGCCCGCGGCGTTGCGCGAATTCCATCGCGTGCTCGCGCCCGGCGGCCTGGTGGCGGTGTCGGCGTTGAGCACGCGGCAACCGCGCCTGCAGTCATCCGCGCAGAGCCGGTGGAAGCCGCAACACAACACGTCGGCGCCCGAGATGCGGAAGTTGTTCGAAGACGCGGGGTTCGTGATCAGCGATCAACACCGCATCCCGCGGCCGGTCTGGACCCGCCTCGTTTCCGACCTGTTAACGGTGGGCACCAAGAGCTGAAACTCGCGTCGCACGCGAAAACCGTTCGACGTCAACGCATGAACGATGATGCCCGCCTCGCCAACCGGCGAGGCGGGCATCGCGTTCAGCGATCTTTACAGCGGAATCCAGACCCCGAAGAAGTCAAATCCCCACTGGTTGAAACGGGGGTTCCAGTACGGCGTTTCCTGGTAGCCCCAGTAGTTGATCGGGCCATAACCCCACTGACCGCCGGGCGGGGGGAGCGGTCGATCCCACGCCGGCCTCGGCGGCGCGCCCGGGCCCCACGGGCCAGGCCCCTCGCCCCACGGGGCGCCGTGGAAGTAGCCGCGCTGGTCGTCGCCGTGCCACGGCCCACCCGGGCCACCGGGCCCTCCCGGTCCACCGGGACCGCCGGGACCACCCGGGTGATCGGGACCCGGGCCGCCGGGCCCACCCGGTCCGCCTGGACCGCCGGGGTGATCGGGACCGGGACCGCCGGGCCCACCCGGGCCGCCGGGCCCGCCGGGATGACCGGGTCCACCCGGGCCGCCGGGCGGACCACCGGGGCCGCCGGGACCGCCAGGACCACCGGGACCGCCTGGGCCCCCGGGATCATTCGGGCCGGTGGGGGCGTGGAAGCCCCCGGGTTGCGGTGCGCCATGACCACCCGGACCAGGCGGCGGACCGCCCGGTGCCGCGTTGGCAAACCCGGCGCCCATTCCCAAGGCCGCGGCGCTCAGTGCGCCGGCGATGGTCACCCCTCCGACAAGTTGCTTCAACTTCACGATGCTTCCCCTATCCACGAGGGACTTCTTCGACTAGGGATGTGTTCAGAACCTCCCCCTGACACAACCCAGACGCTAGATAGCTTTCCTATGGACTAGCTGTGTGTGGCCCATGCAATGCGTGGGCCGGCCCCTCGACCGCCGGTTTGGCAAGGCTAGGTTGGCTAGTCGCCCAGGGTTTTCCTCTATATCGTTGCCGCCGTGTCGAGTACGTCACATCCGGCCGAACCGCACATCGGGTCGGTGTCGTCGAAGTTGAATTGGCTACGCGCGGGCGTGCTGGGCGCTAACGACGGAATCGTCTCCACCGCGGGCATCGTCGTGGGGGTTGCGGCGGCCACGACCCTGCGAGCGCCGATCTTGACCGCCGGCAGCGCCGGACTGGTCGCCGGGGCGGTGTCGATGGCGCTGGGCGAATACGTATCCGTCAGCACCCAGCGCGATACCGAGAAGGCGCTGCTGCGCCAGGAGCGTCGCGAATTGCGCGACGATCCGGCCGCCGAACTGGACGAGCTCGCCACACTTTACGAAGCGAAAGGCCTGACACCGGCCACCGCGCGCACCGTCGCCGAGGAACTCACGGATCAGAATCCGCTGCTGGCCCATGCCGAGGTCGAACTCGGCATCAATCCCGAGGAGCTGACGAATCCGTGGCAGGCGGCATCGTCGTCGGCCCTGTCATTTGCGAGCGGCGCGCTGCTGCCATTGATCGCCATCCTGGCCCCGCCGACCACGTGGCGAATCCCCGTCACCATGGCGACGGTGCTCATGGCATTGGTGGTCACCGGCGCGGTCTCGGCCGGCCTGGGCGGGGCGCCGAAGCTTCGCGCGGTGCTCCGCAACGTCATCGGCGGCAGCCTCGCGCTGACGGTCACCTACGTGATCGGCCACCTGGTGGGCGCCGCCATCGACTGACGGGCGCGGTGCGCATCCAGCGACTGGAAGCGCAACTGTAACATTCACGGTTGCGGGTCTCAGCAGGGTTCCGCGCTCCCCTCACGCGAAGGGTCATGCAGTGGCCGAGCCCGATATCATTCCGGATGAAGCTCCATGGGCGGAACCGGCGCCGTACTTCGAGCGCGACGAAAAGCGATTCGTACCAACACAAATCGCACGCGGCGGCTGGGGCCCATCGCTCAGTGGCCACGTCGTCGGCGGACTCTTGGCGTGGGCGGTCGAACGGGCCGCACCGGACACGGAGCTGCAACCGGCGCGGCTCACCGTCGACCTGCCCCGGCCGACGGCGCTCAAGCCGCTCGAAGTGCACACCGAGGTCCTCCAGGACCGACGGCGATTGCGGCTCGTCGAGGCCGTCATCATCCAGGACGGAGCCCCCGTGGCGCAGGCCAGCGCGCTGTTCGTGCGGCGCGGCCCCCAGCCCGACGGGCACGTCTGGTCACCGCCGGTGCAGATGCCGCCGCTGCCGCTGGGCGAGACGTCCCCGACGCTATTCATGCGCACCTACGGCTGGGGCTCAGACGTGCAGAACCCCGATCCGGAGTGGCCCCAGACCGACGGGCCGAAATACACCTGGCTGCACGAGAATCGCCCGCTGATCGACGACGAACCCCTTAGCGCCTTCACCCGCGCGGCGATGGCCGGCGACATCACGGCCTCGATCGCCAACTGGGGCACCAACTCCCTGGAGTTCATCAATGTCGATTACACGCTCACGTTGACCCGGCTGCCCGAGGGCGCGCGAATCGGCCTGGCCTCCCTCACTCATCACAGCCACGACGGGATCGCCAGCGGTTCGGCCGTCCTGGTCGACGAGAAGGGCCCGATCGGCACCGGTGTGTCGGTCGCCGTCGCGCACTCGGGATTTCGTCCGCGCTCCGCCGATCCGTCGGTGCGGTGACGTTGGCCGGCTCCGGCACGTTCTGGGCGTTGATCGCCGACGCGGCGCAACGCGGCTCAAACAGGCCGCTGCTGGCCGACGAGCACGGCCGCAGCCTGACCGCGCGCCAGCTGCACGACGCCGCGTGTGGCACCGCCGCCGCCCTCGCCGAACGGGGAGTCCGCGGGGGAACCGTGGTGTCCTGGCAGCTGCCCACCACGCTGGAAACCATGGTGGTGATGGCGGCGCTGGTCCGGCTCGGTGCGGTGCAAAACCCGATCATCCCGTTGCTGCGGGAAAGCGAAGTCGGCTTCATCACCGGCCAGTTGAACACCGAATTCTTGGTGGTACCGGAGGTTTGGCGCGGCTTCGATCACGGCGGTCTGGCTCGGGAGTTGGCACGGGACAAGGGTTTTGAGGTCATCACCGTCGACCTGGCCACGCCCCCGGCCGGCAAGCTGCGGCTAGCCCGCGCCGACCCCGGCTCCCTGCCCGCGCCCCCGCAATCGGCGGACGACGCCCGCTGGGTCTACTACTCCTCGGGGACCACCGCGGCCCCCAAAGGGATCCGCCACACCGACACCTCGGTCATCGCCGGCTCGGCCGGAGTGGTGGGCATGGTGGGGGCCACCAGCAGCGACGTGGACCCCGTCGCCTTCCCGATCGCCCATATCGGCGGGGCGGCGATGCTGGCCACCGCCCTGCTGACCGGCATGCGGCTGGCGCTGTTCGAGTCGTTCGACCCCGCGACGACACCGCTGGCCATCGCCGCCCACAATCCGACGTTCCTGGGCACCGCGACCCCGTTCTTCGTGGCGTTCCTCGAAGCCCAACGCGCTCACGGTGATCGGCCGTTGTTCTCATCCGTGCGCGGTTGTCTGGCGGGAGGCGCGCCCATCACCGCCGAATTGGGCCGCCAAGTCCGCGAAACCTTCGGCATCGCCGGGATCGCCAACGCGTGGGGGATGACCGAGTTTCCGTGCGCGACGTCGCCGCCACTGACCGCCCCGCCGGAGGTGCTCGACCATACCGTCGGCCCGCCGGTGCCCGGGGTCACGGTCCGCGTGGTCGACCGCCACGAGGTCGAACTGGGCGTCGGGCAGGAAGGGGAGCTGCGCCTCAAGGGGCCCCAATGTTTCCTCGGCTATGCCGATCCTTCACTTGACGCCGAGGCGTTCGACAACGAGGGCTGGCTGCGCACAGGCGATCTCGGCCTGATCGACGCGGACGGCAACGTCAGCGTCACGGGTCGCACCAAAGATGCGATCATCCGCAACGCGGAGAACATCTCCGCCCTCGAAATCGAGAATGCGCTCGCTACCCATCCCGACGTCGCCGACGTGGCCGTCATCGGGATCCCCGACCCACGCACCGGCGAACGCGTCTGCGCCGTCGTGGTACCTGCGTCCGCCGGCGGTGTGTCGCTGGAATCCCTTGTCCAGCACTGTCAATCGCGGGGGCTGAGCCGTTACAAGCACCCCGAGCACGTTGTGGTCGTCGACACGCTGCCGCGCAATCAATTCGGCAAGGTGATCAAGAAGGACCTGCGCGACGCATTCAGGTGATTGATGCGATCCCGCGGACGTAACGCCACGGCGAGATTTCGCCTGAATTTTCGCCGTGGCGTTACGTGCGTGGCGTTACGTGCGCGGCCGCTACAGCCCCTTGGGCGCGTCGCGCACCGCCTGCACCGCCGCGGCGTCGCCGTCGAACTCGACCTGGGCCGCGCGCCCGACGGAGAACAGCAACAGCTCCGCGGGCGCACCGGTCACCGTGACCGCCGGACCCTGACCGGCGGTGAGCAGCGTCTTGCCCTCCGGGGTCCGCAACGCCACCCGGCCGGGCGCCTTGGCGAGGGTCAGCCGGGCCATCAGCGGCAGGGTGCGGCGCAGCATCGTGCTCAGCGCGGGCTCCAGCGCGCGCGGCTGCCAGCCCGGCTGCGCGCGGCGCACGTCCTCGTGATGGATGAACATCTCGGCGACGTTGGCCACCGGGTCGAGCAGTTTGAGCGGCGAGTACACCGGCGGTCCGGCGGCGACCTTGCCCACCAGCTCGTCCCACTCGTTTCGCTCACTCACCTGGTTCTGCACCTTGGCGGTGTGAGAGGCGAAGAACGGGATCAGGATGCCCGGGGCGGCGTCGGGGCGGTACTCCCGGATCATCAGGTGGGCGGCCAGGTCCCGGGTCGTCCAGCCCTCGCAGAGCGTGGGTGCGTCCGGACCGACGCCGCGCAGGGTTTCCACGAGGGCGGCGCGTTCACGTTGAGCAACAGACATGCGTTCAGCGTAGAGCCGGTCGCCCCCGAAGAGGACGGGTCCACCGAACACCAACGCCCGGCGGCTCGGTAAATTTGAAACGTCATGTTGTCGAAGGGAATGTCATGAACGCGCACGTCGAGCAGTTGGAGTTTCAGGCAGAGGCTCGCCAACTGCTGGATCTGATGGTCCACTCGGTCTACTCCAACAAGGACTCGTTCCTGCGGGAGCTGATCTCCAACGCCTCCGACGCGTTGGACAAGCTTCGGCTCGAAGCGTTCCGCAACAAGGATCTCGACGCCGACACCTCCGACCTGCACATCGAGATCGACGTCGACCACCAGGCGCGCACCCTGACCATCCGCGACAACGGCATCGGCATGACCCGCGCCGAAGTGGTCGACCTGATCGGGACGCTGGCCAAGTCGGGCACCGCCGAGCTGCGCCAGCAACTCCGCGAGGCCAAGAACGCCAAGAACGAGGCCGCCTCCGAGGAACTCATCGGCCAGTTCGGCATCGGCTTCTATTCGAGCTTCATGGTGGCCGACAAGGTCGAACTACTCACCCGCAAGGCCGGCGAGAGCGACGCCACCAAATGGGAATCCAGCGGCGAGGGCACCTACACGATCGAATCGATCGACGGTGCGCCGCAGGGGACGTCGGTCATCCTGCACCTCAAGCCCGAAGACGCCGAGGACGAGCTGCACGACTACACCTCGGAGTTCAAGCTCCGGGGTCTGGTCAAGAAGTACTCCGACTTCATCGCCTGGCCCATTCGTATGCAGGTCGAGCGCCGGGAACCGGCTGCCGAGGAAGGCGGCGAGGAGACCGTCACCATCGAGACCGAGACCCTCAACTCGATGAAGGCGCTGTGGGCCAGGCCCAAAGACGAGGTCTCCGAGGAGGAGTACAAGGAGTTCTACAAGCACATCGCGCACGCGTGGGACGACCCGCTCGAAGTCATCGCGATGAAGGCCGAGGGCACCTTCGAATACCAGGCGCTGCTGTTCATTCCGTCGCACGCGCCGTTCGATCTGTTCAACCGCGACGCCCAGATCGGCATCCAGCTCTACGTCAAGCGCGTGTTCATCATGGGCGACTGCGACCAGCTCATGCCCGAATACCTGCGTTTCGTCAAGGGTGTGGTTGACGCGCAGGACATGTCGCTCAATGTCTCGCGCGAGATCCTGCAACAGGACCGCCAGATCAACGCCATCCGCCGGCGCTTGACCAAGAAGGTCCTGTCCACCATCAAGGATCTGCAGTCCGAGCGCCCCGACGACTATCGGACCTTCTGGACCCAATTCGGCCGGGTCGTCAAGGAAGGCCTGCTGTCGGACTTCGACAACCAGGAGACGTTGCTGCAGATCTCCTCGTTCGCCTCGACGCACAGCGAGGAGGAAGCCACCACGCTCGCCCAGTACGTGGAGCGCATGAAGGACGGCCAGACGCAGATCTTCTACGCCACGGGGGAGACGCGTCAGCAGATCCTCAAGTCGCCGCATCTCGAGGCGTTCAAGGCCAAGGGCTACGAGGTGCTGCTGCTCACCGACCCCGTCGACGAGGTCTGGGTGGGCACGGTGACCGAATTCGACGGCAAGCCGCTGCAGTCGATCGCCAAGGGCGAGGTGGACCTCAGCGCCGAGGGCGACGAGAGCGAGGCCGAGCGCGAAGAGCAGCAGAAGGAATTCGCCGACCTGCTCACCTGGCTGAAGGACACCCTGGCCGATCACGTCAAGGAAGTTCGGCTCTCCACCCGGCTGACCGACTCGCCGGCCTGCCTGATCACCGACGCCTTCGGGATCACGCCCGCGCTTGCGCGCCTCTACCGCGCCTCGGGGCAGGACATTCCGGTGGGCAAGCGGATCCTCGAGCTCAATCCGAACCACCCGCTGGTCACCGGCTTGCGTCAGGCACACCGGGACCGCAGTGACGACCCGTCCATCGCCGAGACCGCCGAATTGCTCTACGGCACAGCGCTTCTCGCCGAAGGCGGCGCACTCGACGACCCGGCACGGTTTGCCGAGATGCTGGCCGATCGGTTGGCCCGGACGGTGTAGGCGGGTCCTCGCCGGCAATTGAGCAGTTTTAGGGATTGAAAAGCCCCCGGCGGGGATACTTAGGTCGCATGGCTGAGTTTCGCGTGATCGACCCGCACGGGCGGGTCGTCGCGACGAAGAATTTCGTTAACGCGGAGGGCGCCCACGCATGGTTCGTCCACTCTGTCGGCGGCAACACCGAGCTGGGCTGGCGCATGGAGGTCAACGACGACGGGCAGTGGGCCTTCTTCGATGACACCGAAGGCTTTACCGCCCCGGTGAGCCGCCGGCCGACGAAGCGCTGAATCGACGATCGACGCGCGTGGTCGTCCACGTAGGCTCCCACCATGCAGGTCGACGCGATGACGACTCCCCAGCCGCTCGGTCAAATCGGCGAGCTTGCCCGACGAACCCAGTCCGCCGGCTTCTCCGGTCTGTTGTTCACCGAGACGGGCCGCACCGCCTACCTGAACGCCGCCGTCGCCTCGCAGTCCGCGCCCGACCTCGAACTGTCCACGGGCGTCGCGGTGGCCTTCCCGCGCAGCCCCTTCGTCACCGCCGCCGCCGCGTGGGAATTGCAGGAGGCGACCGAGGGAAAGTTTCGGCTGGGGTTGGGAACCCAGGTGCGCACCCACGTGGTGCGCCGCTACGGCACGGCCTTCGAGCGGCCCGGCCCGCGCCTGCGCGACTACCTGCTCGCCGTGAAGGCGTGTTTCGCGGCGTTTCGCTCCGGGACGCTCGATCACCACGGCGACTTCTACGATCTCGACTTCATCACCCCGCAGTGGAGCCCCGGGGCCATCGGTGCCCCCGACCCGAAAGTCGATATCGCGGCGGTGAATCCGTGGATGCTGCGGATGGCCGGCGAGGTGGCCGACGGGGTGCACGTCCACCCGATCGGCGAACCGGGATACCTGGCCCGTCACGTGCTGCCGACGGTCGCCGAAGGGGCGGCCAAGGCCGGGCGATCGGTGTCGGACCTCGCGATCATTGTGCCCGTCATGACGATCGTCGGTGACAGCGACGAAGAGCGCGACAAGCAACGCGAAGTGGTGCGCGCCAGCATGGCGTTCTACGGAAGCACGCCCAACTACGCATTCATTTGGGACGAGGCCGGTTTCGAGGGCACGACCGCCCGGATCCGGGAGAAGCAGAAGGCCGGCGACTTCGCCGGCATGGCGGCCCAGGTCACCGATGAGCACATCGCCGTCTTCGCCACCGAGTCGAGCTGGGACGGGCTGGCCGACGCGCTGACGGGCAAATACGCCGGGATGGCAACGCGTTTGGTGATGTACAACTCCGTCGCCGACCAGGACCGCTTCGAGCGCTACGGCGAGGTGGCCCGCCGGATACGGGAACGCCAATAGGTTTACGGCAGAAGGCTATTGGGATCCGTTACTGTTTGTCGACCTTCGCGCCGATCTGGTTGGTGATGTTGACGCCGAGGTCCCCGACATCCTTGCGGCACGCGTCGACGTCGATGACGACGTTGCGGCGGGCGGTCAGGACCCGCTGGCAGGGCACCGTGACGTTCGTGCCGTCCGCGTTGATCGTCACGGTCACCGAAGTGCTCAGCACCCCGTTGGCGTTGGACACCGATCCCACCTTCCACTGCAGTTCGGGGTGGGTGCCGTCGGCCGGGACGGTGTCCTGGCGATTGGCGCAGGCGGGCCAGCGCTGCGACGCGGTGGTGAAGAACGCGCTCGCCTGCTCGGGGGAGGGGAACGACACGACAAATTGGTAGACGTCAGGGCTTTCCAATTGGTTGGCGCCGGGGGGCGTCGGCGCAATGTCGTGGTAGCCGTACACGCCGGTGCTTCCGCTGTCGACGTATTCGGACGCCAGTCCCGCATGGATCGTGTACCTGCATTCGGGCGGGAATGTGTAGTCGGTGCGGTGCACCGGGTCTTCACCGAGGTTGGTGAACGGCGGATCGCTCGTCGTTCCCCGGGTGCCCAGCATGCTGTCGATCTCGTCGGGGCTGAGCATCAGGTTGGGCAGCGCGGCCTTCTCGAGGGGCGTCTGCGGCGAGGCCGCGGTGGTGGTGCTCGACGACGCGGCGGTATCGCCCGCGTTGCTGTCGCCGCACCCGGCCACGAGCATCCCGGCAGCAGCGACGGCGACGGCGGCAGTTAGCTGGCGCATGGTGGGTGCCCTTCCTGCTTGAGCCGACTCCTGAGAGGTCGTTTGCGGTGGAGCATACGACAGCACCGTGCGCCGCGAGCCGGTTCGGCACGAAGCGCTATGTTCGCGGGGTGTCACCAGTGAACTTCGCGTCCGTCGCGCCGATCATTCCCGTTCGCAATCTCGATGCCGCCCTGGACCGCTACCGCCGGCTCGGGTTCGACGCCCGCGCCTACGACGGCCCGGACCGCTACGGCTTCGCCGACCGCGGGTCGGTGTCGCTGCACCTCACCGAGTGGGACGAACACGACCCGCTGCGCACCGCCGCGAGTGTGTACTTCTACGTCAGCGACGCCGACGCGCTCTACGCCGAGTGGTCCGCGGTGGACGATCTCGAGGGGCGCTTGATCGCGCCGCAGGACACCGCCTACGGATTGCGGGAGTTCGCCTACGTCGATCCCGACGGCACCGCGCACCGTGTCGGATCACCGCTAGCCTGGTCAGGCGGGTTCCCTTGAGAGACTGGGCTTTTCGTCATCCGAGGGGGCGGAAGAGGCCTGGCTGTGCGCCAGCGCTATCGTCGCCGCCACCATCACGGCGACCGAAACGCCCAAAGCCACCAGGCCGACGCCGTTGGTGTGCAGCGTCTCGCCCAACACGGTGACACCGAGCGTCGATCCGACGACCGGCTCGGCGACGGTCACCGCTGGAAGCGACGCGGTGAGTGGGCCGGCCCGAAACGCCGATTGCTCCCAGGCGGTGGCCGCGATCGCCAGCACGATCCACACGTACAACTCGGGTGTGCGTAACAACGCCGGGATGCCGCGGTCGAGTTGGTCGACGACGCCCTTGGTCACGACCGAAAACAGCCCCCACAGCGAACCGGACAACAGGCCCAGCAACAGCGCGGCGACCCGTCCCGGGAACATTCGCGCGCCGATCACACACAGGATCAGGACCGGGCCCATGACCAGCGCCACGATGGTCCAGGTCTGCACCGACCCGCGTGGCATGCCGGCCTGAGGGTCGCCGACCGTGAGGATCACCGCGACCGCCGCCACCAGCAGCATGGCCCAAAACCCTTGCCGCCGTGTGACTCTGCGGTGATTCGCCCTCGCGCTGATGACCAACGCGAACAGCAGCGAGGTCACCAACAGCGCTTGGACCAGCACCACCGAACCCACGCCCAGCGCCGCGGCCTGAAACCCGAAGCCGGCCGCGGCCACGAGGCTGCCCGCCCACCATCGGCGATCGCGCAGGAGCCGGCGAAACAGCGCGACGGTGCCGACCGGTTGGTCGGTGACCCGCTGAGCGGATCGCTGCTGGACGGCATCCCCGACGCCGACCATCAAGGCGGCCGCCACCGCGAGCGCCACTGCTATGCCTGTCGTGCCCACTGGTCCTTCCCTCGACCGTCAACCGCTTGCGCCGCAACGGCTTTGCGGCAGTGGCTTCGTGGCGCACCGGTCACAGGCGCACCACGCGTCCCTCTGCCGGGCGACAGGCGGTCAGCTCGCGCGCCGGATCTTGAGCGCGGTGGTGATCATGGGAATCTGCAGCGGCAGCCGGGCCAGGGCGAAGACCCGCATCGCCCACGGCTTGTCCCACCACAGCCGGACCATGTTGACGTTGCCCGGGAAGACCCCGACGAACAGGGCGACGGCGGCCAGCGCCGCGGCTCGCCGGGTGCGCCGCGGCACCAGCAGCGCCCCGATCGTCAGCTCGGCCACTCCCGATCCGTAGGTGTAGAACCGCGGGCTGCCGGGCAGCTCGACGGGAATGATCGAGTCGAACGGCTTGGGCGCCACGAAGTGCAGGGTGCCGATGCCGAGCAGCATCGCCGCGACACGGTAGGCGAGTTGCTGGGTGGCGTCACGGCCGGCGACGGGTCTGATTGTCATGAAGACATTGTGCCCATTGCCGCCATCGGTTACGCGCGGTCGGCGTCGGTGAAACGGATGACGCCGCGAATGTTGCGCCCCTCGAGCATGTCGCGGTAGCCGTCGTTGATCTGCTCGAGGGTGTACTCGCGCGTGACCATGTCGTCGAGGTTGAGCTGTCCCAGCGTGTACATCTCGAGGATCGCCGGAATGTCGTACTGGGGATTGCCGCCACCAAAAATGCTGCCCTGCAAGCTCTTCTGCAGCAGCGAGAGTCCCGCAAGGTTGAGGGTGACCTCGTTGGCCTGCACGCTGGCCATGCCGGTGAGGCAGCACACCCCGCCCTTGGCCGTCAGCCCCATCCACGACTCGACGTCTTTGCCTTCCACGTGGCCCACGGTGACGATCACCTTGTGGCACATCATGCCTCGGGTCGCCTCGGCGATGCCGGCCGCGGCGCTGCCCACGTCGGCGAAAGAAGCTGTGGCGCCGAACTTGAGCGCCTGCTCGCGCTTCCATTCGTAGGGGTCGACGGCGAAGATGCGTCGGGCCCCGGCGATGCGGGCGCCCTGCAGCGCGGCGACGCCGACGCCGCCGATGCCGATGACGGCGACATCCTCGCCCGGCGCGACCGCCGCGCTGCGTACCGCCGAGCCGTAGCCGGTGGTCACCCCGCAGCCCACCAGGCAGGCCACGTCGAACGGGATCGCGGGGTCGATCTTGACCACCGAGGTCTGGTGCACCACCACATAGGGCGCGAACGTGCCCAGCAGTGACATCGGGATGACGTCGCGGCCCCGCGCGGTGACGCGAAACGATCCGTCGGAGACCGATTGGCCCGACAGCAGGCCCATGCCCAGGTCGCACAGGTTGCGCAGCCCTGTCTGGCACGGCGTGCACTTGCCGCAGGACGGGATGAACGACATGACCACGTGATCGCCGACGGCCAGGTGCTCGACACCATCGCCGACCTCGGTGATGATGCCGGCGCCCTCGTGGCCGCCCAGCACCGGGAAGCTGGGGATGGGAAAGTCACCGGTCAGCAGGTGGTGGTCGGAGTGGCACAGGCCAGCCGTCTCCAACTGCACCGTCACCTCGCCGTGGCGGGGTTCGCCGATCTCGATCTCGTCGATCACCCAGGGTTCGTTGAGGTCCCAGACCAGGGCGCCTTTGGTTTTCAACGGGGAGGCCTCCTGAAACGTGTACTAACCGCTTAATTGTTAGCGCGGTCACAGACCGGCCCCCACCGAACTTAGACCAATACTATTGTCTATACAGTATTTGAAACGATTCGCCGCGACTGAACGCCGCCAGACCGCTCGAGGTGCAGAACATGGGTACACCCGTAATCGTCGGAGCCGTTCGAACGGCGATCGGCCGTTCCTTCAAGGGAACGCTCGTCAACACGCCGCCCGAGACGCTGATCACCGCGGTGCTTCCCGAGGTGGTGCGCCGCTCCGGTGTCGACCCGGCCGCCATCGACGACATCATCTTCGCCGAATCTCATTACGGCGGTGGCGATCTGGCGCGCTATGCGGCCACGGCGACGGGCCTCGAGCACGTCCCCGGCCAATCGGTCAACCGGCACTGCGCGGGCAGCCTCACCGCGATCGGCAACGCGGCGGCGCAGATCGGCTCCGGCATGGAGCGGGTGCTGATCGCCGGCGGCGTGCAGTCGCTGTCGATGACGCCGCTGACCAACTGGCGGATCCCCGGGCCCGAGCTGAAGTTCGAGGAGCGCTGGATGCCACCCACGCACGTCGAGACGCCCGACGCGCCGGCGAAGGACATGTCGATCACCGTCGGCTGGAACACCGCACAGACGGTGGGCATCACGCGCGAGGAAATGGACGCCTGGGCTGCCCGCTCGCACCAGCGCGCCGTCGCGGCCCAGGATGCGGGCAAGTTCGTCGACGAGATCCTGCCGCTGAAGATCTCCCAGGCGGACGGCTCGGTCATCGAGTTCGCCGTCGACGAGCACCCCCGCCGCGACACCACCGTCGAAAAGCTCGCCGGGCTCAAGGTGTTGCACCCCGAGATCGAGGGCTTCTCGATCACGGCGGGCAACAGCAGCGGCACCAACGACGCCGCGGCCGCGGTCGCGCTGGTGGACCGCGAGTACGCCGACGCCGAAAAGCTCAACGTGATGGGCACGGTCAGGGCGTGGGCCGCCGCGGGCGTGCCGCCGCGGGACTGCGGTCTGGGTGCGGTCAAGGTCATCGGCAAGGCGCTGCAGCGCGCCGGGTTGTCCCCCGGCGACGTGGCGCTGTGGGAGATCAACGAGGCGTTCGCGTCCGTGCCGATCGCGGCGTGCCGCGAATACGGCCTCGACGAGGAGAAGGTGAACTTCTCCGGCAGCGGCTGCAGCCTCGGCCACCCCATCGCGGCCTCCGGGGCGCGCATGGTGACCACGCTGGCCTACGAGCTGGCCCGTCGCGGCGGCGGCATCGGCGTCGCGGCGATGTGTGCCGGCGGCGGCCAGGGCGGCGCTGTGGTCATCGAGGTCTAGCGGCGATCGCGAGGGCAGCGAAGCTGGGCGAAGCGGGTCGCCGCCATCAGGTCTAGCGGCGATCGCGAGGGCAGCGAAGCTGGGCGAAGCGGGTCGCCGCCATCAGGTCTAGCGGCGATCGCGAGGGCAGCGAAGCTGGGCGAAGCGGGTCGCCGCCATCAGGTCTAGCGGCGTCAGTTACAGAACGTGTAGCCGATGAACTGGGTGCCGCGCGTGTCGCCGCTGGCGTAGTTGGCGAAGTGCACCGCCGGTTTTCCGTCGTACTGGGTGTTCATCGGCTGAACGGTCGGTGGTGGAACGTCTTTGGGGAACGCCAGGATCATGTCGGCGAAGATCTCCAGCCCGACCTGGCAGATGGCTTCGCGCCGCGGCGGCTGCGGATTCCATGCGTGCACGACGACCGGCTCGGTCAGCTGAGTTCCGGTCGCGCAGTTCGGGTCGCAGAGCTTGAACACGGCGGTGCCGGTCCCGTCGGCGCCCTGCGGCCCCCAGGAGTTCCACGACATGTCCTGCAGCGCAACGGCTACGCTGGCGCACCCGAGAACGTTGAGTTTCTTGGGACGCGCGACCGGCGGGACGGATGGGTTGTAGCAGCCCGGGATGGCGAAGCTCTCCGGCGCCGCCGGCGGTGGGCTCGTCGGACCCGTCGCGCTGTGATTGTCTCCGGTTAGCCGCACCCCCACGAAGGCCACTGCCCCGACCAGGACGACCGCCACGATGCCGATCGCGATCCAGCGCCCCCGCGAGCTGTGCCGCAACCGCCTCGATGATCCGACGTTGGCCTTGCCGCTCACGTCCACCAGATTACGGACGAATTTCTCGTCGGGGGGGGTGGTGCCCCGCCGCAGCTTCTCAGGGTAAAGTTGGTCATCACTGCCAACTTATTAAGGATTCCGTGGAGACGCCGATGAATGACCATGATCTGGCCGCGCGGCTGGCCACCGACGCCGGTCAGCTGTTGCTCGGGGTCCGGCAAGACTTCGCCGACGCGGAAGCGAGCGAACGGAAAGCGGCGGGGGACAAGCGATCCCACGACTTTCTGATGGCGGCGCTCACCGCGGAGCGCCCCGGTGACGCGGTGCTGTCCGAGGAGGGCGCCGACAACCCGGTGCGGTTGAGCTCCGAGCGGGTCTGGATCGTCGACCCGCTGGACGGGACGCGGGAATTCTCCGAGCTCGGACGTGACGACTGGGCGGTGCACGTCGCCCTGTGGGAGGCCGGCGAGCTGGTCGCCGGCGCCGTCGCCCTGCCGGCGCAGGGCATCACGTTTGCCACTCCCGACATCGCCTCGCCGCCCGCGGCGCCGGGCAAGCCGCGCATCGTGGTCTCGCGCACCCGCCCGCCCGCCATCGCGCTGAACGTCCGGGACGCCTTAGACGGTGTGCTGGTGGAAATGGGTTCGGCCGGCGCCAAGGTGGCCTCGATCGTCCAGGGCTTGTCCGATGTGTACGTGCACGCCGGCGGGCAATACGAATGGGACTCCGCGGCCCCGGTGGCGGTGGCCCGCGCCGCCGGGCTGCACACCTCCCGCATCGACGGATCCGCCCTGGCCTACAACCAGCCCGACCCGAAGCTGCCGGATCTCGTGGTGTGCCGTCCCGAACTCGCGGAAGCCGTACTCGCGGTTACTCGCTGACAGCTGTGTGTGCCGCCGCATGAGGCCTTGACTCATCCTCATGAGGCGGCGACAATCAGATCTTACATCATTTGTAACGCTGTATAATTCCTTTCGGGAAATGGATCAGTGACTGATCTCCAAGTGCGCCGGCCCAAGTTCGATTTCACGGATGATGTTCCGTGGGTGTGGCACCCGCAGAATCCCGCGTTCTCCTTCTTCATGAACGCGACGTCGATCATCGCGATCGGTTTCGAGCAGATGCTCGTGGCGGCCGTGCAGGAGGCCAAGCCGGGCATGACCGGCACCGAGGTGGCGGCCGAGGCCACGGCCTTCCTGCGGCAGGAGGCCCAGCACTCCAGCTCGCACCGCAAGCATGTGAACGCCCTCATCAAGCACTACCCGGGGCTGCAGGAGACGTTCGACGACGCGATGGCGTGCTTCGAAGGTCTCACCGACACCGAACCACTCGAATTCCGCCTGGCATACATCGCCGACCTGGAAGCGACGTTCACGCCGTCGTTCAAGCTGATGCTCGACAACGAGGCGACGCTGTTCCGTCCGGGCGATGATCGCGTCGCGTCGCTGTTCTTGTGGCACTTCGTCGAAGAGGTCGAGCACCGCAGCTCGGCGCTGCGGATCTACGACGCGGTGGTGGGCGACAGCTGGTACCGCATCCGGGCCCTGCCCGCGGTCGTGCGGCACCTGCTGCGCGTCATGTCGGTGATCGCCGACGGCGTGAACGCCCATGTGCCCCTGGCGGATCGGAGAGTCGACGCGCGAACGTTGCTGCCCGCCTACGGTGCCGCGCACAACATCAAACGCAAACTTGCCCCGGGCAGCCACCGCCACGACGTGCCGTCGGCCTTCGCCGCCGTGCCCCGCAAGCAGATACTCGTGGCCGCCGGACGGGTGCTCCTGAGCCAAACCCCGTTCCACAAGCCGGAACACGAGCCCTTGCCACGCTTCGCCGATCGCTGGTTCCGGCGCTGGGACGACGGCGGCGACGTCACCCGCTGGTACACCTCCGCCGCGACCGGCTAGGTCAGGGCGACGTCGCCGGCGTGACGAATCGCTCCACGTAGGGGGCGAACCGCTGGCGCAGGTCGTCCTTGTCCAGGCCCAAGTCTTCGGCGTGGTACTCGACGCTACCCAGTCGTCCGCGCTGGTGGCCGGCCAGATACGCCGCCACGGCCTCCCGCGACTCCGCCGACGGGCGGTAGCCCGCCACAGCCCAGACCCGCTGCACCATCGCGAGGTCGTCGGCCATGAACTCGTCGAAGCGCACGTCGATGGTGCGGTCGGCGGGCAGCCGGTCGTGATCGCGCAGGCACGCGCTGAGCAGCTCGTCGATCCGCGTAATCCAATACTCCGCCACCGTTTTCACGTCGACCTCATCGACGCTCATTCGCATCGTGTAGGTCATCATCGTGGCCATCGAGACCGCCACATCGACGGGATCGCGGTGCGTGACGATGAACGTCGCGTCGGGAAAGACATTGAGAATCGGGACGAACTGCTCGAGGTGCTGGGGCGACTTGAGCACCCAGCGCCGGTCGTAGCCGTCTTGGTGCTGCAGCACCTGCAGCATCATGCGCAGGAATTGGTAGCCGGGAGTCTGGTCGTGGTCGCGCAGGTAATCCGACCAGCGGGGCAGGTGGGTGAGCGTGGTGAAAAAGCCGCTGGAGAAATCCTGGACCATCAGCCCGATGTCCTCGTGGATGTGGTCGATCGTCATCTCGTGCATCAGCGTGAAGTACGGCATCAGCGTGTTGGAGATGTTGAGGGCGTCACCGGTGCGCTGGCGGCGGGGCTCGATGGTGCCCTCTTCTCCCGGCGCGGGCAGCGGTTCCTGGGCCTCCCAGTAGGGCAGGGACCGTAGCGCCGGGTCGGCCGCGAGCAGGCTGTGTAGGTGAGTGGTGCCGGTGCGCGGCAGGCCCGCGATGACCATCGGCGCCGCGATGTCGATGTCGAAGATCTCGGGGTGGCGCTTGAGGTGGTCGATGACGCGCAGCCGGCCCTTGAGGAACGTCAGCATCAGCGAGAACGCGTACGTGCGGCCGAACGCCGTCATGTGTGGCAGTTCGCCGAAGGCCTCCAGCAGCACGGCCATCCGCTCGCGGTAGTCCTGGTCGCCGAAATCGGTCAAACCCGTTTGGGCAGAGGCCTGTTCGTGCAGGGCTTCGGTGGTCAGCGGGCAGTAGTCGGCCATCGCGGCCATGCCGTCGATGATCAGCTGGGCCTCGGGCGTGAACGTCGGCCTGGCCAGGTCGGTGATGTGAATGGCGTCGGTCACGTTCGGACCCTACCGTCGGCGTTACACATTTTACAAGAGACGATACGCTGTATCATATTGCGATGACCACCTCCCCGGCCTCCGCCGCATGGCGCGAACTGCTCACCGCCTTCGCCGATTTCGAGAACCTGTTCCTCGATGGGCCCAAGGCGGTCCGCGGCGAGTTGGCCGTCGCCGAGGGCTATCAGTTCCTCGCCACCATGCTGGGACTGTCGTTGGACGTGACGCTGTTCAGCGACCCGGTGGCGCCGCGATTCCTCGATCTGCTGACGCCGTTTCGCCACGACCGACGTTGGGGTGGGGACAACTCGGACGCGTACTACAGCTACGCCGTGGTCGACCCGCACCGCACCTACCGCGTCAGCGGCACCCCGAACGGCAGCGCCATGTACTCGGTGGCCGTCTACAACGAACCCGAGCCGGGAGCGTGGCCCAACCGCACCCTCGGCGTGCTGTACGACGAGGACATGCCGCTCGACGACGACGGCCGCTTCTCCTGCGTGCTGGGCGCGTCTCGGCCCGTCGGCTACGACGGCCCGTTCATCGACCTCGGCGATGACGGGCACGGGGTGCTCACCCGTGACTACCACGAGGATCCCGCGCGCAGCCGGCGGGTGGACTGGGCGATCGAGGTCATCGATCACGGTGGCCGGCCCGTTGCTCCGGCGAAAACCGAAGAGTCCGTGGCGCACTCGCTGCGGTCGGCGCTGCGCTACGCCCAGGACATGTTCGCCCTCGTGCCGCTCGTGCTGCAGGAGCGCAAGCCGGCGGAACTGGCCGACGGGCAGAATCTGTTCCACAACACGTTCGCGCCCCCCTATCGCGCCGGCGGCGCGACGCATGGCTACTCGATGCAGAACGCGGTCTACAGCCTGGGCGCCTACTCGCTGGAGCCTGGCGAGGCGCTGGTGATCACGACGCGTCATCCGCGGTGCCGGTTCTGGAACCTGACGGTGTGGAACCAGTACATGGCCGCGACCGACCTCGAATATGGCCGTGCCGGAATCAATTCCGGCTTGGCGGCCGCCAACAGCGACGGCACCGTCACCATCGTGATCAGCCGCGAGGCACTCGGGCATCCCAATGCCATCTCCACCAAGGACCACCCGGAGGGGTTGCTGTCGTTCCGCTGGTTTCACGCCGACGAGCTGCCCGAGCAGCCGGAGACGGCCGTCGTCGCCGCGGCCGACGCGCCGCGGCAGCTGACCTAGCCTGCCGAGCAGACGCAGAATCGCACTAAGTTCGGCGACTTCGTGCGATTCTGCGTCTGCTCGCCGCGGACCGCGGCGGCGTCATCACCACAGGCCCGATCCAGTGCCGGAGCACGGCGCGCAGCTCGGTCGCGGTGCGCGGTGGCTGTGAGGGAACCAGCACCATGGACTGGATGAGGCGAAGCAGGTACTCGACCAGGACGTCGAAGTCCTTGCCGCGGTAACCCAGGGCCGCCCAGTCGATCCCGGTGTGCTCCAACAACACTCGCGATCGCGCGGTCGATTCGCCCATCACCATCTGCTGGCTCGTCAGGCGCGTCCGGTCCGTTTCCAGCAGGGTCATCAACAGCGGTTCCTGAGGGAGGCGCTCGACGAGGTAGGCCACCGCCTCGACGAGCAGGTCCACCGGGTCGTCGATGCCCGACGTCAGGTCGGCGATCCGGGCGGTCCATCCGCCCAGGGCGACGTCGCTGGCCGCGGTCACCAGCTCGTCGATGGTGGCGAAGTAGCGATAGACCGTGGGACGGGTGACGCCGAGGTCACCGGCGATGGTGGACAGGCTGGTGCCATGCGGACCGCGGCGCTCCATGCTCCGGATGGCCGCGTCGACGATGCGCTTGCGCGCGTCCTCGTCGTCGGCCGGAGGCGCGCCGCCCCACCCTTTCCTGCCCATGATGTGAAGACCTCACCCCGTTCACCGCTGAATCACCCAATCATACAACGGTTCCGGAATTGTCAAATCATGTCGGCGCGGGGGCGAAGGGATCTATCGAAATACTGTGCTACACAGTATCTTTGGAGAGAACTCAGAGCAGGGCCTGTTGCCACGACAGGACACGTCGGGCCAGTTCGGGGCCGCGGTCCTCCTGAATGAAATGACTGGCGTTGATGCGGGCGTGCGGCTGGCCCGCGGCGCCCGGGATGTGCTTGATCAGCGGGGTGTCCGCCTGCCCGAGGATGGGGTCGCGGGCGCCGAAGATCGCCAGGAAGGGTTTTTCCCAGCGGCCGAGCGCCTCCCACGCCTTCCTGTTGGCCGGGATCGCCGGGTCGGCGGGCGAGGTGGGGACCAACTGGGGGAACGCCCGGGCCCCGGCTTGATACGTCTTGTCGGGGAAGGGGGCGTCGTACCCGGCCCGCACCTTCGACGACACCCGGCGGACCGTCCCGGCCCCCACGATGCGCCCCGCGGGCAGCACGGGGGAGTAGCGCGCAAAGGCACGCCAGGCGTGGAAGGCGGGCGGGGTGCGCCGTTGCGCGGTCGGCAGGAAACCGTTGGCCACCACCAGCCTCCCGACACGGTCGGGCTGCTCGGCGGCGATGCGCAGCCCGATCAGCGATCCCCAGTCCTGCACGAGCAGCGTGACATCCCAGAGGTTGAGGTGCTCGAACCACGAGATCACCCATTCCACGTGCCGCTGGTAGGTGTAATCCTCGATCCGGCTGGGCTTGTCCGACCGGCCGAAACCGATCAGGTCGGGCGCCAGCACCCGGTTACCGGCGTCGGTCAGGGGCGTGATCATGGAGCGGTATAGATAGCTCCACGTGGGCTCGCCGTGCAGCAGCACGATCGGCGGCCCTTCGATCGGCCCCTCGTCGAGATAGTGCATGCGCAGCGGCCGGGTGTCGCTTGCCGTGACGTCGAGATAATGCGCTACGAACGGGTAGCCCTCCAGGTTTTCGAAACGGGAGTCCGGGGTTCGCAGCACATGCATATCAGCTCCTCCGGTGAACCGGCACCTCTGCTAGCCTCTCTCGCCGACGCGCATTCGTCTAGTGGGAGATTCATTGAGCTGGGCCGCGCAGGCCACTAAACTGGCTTGTTCATGGCAATTCGGCGCGCGGTTCTGCTCATAGCCGACATCGGCGGTTACACGCATTACATGCAGTGGAACCGGACGCACCTTGCCCACGCCCAGCTGACGGTCGCGGGCCTTTTGGAGTCGGTCATCAACGCTGCCAAGGGGCTGAAACTGGCCAAGCTCGAGGGCGACGCCGCGTTCTTCTGGGCACCGGACACCAACGCCAAAGTGGTGGTGTGCGAGCGGCTGTCACGGATGCGCACGTCGTTCCTGGAGCGACGGGAGCGGATGAAAAACGACATCGCCTGCCAGTGCGCGAGTTGCGAACAGCTCGAGAAGCTGTCGCTGAAATTCGTCGTGCACGTGGGCGAGGTGGCGGATCAGAGGGTGAAACGCCATGTCGAACTGGCCGGCTTCGATGTGATCCTGGTGCACCGAATGCTGAAAAACATGGTGCCGGTAGCCGAATACGTACTCATGACCGATCCCGTCGCGGAATGCCTCGACGAGTCGATGCGTGGGCTGTGCACACCGATGCTGCACGTGTTCGACGGCATCGGCGAAACGTCGACGCACTACATCGACCTCGCGACGTTGCAGGTCCCCGCCGTGGAACCCGGGCGCAGTCTCTTGCGCCGGCTCGGCGCGACGATGAAGTTCGAGTTCAACACCCTGCCGTTCACCCTGGGCCTGCGGGAGCCCGCCGAAGGGTTCCGCAACTTGGGGCGAGGGACCGAAGAAATCTCCGCGTAGCCCTGCGCCGCTATCGGGCCCCGGCGAGAGCGCGGCCCATGCGGGATACCGCCTCGGTGAGAATGGCGCGCGAGGTGGCGAAGTTCAGCCTGACGTGCCCGGCCCCGCCGGTGCCGAACACGTGGCCGGAGCTGAGCGCCACCCGGGCGTGATCGAGGAACCAGCGGGCCGGTCCGGACAGGTCGGCCACGACCGCGAGGCCGTCGCTTTCCTCTTCGTCGATGCCGAGAGCCCGGCAGTCCAGCCACGCGAGGTAAGTCCCTTGTGGCCATAGGTATTTCACGCTGGGCAGCTGCTCGGCGACCAACTCGCCCAGCAGCTTCCGGTTCGCGTCGAGGCCATCCAGCGTCGCGTCGAGCCAGTCGGCGCCGCTGCGGAACGCCTCGGCGTGCGCGATCACGCCGAGATGGCTGGCGCCATGACTGACCTCCTCCGGCATCCGGCTCAGGTCGGCGGATGCCTCCGGCCCGGCGATCGCCACCGCCGCCTTCAGTCCGGACAGATTCCAGGCCTTGGACGCCGACGTCAGGGCGAAGGCGTTCTCGGCTCCGGGGACGGTCAGGAAGGGGGTGAACCGCGATCCCGGCAGAATGACGGGCGCGTGGATCTCGTCGGACACCACCCGGACGCCGTATCCGCGCGCGAGCTCGGCGACCGTGCGCAGCTCCTCGGGGGTGTGCACCGTGCCGGTCGGGTTGTGCGGATTGCACAACAGGTAGGCGACTTTCGCGTCCTTGCCGGCGCCGGCGCGGGCTCGGGAAAAGGCCTCCGCCAACGCGCCCAGATCGATGCGCCCCTCGGCGAGCGGCGCTTCGATCACCCGGCGGCCGTCGTGCGCCACGAACGCGTAAAACGGTGCGTACACAGGGGGATTGACGACGACGGCGTCACCGCGATCGGTGACCAAACGCAAGACCTCGACGATGCCGAGCATGACGTCGGGAACGAGCGTGGTGCGGCCCACGTCCAGGTCATCCCAGTTCCAGTGGCGCGCCGCGAAGCCGCTGACCGCCTCCGCCAGCGCCGTGCCGCAGGGGTATCCGGTGTCGCCGTTGGCCACGGCCCTGTGCAGCGCCTCGGCCACCGTCGGCGGCAGGTTGACGTCCATCTCGGCGACCCACAGCGGCAGGACGTCGGCGGGATGCGCCCGCCATTTCATGCTGGTGCGAAGCCGCAATTGATCGAGCGTGAGCTCCTCGAAGGGATTAAATGTCACTCGGGCAGATTATGTGGCGAACGCGTGCTGCGGAATCGTCAACGGCAGGTCGACCGAGCTGAGCAATCCCGGTTCCGCGGCAACCACATACGGCACGGCGTTGACGACGCGCATCGCGGTGGCGACCATGGCGCCCGCCCCCGAGGTCATGCTGGCGATCCCGGCCCGGCCGGGATCCCGCAGCGTGGCCGCCAGGGTGCAGTCGAGGTCGGGGTCGCCGGTGATCACGACGCGATAGGACAGATCGCCGATCCCGGTGGGCCAGTCGGGGGCGACGTCGTGGGCGAGGCGGGTGACGTGCTCGATGACGATGGCCTCGCGGCCGTCGACCACCCCGATCGCCTGCATCCGCAGAGCGCCACAGGTTCCGGCCTCGACGGTGCCCATCGCGACTTCCAGCGTCCGGTTGGTGACGGCGCGATCGAAACTCTCGCGGACCTCCTGGACTTCGACCCCCAGGGCGTCGGCGATCAAGCGGATCTGGCCCTGCCATTCGCCGGCGATCGCGCCGGGATAGCTGATCCAGGGTTGGTAGTCGAGCGGGCGGCCGAAACCCAGCGCGTCGCTCATGATGTCGGGAACGCCGTAGTCGTCGTAGAGGCCGATCTCGAACGAGTGGATCTTTTCGATGACTGACGACTGGGTGGACAGCACCAGGGGCAGGTAGTCGGCGGCGAAGCCCGGCTCAATCCCCGACGCGTACAGCGACGCCTGGCCCCGTTTGGCGGCGGCGTCCAGTTGGTCGCGCCACTCCGCGGGTTCGTAGGCGTGCGGGTTGACCAGCCGCGTGGTGCTGGTCGTGACGACGTTGATCCCGGCTTCGAGCAGCTTGACGTAGTCCGGGATGGCCAGCGCGTCGCGCTCCGGGCCGCTGGCCGCGTAGATGACGCAGTCGGGCTTCAGTGCGATCAGCCCGTCGGCGTCGTTGGTGGCCGCTAGGCCGATCGGCTCGCCGCCGGCCAGTTCGCCCGCGTCCTTGCCGACCTTGTCGTCCGAGTGCACCCAGACGCCGGCCAGTTCCAGATTGGGGCGCCGCGACAGGGCGCGGATGGCGATCGAGCCGATGCCGCCGGTCGCCCACACCACCACGCGATGAGTTGTCATCTGGTTTCTCCTTACGTGCATATCAGCCGTCCGGCGGCGGTGTAAGTCCAAGGGACGCCGCGGTTTTCGTGTGTTCGCACTGCGCGCGGCCGGTCCGCGCGTTCAGGCTTAAGAAAGCAAGCACTATCTTAACGAACAAATTTTAGGTTAGTCTGCAGCGGTGAGGGCCGAATCCGAGTTTTTCCCACCTCCGGGCGATGATTCGGGACCACGTTGGCGCCGCGAGGCGGACACTTTCCGGCGGGGCGCGGGTGGGCGCTGATGTTCACCCTCAGGTTCGACATGCGCGCCCCCGGTTTCGGCGCGCCGCCCACCGATCTGTATGCGGCGGCCATCGACATGTGCGCGTGGGCCGAGACGCGCGGCGCCGCGTTGGTGGTGCTGTCCGAGCACCACGGCGCCGAGGATGGCCACCTGCCGGCGCCGTTGACCTTGGCGTCGGCGATCGCGGCACGGACGCGCACGCTGGCAGTCCTGCTGGCGGCGGTGCCGGTTCCGCTGTGGGACCCGGTCCGGCTCGCCGAGGAGATGGCCGTGCTGGACCTGATCAGCCGGGGGCGGGTGTCCTACGTGTTCGGCGTCGGGCACCGCGGCGAGGAGTATGACCACTTCGGCGCCGACATGGCCACCCGCGGGCGGCGGGCGGACGAAATCCTTGACGTGCTGGGACCGCTGGTCCGCGGCGAGGCCGTTGAATACCGGGGTCGCACGGTGCGTGTCACCCCGGCGTGCGGCTCGCCCCAGGGCCCAATGGTGCTCATCGCCGGGGGCAGCGAGGCCGCCGCGCGCCGCGCCGGCAGGTTCGGCCTGGGCTTCGTGTCCCAGACGGATTCGCCGGCCCTGAAGGAGTGCTACGAGGCGCAGTGCCGGGCCCACGGGCATGAACCCGGGATCGTCCAGTTCCCCGTCCCCGGCCTTCCCACAGCGGTTTTCGTGGCCGACGACGTGGACCGGGCGTGGGATGCCCTGGGCCCGCACCTGGTGCACGACGCGGTGATGGCCGCCTCCTACCGCCCGCATGACGACTCGGTGGCCAGCATCACCCGCGCCGACAGCGTGGACGCCCTGCGCGAGGAGGGCGGCCCCTATCGCGTCTTCACCGCCGACGAGGCGACCGAGTACGTCCGCGGGGGCCGCCCGCTGCCGCTGCACCCGCTGTGCGGCGGCATCGCCCCCGACGTTGCCTGGCCCTATCTCGAACGCGCCGCGCGCGCCGCCGCCCGATAAAAGGAGAGCACCGGTGTCGACCCAAGAACCCCTGCGTGTCGTCGTCTGGTCCACCGGCGGCGTCGGCAAGGTCGCGATCGACGGCGTCCGCCGGCGCCCGGATCTGGAACTCGTTGGGGTATGGGTACATTCGGTGGACAAGGTCGGTCGAGACGCCGGCGAGCTAGCCGGCGGCGACCCGCTCGGCGTGACGGCCACCAACGATGCCGGGGCCCTGATCGCCCTGGCACCGGACTGCGTGGTGTACGCGGCGAGCGGTCCCGAGCGCGACGGAGCGGCGGTGCCCGACTATGTGCGGCTGCTGGCGGCCGGCATCAACGTCGTGTCGACGTCGTCGACCAGCCTGGTGCACCCGCCGTCATATTTCGCCCCGGACTGGCGCGTCCAGCTCGAGGCGGCGGCCACGGCTGGCGGCGCCTCGTTCTACGTGTCGGGCATCTTTCCCGGCTTCGCCTCCGATCAGCTCGCGCTGCTGATGACAACGCAGTCGAAGCGGATCCGGACCATCACGGCCAGCGAGGTCGCGCTCAACGACCACTACCCGGTGGCTGACGTGATGATGAACGGGATGGGGTTCGGCCATCCGCTGGATTTCCAGCCGATGCTCGCCACTCCCGGCTTCATCGAAATGGCTTGGAAAGCACCGATATACCTGATCGCAAGCGGTCTCGGGGTCGAGGTGCAAGAGGTGCGCGGCTCGCTGGACCGACAGCTGACCGACCGTGACATCGAGGTGGCATTCGGCACCATCAAGGCGGGCACCTGCGGCGCCGTGCGGACCCGGGCCGCGGGCGTGGTGAACGACCGCGAGGCCATCGTCATCGAACACGTCATCCGGATGGCTCGCGGCGTCGCGCCCGACTGGCCGACCTCGGCGTCCGACGCCACCTACCGGGTCGACATTGACGGCGATCCCGACGTGCACTGCGAGATGACGATGGGGGAGGCCGCAGGCCACGGCGCGGGGCACGCCGCCATGGCGTCGACGGCGATGCGGGTCGTCAACGCGATCCCGTACGTGGTCACCGCACCCGCGGGCCTGCTGAGCTCGCTGGACATTCCCATGACGCTGCCGCTTTACGCCTTCGACTGAAGGTGTAACGTGCATCACCAAGATTAGGCCACCTAGGAGTCTGCCGTGTACACACTGCGCTTCGACATGCGCGATCCCGAATGGGCCGCGGCCCCAACCGATCTGTACGCCGCGGCGCCCGAAATGGCCGCCTGGGCCGAGGAGCACGGCGGTCTCGCGGCCGTGCTGTGTGAGCACCACGGCTCCGAGGACGGGTATCTGCCGTCGCCGTTTTTGCTGGCCTCGGCGGTGGCGGCGCGCACGCAGCGCCTGGCGCTGAGCCTGATCCTGATCCTGCCGTTCTACGAAACCGTGCGCCTCGCCGAGGACATGGCGGTCCTCGACATCATCAGCAACGGCCGGGCGTCCTACATCTTGGCCCTGGGGTACCGGCCCGAGGAGTTCGAGCACTTCGGCGTTCCCATCAAGAAGCGCGGCCGCGTCTGCGACGAGAAACTCGCGCTGCTGCAGCGACTGCTCGCCGGCGAAACCGTGGTCGAAGACGGGCGGCGGATCACCGTCACGCCGCGCCCGCTGACCCCCGGCGGTCCGGGACTGATGTGGGGTGGGGGAACGCTGGCGGCGGCCCGCCGGGCCGGCAGGTACGGCCTGGGCATGCTGGGCAACGCCAACGCGCCGGGCATCCAGGAGGCCTACGAGGAGGCATGCCGCGAGCACGGCCATACGCCGGGCCCGACGATGTTTCCCGACCGCAACACCCCCTCGGTCGTGTTCGTCGCCGACGACGTCGATCAGGCGTGGAAAGAGATCGGCGATCACCTGCTGCACGACGTGAAGACGTATGCCGCGTGGAACCCCGGCGACGAGACAACGGCCGGCTTCTCACACGTGAACACCGTCGACGAGCTGCGCGAGACGGGCACGTCGCACGTGATCATCTCTGTCCCCGAGGCGATTTCGCGGGTGAAGGCCGGTCAGGTGCTCAACCTGTCGCCGCTGTGCGGCGGGCTGCCCCCGGACATCGCGTGGACCTATCTCAAGCGGGTGGGCGAGGTTGTGCTGCCCGAGGCGCTGGGCTGACGTTGGCCGCCAGGCGGCTACTCCTCGCCGAACCGATCGACCAGGTGTGAATTGACGCCGTCGGCGTCGAGTCGCCGCGCCACCAGATAACCCGCACCCACCCAGGCGCGCCGCGACCAGTTTCCGAACGACACCCGGGTTCCCGGAGCGCCGGACGCTGCCGGCATCATCTTGACGCGTTCGAGCGCCTCCTTGACGCCCCGCGGACTCAGCGGGTGCGCGTCCGCGAGCGCCCGCAACAGCGTGAAAGCGACGTCTCGATTCACCACCGGCACACACCATTCCGGGCGCCGGCCGTAGGCCTGCTGGTACTCGTCCAGGAATTTCTGTCCGACGATGTTGCCCTCGTCGTACTGGTCGACGCCGGTCCAGCCCATGAACGCGTTCCACATGATGGGGTTGAGCCACGCGTTCTGGAAGGCGGTGCCGCAGAATCGGGGCGGATCCCAGCCCAGCGCGTCGAGCGCCGGGTTGACGAACACGATCCCGAAGCCGAACCCGCAGTGCACGATCGCCTGCGCCTTCGCGTCGTGCAGCGCCTGTACGGCGGCCGTCACGTCCCCGGCGGTCTGGGCGATGGACGCCTCGGCCACGATGCGAATGTCCTTGCGGCGGCAGGCATCCCGGAGGTTCTGCAGATAGGCCTCGCCGACCAGGGATTGCTCGACGAGCACACCGATCTCGGTGTGACCGCCCTTGGCCAGCAGATCGGACCAGAAGATCGGCTCGTCGGTGTGCGAGCCCATCGGGAACGCGAAGAACCATTCGCCGAGCGCGACGTCGGAACCGGTGACACTGATGCAGGGAACCTTGAAGCGCTCCTCGATGGCCTCGCGCGTCGGGATCGCGTTGTCGCCGATGTTGGGGCCGAAGATCGCCAGGCAGCCCTCGTCGCACAATTCGCCGTAGGCGTCGATGACCGCCTTGACCGATCCCTTCGGCAGGCCCTCCACCTCGCGGTAGACGATCTCGATCGGCCGATCGATCAGCCCCTGCTCGACGCCGCTCTTGAACACGAGGTCGAACGGCTGCGTCAGGTCCTCGAAATACGTCGTGGGAAAACCCTCGGGCAACCGAAAGTCCATCAGGTAGCCGATTTTGACCGGCTCGGCGTTGCTTTCGTAACTCATCGGAACTCCTTGGCGCCGAACGTCGGGTTGTGGTGGGACATGGGCACGAACTCGACGCTCGGTGGCTAGCGCGGTTGGTTCGGGACGCCTGGGAACAGCTCGCCCGCCGGCGGCTCGGTGGTCACCCAGCCGCCCAGCTTGGTCGCCAGGTGGGGCGCGAAAACGGCGCCGTAGAGCACGTTTCCGATGACGATCACCGCGACGACGGACAGGAGCGAGGAGGTGACCCGGCTCTTTGACCTGTTCTGAGCCCACATTTCGATGACGTTGCGCCCTTGGGTGTCGGTGCGGCCCAGCAGGTAGGTGAAGAGCATCATCTGGATGCCCATCGCGAGCGAGTCGTAGAGCGGGTACTGGTGCAGGGTCCCCTCGCGGATCGCGAGCCCGGGAATCACGCGGCCGTAATAGAACACCCCGAGCTTGGCGCCCAGGAACCCGTTGAAGAACAGCGCCCAGCAGAAGCCGACGATGAGGCCGACCACCAACAGCGTCTGGGGCTTGCGCCAGCCGAATCTGGCGGCCAGCCATCGGCCCAGCGCGGCTCCGGTCACGGCCGGCAGCACGAAATAGGAGATGTAGCCGACGGGGACGAACAGCGGCAGCCCGCCCCAGGTCATGTTCAGTGGCCACCACGACGGCATCCGCGGGATAGCCGGCGGGAACTGCGCGTACATCGCCCAGTCGTACGGGGCTTCGATCCACGAGAACGACATCGCCGAGATGCACAGCAGCAGCAGCGGGTGCACGCGTCGCTGGCGCACGCTCAGATAGATCCCCAGGGCGGTGAACGTGATGCCCCCGACGAGCGCGAAGTCGCTGGCCGCCTGCATCACCGGCGTCATTTGCGAACTCACTGGTCGGCCCCGTGACTCCCGCGTGCCTGCGGGTCGAAGCGCAACACCAGCCCGAAGATCAGAACGATCAGGCCGAACAGCGTGCCCAGCATGATGACAGCGCCCACAGTCGCAACTCCTTCCGATTCGAGCTCGACTCATTAGATAGTGCACACTATCCTAAAGGCAGTCAACCATCGGGTGAGGAGGCAGCCACGTGGCCCAGCGGCCGTCCAGCGCGAAACGCGGCGCGGCGGAGGCGTCGACCCCATCGGCCTCGGTCCGCCGTCCCCGCGGCGCACCGCGCAAGCTGCTGCTCGACACCGCCCGGGCGCGCTTCGCCCGCCAGGACTACCGCAGCACGACGACGCGTGAAATCGCCCAGGCCGCAGGCGTTACCGAGCACCTGTTGTTTCGCCATTTCGGCTCCAAGGCGGCGTTGTTTCGTGAGGCGCTCGTCCTGCCCTTCACCGATTTCGTCGAGGATTTCCGCCGGACCTGGCAGTCGGTCGTCCCGGAGGAGACCGACGAGGAGGAGCTGGCGCGCCGGTTCGTCGGGCAGCTCTACGACGTGTTCGTCGAACACCAGGGCCTGCTGTTGACCCTGATGGCATCCGAGGCGCTCAGCGAGGAGGAAAAGGCCGACGCCGGCATCGCCGAGATCCGGCAGGCCATCACGGCGCTCGGCCAGATCAGCGCCGAGGGCATGCACCTGCGGGGCCTGCGCTCGGACCATCCCGACCTGCCCGCCCACTCGACGGTCGCGATGATCGCCGGCATGGCGGCGTTGCGGTCGACCTACTTCGGGACCGAGCCGCCGTCGAGGGAGACCATCGTCGACGAACTCATCCAGGCCATCTTGCACGGCTTCCTGCACAGGAACGGCTGACCAGCCCAATCCGCCACTGCACCAGAGGAATTGGTTCATGACAGACACCAGTGCGATCGACTTGTACTACGACCCCTTCGACTCCACCATCGACGACGACCCCTACCCGGTGTGGAAGCGCATGCGCGAAGAAGCACCGCTGTACTACAACGAGAAATACAACTTCTACGCGCTGAGCCGCTACGAGGACGTGGCCCGCGAATTGCCGAACTGGCAGACCTACCGCTCCGGGCGGGGCACCACCGCCGACATCCTGTTCGCCAATATCGAAGTGCCGCCGGGCATTCTGCTGTTCGAAGACCCGCCCCTGCACGACCTGCACCGCAAGCTGCTGTCGCGCGTCTTCACGCCGCGGCGCATGCTCGCCGTGGAGGATCTGGTGCGCGGGTTCTGTGTCCGCGAGCTGGACCCGCTGGTCGGCGGGGATGGCTTCGACTTCATCGCCGATCTCGGGGCGATGATGCCGATGCGGACCATCGGCTACCTGTTGGGCATCCCCGAGGCCGACCAGGAGAAGATCCGCGACCGCAGCGTCGCCAACATCGAATTGTCCAAGGACAGCGACCCGGCCGCGGTCGACGCGAACATCTTCGCGAATTCCATTGCCCTGTTCGCCGAGTACATCGAGTGGCGGGCCAGCCATCCGTCCGACGACCTGATGACCGAGCTGCTGCGGGCCGAGATCGACGAACCCGACGGCACCCGGCGCCCGCTGTCGCGCACCGAGGTGCTGGCCTACACCGCCATGATCGCCGGCGCCGGCAACGAGACGACCGCGCGGCTTATCGGCTTCATGGGTCAGCTGCTGTCGGATCACCCCGACCAGCGCCGCGAACTCGCCACCGACCCGTCCCTGATCCCCGGGGCGATCGAGGAGACACTGCGCTTCGAACCCCCGTCGCCGGTCCAGGCGCGCTACGTGGCCCAGGACGCCGAGCAGTATGGCCGCTTGGTGCCTGAGGGTTCATTCATGTTGCTGCTCAACGGTTCCGCCAATCGCGACCCGCGGCGGTTCGCTGATCCGGACCGCTACGACATCCACCGGCAGCCGGGCGGGCACCTCAGCTTCGGGCAGGGCCTGCACTTCTGCCTGGGCTCGGCGCTGGCCCGGATGGAAGGGCGGGTGGCCTTCGAAGAGGTCCTCAAGCGCTGGCCGGACTGGGAGGTCGACTACGCCAATGCCGAGCGCGCGCACACCGCCAGCGTGCGCGGCTGGGCGCGCCTGCCGGTTGTCACCGGGTAAGGTGCGGGCCTGTTGGCCGCCGAGCGTGACGGCACAGTCACGCTCGGCGCCGAATGTGACTGTGCCGTCACGCTCGGCGAAGGCTAGGGATCGCTCTGATCGCTCTGATCGACCAGTACCGCACCGTCGGGCTGGCTTCCCAGCGTCTGCAGCGGGATGTCCCCGCCCTGGGCGGTAAGGCGCACGATCTGCGCCAGCTGTCCCGGGGCGTCGCACTGCAGATAATGATCGGCGCCGGGTACCACCCAGTAGCGGTTGCGGCCCGGCTTGTTCTTCAGATACGCCTGCCAGACATGGTTGGGAACCCGCAACGGTGCCACGCTGTCGTGAACCCCCCACACCACGGTGGTGTTGACGTCGCTCGTGGAAAGCGCTTCAAGCCAACTGGTTTCGTCGGCGGCGCGCTCGTGGAGGTATTGAATGGTGTCGGGCAGCACCCGAATTCCGTCATTGTGGGCGAAACATTTGGCCAGCGCGGCGATCTCCGGATCGTCCAATGTCCGCCGCGGCATGAACGTGCTGGCGCCCAGGCCGGCCGCCAGCATCTCCGGCGTCGTCGCCGCCGCGGTGGCGCGCCCAGTCCCGGGATCGAGCAGTGCGGTCTGAAACGCGGTGAGATTCGAAAGCGGAAGGTAGATATTGGCATTCGTCACGATCAGGTCGGCGGGCAGCACCGTCGGCTCCTGAGCGGCCAGCATGCCCAGGGCGATCATGCCGACGCTGCTGCCGCGGTCGTGCGTGAGCATGCGGTAATCCATGAGCTGCCACACTTCGGTGATGGCATAGACCAGCAGCCGCGCATCGTCGTAGAGCGAATACACGTATGGCTCGGGCGGTTTGTCGGAGAGTCCGTAGCCGGGGAAGTCGAGCAGGTAGATGTCGAACTCCGCGGCCAGCTCGGCCGCCAGGGCGAAGTAGTCGATGCTCGACGTCGGAAAGCCGTGCACCAGCACCAGCGCGGGGGCGCCGGGGGTACCGCAACGGCGACTGAAGATCGCGACTTCTCGGGCGTCGTTGGCCGCGGTGGTCGACCGCCAACGAAGTTCGGTGCCGCCGCGTTGCCACTGCGCGAAGATGTCCAAGCTGCCAGCCTCTCAGAGGAGGCCGCGGCAGACAACCGCGTCGGTTAGGGGCATGTCACGTGGATGCCGAATCTCACGTCGCGCACCCCGCTTTGGCCGGGTGTGGTCGCCTGGCCGGTGCCGGTGATCGTGTAGCCCTTACCGTCCTTGGTCGCCTGAACCTGATTGGGTGAATTGGTTCCCTGATACGGCAGCTGATACTGGCCGTTGTCGAGCTTGAGCGAAATCGCGAAGCCGTCGACGGTGGGCGGCCGTTCGTCCGAGACGGCCAGAGACACCGACGCCGCGTCGTCGTGCACGCTGATGCGGGTCGTGAGGTCTCCCGACTCCGGCGGCGACCCATTCGGCTGGGCCGCCGAGCTGGTGCAGTCGACCGCGGCGATGAGTGTGTGCTTGTTCCCGTCGATCATGACGGTCGTGCTGGTCAGGGCGGGAGTCGAGGTGGTGGGAGCCGCCGGGTGACTGTCCTTGCCCGAACAGGACGTTGCCCCCAGCGCCAGCACGCCGAGCGCGGTAGCCGCACGAACGATCCACGGCCGAACGTTTGTCATATCGGTCCTCCGCTAGACGGTCATGAGGACTATAAAACCTGGCGTCCTGATTCGATATGTGTTTATATAGATGGATGTCGAATCAATCGAGGTGTTGCCCGGCGTTGGGGGCGGCCGCCCTGGCCGAGCCGCAAGCCGCGGAACTGGCGGCGATGTTCAAGGCACTCAGCGATCCGGTGCGCTTGCGGCTCCTGAGCCTGATCGCCAGCCACCCGGGAGGTCAGGCCTGCGTTTGTGAGATCTCCCGGACATTCGACCTGTCGCAGCCGACGATTTCCCATCACCTGAAGACGCTGCGTTCCGCAGGCCTTTTGGACTGCGAACGACGTGGCACGTGGGTGTACTACTGGGTGGTTCCCGCGGCGTTGCAACAGCTTTCGTCGGTGCTGCACGTTGATGCTCTATCGGCCACGGGATGCAGCTCATGAGTCAGACGGTAAGCGCGCGGCTTTCGACGTTGGATCGGTTCCTCCCGGGATGGATCGCGATGGCCATGGTCGCCGGCTTGTTGGTGGGCCGCCTCGTCCCGGGCCTGGGACGGGCGGTGAGCGCCGTTCAGGTCGACGGGATCTCCTTGCCCATCGCGATCGGCCTGCTGGTGATGATGTATCCGGTGCTGGCCAAAGTCCGCTACGACCAGCTGGATACCGTGACCGCGGACCGCAAATTGATGGTGACATCGCTGGCGCTGAACTGGCTGGTCGGGCCCGCCGTCATGTTCGCGCTAGCCTGGCTCCTGCTGCCGGACCTGCCCGAGTACCGCACCGGGCTGATCATCGTGGGGCTGGCGCGCTGCATCGCCATGGTGATCATCTGGAACGACCTTGCCTGCGGCGACCGCGAAGCCGCCGCGGTCCTGGTCGCCTTGAACTCGATCTTCCAGGTCGTCATGTTCGCCGCGTTGGGCTGGTTCTACCTGGCCGTGCTGCCGGGGTGGCTGGGGCTGAGCACGACCGGGATCGACGTATCCGCTTGGCAGATCGCGAAGTCCGTCCTCATTTTCCTGGGGCTCCCGCTGCTTGCCGGATACCTGTCGCGGCGTCTGGGCGAAGGCGCCAAGGGCCGCGGTTGGTACGAGAGTCGTTTCCTGCCCCGGATCGGGCCATGGGCGTTGTACGGGTTGCTGTTCACCATCGTCATCCTCTTCGCGCTGCAGGGTCACCAGATAACCTCGCGGCCTTGGGATGTCGCCCGGATCGCGGTACCGCTGCTGGCGTACTTCGCGATCATGTGGGCGGGCGGATATGTGCTGGGGGTGCTGCTGCGGCTCGGATATGCGCGCACCACCACACTGGCTTTCACCGCCGCCGGCAACAACTTTGAGCTTGCGATCGCCGTGGCAATCGCCACCTACGGCGCCGCTTCGGGTCAGGCCCTGGCCGGTGTGGTCGGGCCCCTGATCGAGGTTCCGGTCTTGGTCGCCTTGGTTTACGTCTCCCTGGCTTTGCGGCCCCGTTTGTTCGGTACGGTTTCGAATCCCTCGTCGAGCGTTGAGCGGCCCAGCGTCCTGTTCGTCTGCGTGCACAACGCCGGTCGTTCCCAGATGGCCGCTGCGCTGCTGCACCATCTTGCGGGTGATCGTGTCGACGTCCGTTCCGCCGGAACGGAACCCGCCGATCAGATCAATCCCGCGGCGATGGCCGTGATGGCCGAATGGGGCATCGATCTCACCGGCGTCCCGAAACTCCTTACCACCGAAGCCGTGCAGACGAGTGATGTGGTGATCACCATGGGATGTGGTGATACCTGCCCGGTTTTCCCGGGCGTCTCATACCGCGACTGGAGCCTGCCCGATCCCGCCGGTCAGCCGGTCGACACGGTGCGGAACATCCGCGAGGACATCGCCGAGCGTGTTCGTGCCCTCATCGGGGAACTGCTCGGAACCACGATGACGATCCAGATACCCACCGCGAAAGGAAGGTAACACCATGTCGCGAGTTCAACTGGCACTCAACGTCGACGACCTCGACGAGGCGATCGCGTTCTACACCAGGCTTTTTGGCGTCGACCCGGCCAAGGTCAAACCCGGATACGCCAACTTCGTCGTTGCCGACCCGCCGCTCAAACTGGTCTTGATGGAAAGCCGCGGCCACGGAGGCACCCTCAACCACCTCGGCGTCGAGGTCGACTCCAGCGAGGCCGTGCTTACCGAAAGCCACCGACTGACCGAGGCCGGTGTGCTCACCGACGAAGAGATCGACTCGACGTGTTGCTATGCCACCCAAGACAAGGTGTGGGTCAGCGGTCCCAGCGGTGAACGTTGGGAGATCTACAAGGTGAAGGCCGATTCCGAGACGTTCGGTCCCGCCGACGACTCGGAGCCCACCTGCTGCGCCTCGTAGCGGCGCTACGGCCAGGCCTCCCAGGCGATCATGCTGCGCAGCGGCCCGGCGAACACCGGCCGCACAGCCGTTGAGCGCCAACGCTCTTCGATGTGAGGAGCCAGCGCGTCGGTGGTGGCCAGCGGATCCTCGTCGAGGTAGATGACGCTGATGTACTGGTGGTCGGTTCGCCAGCCCCGGGGCAGGTGGCTCCATCCGGCACTGGACCCGAAGGTCCACGCCCCGGCCGTGCCCGGCGTCGCCAGCAGCGCCGGATAGTGCTCGGCGTGCAGCCATTGCAACCATTCGTCCGGTCGGCCGTCGGTGGGCTCCTCGACGATCAGCACGATGCCGCGGTGCGGCCGAAACGGCACCACCTCGGGCGAGATCAGTGCGTGCGGCGAGGACCGCCACTGCAGCAGACGCAAGCCGGCCACTTGCAGCGACGGCCGCACGACGGAGAAGCGGCCGTTGTCGCGCAACGCGCGGCCGAGGGTGACGAAGTCGTCGAAGGTCTCTTCGACGGGATCGGTGACCAAATAGTGCACCGCGTTGCCGATTTCGCCCAGGGGGCCGTGGGCGGCGAGGCGGTGCCCGGCGTAATCGCCGTCGGCGATCCACCGCAACCCGTGCACGATGCCGGGCAGCTGGTATTGCTCGGGCATGTGATCCAGCAGGTGCCAGTGCAGATAGCTGCCGTCGTCATCGGGCGGCGCCGCGGCCGTGAGACTGAAAATGCCTGCCTTGACGCGCATTAGGCGCCGCCCGTCGGGGGATGGAGTTCGGCGAGCGCCTGCAGGTTCTCCAGGTAATGCGGCAGCGAGGTGTGGCGGAACGCGGCGCTGACGATGGTCGCACCGTGCGCGGCCGTCTCACCCAGCAGGTCGCGGGTTTGTTCCGGTTGACCGATGGGGTCCAGCAGTGCGGGCGGGGGCAGGACGACGTCGAAGCCGGGTCCGAAGTCGAAGCGGCCCAGCCAGTCTCGCGCCTGGCGCAGGCCCACGTTGAAGGGTGCCCAACCGTCGGCCAGTGTGGCGGCTCGGCGCAGCGATCGCAGCGTTTGCCCCCCGATCCACAGGGGGACGCGGTCTTGGACCGCGCAGGGATCGACGACCATGCCGCCAAAGGAATAGAACTCCCCGTGGTATTCGGGTTCGGGCGCCGACAGGGCGGCGCGCAGGGCCCGCAGCGCGTCGTCGGCGCGGCGGCCGCGGTCGTCGAAGGGCGCGCCGAGGAGGTCGAACTCTTCCTTGAGGCTGCCGACGCCGACGCCCAGGATCAGCCTGCCGCCGCTGACCCGGTCCAGGGTGCCGTAGCGTTTGGCGATCTCGAGCGGGTGGTGGTAGCCGAGCACCAGCACGTTGGTGGCCAACCGAATTCGCCGGGTGCGCGCCGCCAGGTAGCCGAAGGTCGCCAGCGGATCCCAATAGCGGGTGCCGCGCCGGCCCGTTTCGGCGGCGGGGAGCGCGACGTGCTCGCTACAGGTCAGGTGGTGGTAGCCGAGCCGATCGGCGGCCTCGGCGATCTGCGCCAGGTCCTCGATGGTGGCGTCCTTCTCCCAGTCGCCGGCGCTCCGGGGAAACATCGTCACGACCGGGGTGGCCACCGACAGTTTGGCGTGACCGCTCATCCCTGCATGTACCCTCCGGCGTCGACCGGGATCGATTGGCCGGTGATGGTGCGGCTCTCGTCGCTGGCCAGAAACAACGCCAGGTTCGCGATGTCCTCCGGCGAAGAGATATCTCGCAGGGCAACGCCTTTGAGCTGCCTCGCGCGGACCGTTTCGGCGTCGACGCCCTGCTCGTCGGCGGTGCGTTGCACCCACTTGCGCCACAGGTCGGTGTCGATGGCCCCGGGCACGATGCAGTTGCACCGGATGCCGTGCGGGCCCACCTCGAGGGCGACGGCCTTGGTGAACGCCCGCAGCGACGCCTTGGCGGTGACGTAGTGCGTTTTGCGGACCATGCCGGAGTAACTCACGGTGGAGGAGAAGTTCAGGATGACGCCGCGGCGGCGCTGCAGCATCGACTGGTTGAGCACCTCGCGGGTGCACAGCATCGCTGCGGTGACGTCGATGGCGATGGTGTCGTTCCAGTTGTCCAGCGTCTGTTCCCAGATCCAGCGGTCCTGGCCGGGAGCGGCGGCGTTGTTGCACAGGATGTCGACCTGACCGAACTCGTCGACGGCTCGACTCACCATGGCGGCGACGTCGTTCTCGTCGGTCACGTCGGCGCGCATGTCGATGGCGCCGGGGCCGGCCGCCTGCGCGGCCTCGCGGACCAGCTCTTCGCGTCGCGCCGCCAGTAGCACCTTGGCGCCCTCGCGCACGAACAACGCGCCCAGCACGGGGCCCAGGCCGGTGCTGGCCCCGGTGATGATCGCGACCTTGCCGTCCAGCCGGCCGGTCATAACGTGGTCTTCCCAGGATGATTCATGCCGGGGTAGATTCTAACAGTGCTCGAATCTGGGCCCGTTGCGAGTCGGGGAGTGTCGCGATGACGGCCGCGGTGCGCCGCCGCTACGGCGAACTGGACCGCGCCCGCGTGGTGGCCTCGCTGCGTGACCTCGCCCGCCGCGTCGGCGTGCAGGGCGTGACGATGCGTGCGCTGGCGGCCGAGCTCGGCGCCGCGGTGCCCTCGGTGTACTACCACGTGCCGGGCAAACAGGCCGCCCTGGACCTGCTCGCCGAATCCGTGCTGGCCGATATCACGGTCGTCGAGACGGGGCCCTGGGACACCCGGCTGGCCGAGCTCTACTGCGCCGCCCGCGAAGTCATTTTGTCGGTGCCGGGCATTGCGGCCGTCCTGCAAACCGGTGGCGGCGGGGACTCAGCCCGCCGACTCGACAAGCTCAGCCGCTCGCTGCTCGCCGAGGCCGGCGTCACCAAACCGGTTGCGGCGGCGGCCCACTCGGTGCTGTACACCTACCTGCTGGGTTCGGTGAGCCTGCAGGAGACGCGGCCCGTCAGACGCGGCAAGCGTCAGGCCGCCAACCACTTTCGCGCGGGCCTCGAGGTGATCATCGCCGGGATCAAGGCCTCGCTTCAGGAAGGATCGGTGCCGTCGTGAGCGTCGCCAAACCCACACTGGTGAAATCCCTGGTCCCGCAGAACCTGGACACCGCGGCCGACCGCGACGCGGCCGCCGTACTGGACCCCGACACCTTCGTCGCCGGCGCCCCGTACGACGCGATGGCGAGGCTGCGCACCACCTCGCCGGTGCACCCGGTGCAGCTGCCCGGGCTGCCCAGGGCATGGCTGTTGACCAAACACGCCGACGTGCGCCTGGTCAGCCGCGACACCGACACCTTCAGCAGCAGCAAGGGCAACACACTGGTGGAGGCCGAGGCCGGGCCCGACTCGGCCATGCTGCCCGGCATCGATCCACCCCGCCACATCCACTTCCGCAAGCTGATCAACCAGGGCTTCACCGTCCGCAACGTCCAGCGGCTGGAACCGAAAATGCGGCAGGTGGCCCGCGACATCGTCGCCGCCATCACCGACAAGGGCGAATTCGACGCCGTGACAGACATTTCCGCCGAGATGTCCTTGCAGGTCATCGCCGATGTCCTCGGGGTTCCCGCCGAGGACCGCATGGACGTGTTCCGCTGGAGCAACGCCATCGGCAGCCTGGGCATCGAAGATCCCGATTACGCCCCCACACCCGAAGCCCTCGGCCAGGCCGCCGCCGAAATGTTCGCCTACTGCAACGAATTGGTCGAACATCGGCGCAAGCATGGCCTCACCGACGACATCTTGTCGGCACTGCTCGCCGCGGAGGTCGACGGCGAAAAGCTCAACGGCGACCAGCTCAACGAGTTCTTCCTGCTGCTGGCGATCGCCGGCAACGAAACGACCCGCAACACGCTGAGTCACGGCATCGTGGCGCTCGCCGCGCACCCCGAGCAACAGGCGCTGCTCGCCCGCGATCCCGCGGCCATCAAGCCCGCGGTCGAAGAGCTGTTGCGCTGGGCGACTCCGGTGATGCACTTCCGGCGCACCGTGACCCGCGACGTCGAGATCCGCGGGCAGCGGATCCCTTCCGGCGACTGGGTGCTGATGCACTACCTGTCCGCCAACCGCGACGAGGACGTCTTCGACCGCGCGGACCAGTTCGACGTCACCCGCCCCGACGCCGGTCATGCCGCGTTCGGCGGCGGGGGAGTGCACTTCTGCCTCGGCGCGCAACTGGCCCGGCTCGAGCTGCGCGTCATGCTCGAAGAGCTCTATTCGAGCGTGCCGGGCGTGGCCGTCACCGGGCCGCCCGACCGGCTGCGCTCGTCGTTCTTCCACGGCATCAAAAGGCTGCCCTGCACAACGTGATTCAGGCGCGTTCCACCGGGCGGGACGGATCCGAACTCCACTCCGACCACGACCCGGGATACAAGGCCGCGTCCCGGCCCATCGCGGCGAGGGCCGCGATCGTGACCGTCGCGGTGACACCCGAGCCGCAGTAGGCGGCCACCGTGTCGTGACGCGCGATCCCGCGATCGGACAGCAGTCGAGCAACGGCGTCGTCGTCGAGGAAGGTGCCATCGGCCGCCAGGACGGCGACGCTGGGTAGGTTCTTGGCGCCGGGGATGTGTCCCGCGGCGGCATCGAGGGGTTCCACGTCGCCGCGGTAGCGCTCCGGCGCTCGCGCATCGAGCAGCGGCACGGTGCCCTCGCCCGCCCGCTCGGCCGTCAGCGTCGGAAGGCGTCCGGCATACAAATCAGCATGCGGCACAACCACATTGCCGGTTGCCGGCTCGACGGGACCGGTCTCGAGGCCGTAGCCGGCCGAGCGCCACGCGGCCAAACCACCGTCGAGGATGCGGACGTTGTCCAGTCCGGCCGCGCTCAGCACCCACCAGGCGCGCGCGGAGCCGGCCCGATTCCAGTCGTCGTAGGCCACCACCAGCGCGTCCCGCCGGATTCCCCAGCGTCGCGCCGCGGCCTCCACGTCGCGTCCCGAGGGCAGGGGATGACGACCCCGGCCGGATACGGAGTGGTCGCTGAGTTCGTCCTCGAGCGAGACGTACACCGCGCCCGGAATATGCCCCTCCAGGTAAGTCGCGCGCCCGTCGGGTTCGTCGATCCGCCACCGCACGTCCAGGACGCTCACCGGATCGCCGGCCTCGATGACGCCGGCTAACTCGGCGGCGGTGATCAACACCTGATCGCGTGCTTGCAACTGGCCCCTCCTCGTTATCTGCATCGAGACTAGCCAGCCGGATGACGCGGTGTGAGGGGCTATGCGGTCCGTTCGGAAGCGCCGCCGGTAACGGCCGGCGCGCCCATCGACGCGAGCATGCCGGTTGCGGCGCGATGCCAGGTGAAGTCCTCGGCGCGGCGCCGCGCGGAAACGCGGCGCTGGCGTTCGGGCCGGCCGGCGATGGCGCTGACCGCTTTCGCGATGGCGGCCGGGTCGTTGTCGGCCGACGCGCCGCTGTCCGGCGTGACGATCTCGGTCAGCGCCGAGGTGCGCGAGACCACGGCCGGTGTGCCGCACGCCAGCGATTCCAGGGCGGCGAGCCCGAAGGTCTCGTGCGGCCCCGGGGCCAGCGTCACGTCGGCCGAGGCCAGCAGTTGCGCCACCACGTCGCGATCGGAGATGAAACCGGTGAAGTCGACCGGTAGCCGCGCGGCCTGGCGCTGCAGCCGGGCCCGCAGCGGGCCCTCGCCCACGACCACGAGCCGGGCGTCGACGCCGGCGTGGCACAACGCGCCGAGCGCGTCGATGCTGCGGTCGACGCGCTTTTCCACCGACAGCCGGCCGCAGTGGACGAGCAGCATCTGCGATGGCGCCGCCCAGCGGCCGCGCACCAAAGGCGAGTGGCGGCGCGGATGGAATGTCTGCAAATCCACGCCCAGCGGGACGGTGACGGTGTTGCCGGCACCGATCCGGTCGAACTCCTCGCGGGCGAAACCGGTGGTGCACACCACGGTGTCGTAGTTCGCGGCGGTGCGTGCGTTGGCCAGGTCGGCGAACTTGCGCGCGGCCCGGCGCGGAAGAACCTGACCCACAAGGCGATCCAGGCGCTCGTGGGAGATCATCAGCGTCGTAGCGCCGTGCTCGCGTCCCCACCGCCCGAGCGATCGCAGCGTGAGCCGGTCTGACACCTCGAGCGCGTCGGGCCGCAACGCCGCCAGGAGGGCCTTGACGGGTCCCGGCATGACCGCACGGTAGCCGCCGGTGCGGGGAATCAGTCTGGCGGGCAGCGTGATTCGCACCACTCCGGTGTACAGCTGGACGCGCTCGGTGCGCTGTCCGGGGACGATCAGGAAGACCTCGTGACCGCTGGCGCAGTATTCGGCGCCCAGCCGGTCGATCGCGGTGCGAAGGCCGCCGGAGCGAGGGCCGTAGAAATTGGCGACCTGTACAACGCGCATAACGCGAGGACACGCGGTGCGCGTGTGCACTCATCAATGCCGAGCCGACGCGGGCCTGAACAGTCTGTGAATTTCGCTTGCGGGCGGGGCTATCCGTGCGCCGGCGGCCCGAACCAGCGGTTCAACGCCGCGTGCAGGGCCTCTTCGTGCGTGGGCCCGAATTCGTCGGTCGCCCATGCTACGTAGCCGTCCGGCCGGATCAGCAGAGCCGCGGCGGGTCGCTCGGTGGCGGTAGCGGCGACGACGTCGACCCGATCGACCCAACCTTGTGCCGCGTTCGCGACGACGCCGCCGCCGAGGTCGAGCAGGACCGGGCGGCCGGCATGGAGGACTTCGGCCACTCGTCGGCCGTCATCGAGGGTCAGGTCGGGCACGAGGTGGCCCGACAGCGGGTGGTCGTCGCCCACGTCGTATCGCACGTCGGAGCCGGCGAGAAGCGCCGCCATGTGGCGTTGTGCGTCCGAGAAGGTGAAGAGCTCGCCCAACAGCGTTCGCAGCGCGGCGACTTCGGGTCCCGGTGCCATGAGCGCGATCTGGGCCAGCGAGTGCATCATGACGCGCTGGCCGACCGGATGGCGCTCGGACTGGTACGTGTCGAGCAGTCCGGCCGGTGCCGTGCCGTGGATCTCGGCGGCCAGTTTCCAGCCCAGGTTCATGGTGTCCTGCAGCCCCAGGTTCAGGCCCGGCCCGCCCATCGCGCTGTGCACGTGCGCGGCGTCGCCGAGCAGCAGGACCCGGCCGTCGCGGTAGCGTTCGGCGTGCCGGGTGTTCTGCCCGTTGATGCGCCGAAGGGCGTGCGGCCCCTGGCCTTTCGGTTCTTCGAACGGAACGTCGGCGCCGAGTACGCGGCGCGCGCTCTCGCGCAACTCGGACAGACTCATCGGCACCTCGGCCGCCGGCGGGCCGAATTCGATGGTTCCGAGCATCGCGCGGCCCGGCTCGAACTCGGCATAGATCATCCCGCCGCGGTCAAAGCGGCTGTGCCCGAAGCGAAGCGGACCGAATCCGGGGACTTCGACGCTGGCGATGTCCGGGCGCCGGTACTGGTCAGGAATGTGCACGTGGGCCAGGCGAGCGACCATCGGTGAGGTGGCGCCGGGAAAGTCGATGCCCAGGGTCTTGCGCACCAGGCTGCGCCCACCGTCCGCGCCGACGGCGTAGCCGGCGGCGATGGCGTAGTCGCGTTCGGGTGACGACACCTGCAGCGCAACGGATTCCGCTCCCGGTGCGATCGCGACGAGCTCGTGGCCCCAGCGCACATCGACGCCGAGGTCGCGGGCCCGCTTCTCGAGCAGCCGCACGAGCCGGGGCTGGGGCATGAGCATCGCATACATCGGGTTGTCGTGGCCCTCGGCGAAGATCAGCGGCATGGCCGCGAACATCCATCCCGGGCTGGGCTGTGGCGGCCCCTCGTCGCCGGTGAAGTCCCGATACAGGCCGCGCATGTCGAGCATCCGAACGACTTGCCCGACAAGGCCGTTGGCCTTCGGCTCGGAGCTGGGACCGGGCAGGGTGTCCAGCACGACGGGCCTGACGCCGGCCAGCGCCAGCTCGCAGGCCAGCATCAGCCCGTTGGGGCCCGCACCGGCGATGACGACCTGTGCGTGTTCGTCAGCCATGAGCTGCCTTCTTTCTGGTGGGTTCCGGTAGCCCCGCCTCGACGGCGGCAAAGCCCGAGCGGATCAGCGTGGTGATCGCGACCGGGGGATCGGCCCACGCATAGGCGTCCGCCGCGGCGTCGCCGACGGCCCGCACGACGGCCATGACCAAGCGTGGGTACAGGTCATGCTCCGGGTCGGTGCCGGTGCGCTCGGCGATCACCTGGAGGAACTCGTCGAAAAGGTTCTGGGGCACCGAGTTCCGAACCTGTGGCTGCATGAGCAGCTTGCGCACCTCGACGAGTTCCTGGCGGCTGGGCGCCCGGTTCTCCTCGCCGTAGACGTCGCCGAAATCGTCTTCCAGGGGCTCCAGCACGGCGTTTGTGATCGCCGTCCACAGTGGCTCGTCGGCGGGACGCCCCCGCAGCAATGCGATGCTGCGGCGCAGGCGTTCGGCTTGCCGGTAGGCCAGCGCCTCGTATTTGCCGCCGAAGTAGTTGGTGAACGTGCGCAGTGACACGCCCGCCATGGTGGCGACGTCTTCACGCGTCACGTTGTCCAGCCCGCGCTCGAAAGCCAGACGCAGCGCGGCGTCGCTGAGGGCGCGCCGGGTGTCCGCCTTTTTGCGCTCGCGCAGTCCGCTCATGAGTGACACCGTACGCAAAACGTGCCCGATAGGCAATATTGCCTATCGGGCAATTTATGTTGGGTGTGCGCTGAGGGCTTTCAGAGTGAAGCCACGGCGGCGACGCGCCGAGAAAGCCCGCCCAGGTTTCACTCGCAGCGCCCAGGATTCACACTCGACGCGAGAAGGCCCGCAGAAGCCGAGAGCCCTAGCGCGCGCCCCAATCCCACCGCGGCGTCGTGATCAGGGTCTGGCCCGCGATGCGCGTCTCGCCCCAGTCCTTATACAGCTCGATCTCGAGGGCGCCGTCGGAGTCGTCGCTCATCGGCGCCGCGTCCAGGAAGTCCAGCAGCGCGCGCGAATGCGTGACGACCACCACCTGGGTCTTGGCGGCGGTGGTGCGGATCAGCGACGCCAGCGGCGCCACCAGGTCCAGGTGCAGCGAGGTCTCGGGCTCGTTGAGCACCATCAGCGAGGGCGGTTGCGGGCTCAACAGAGCCGCGGCCCACAGCAGGAAACGCAGTGTGCCATCGGATAACTCGGCCGCGCGCAACGCCCGCAGCATGCCGCGCTGCCGCAGCTGAAGGTCGAACAGCCCGTCGTGGATGGCCACCGAGAGGGTGGCGCCGTCGAACGCCTCGGCGACGGCGCGACTCAGGTCATCGAACCCCGCTTCCAGGATCGTCTGGATCGCGGCGGCGAGGTCGCTGCCGTCATCGGCGAGCACCGGGGTGCGGGTGCCGACCTGCGGGTGCCGGGCGGGCGCCCCGTCGTCGACGCGGAAGCCGTCGTAGAACCGCCACCCGCGCAGGCGGTCTCGCACGGCGGCGAGCTCGGGAAGCGCGTGCGGGTGGGCGTATTCGGCCAGCACGCTGTGATACGAGGGCAGCGCTCGGGACAGCTCGTCGAAACCGTTGCCGTCCTCCGCGCTGGCCTCGGCGAACACCCGCGAGCGGCGCACCAGCGTCGTGCTGGGCCGCAGCACCGGGCCGGCGAACAACAGCTCCCGCTTGATCTCCGGATCGCGGGCGAACACCGACTTCCCGGCGGACTGTGGGATGCCCAGGTCCACCAGATAGCCGAAATCGTCTGCAGCGAAGCCCATTTCGAGGGATACCGGCCGGGTGCGCACGGTGCCTTCCGTCTTGCCGGTGCGTCGCGCCCCGGCCACCTGCTCGGGGCCGGCCCACAGCACCGATTGCAGCCCGCCCTCGCGGGCGAGCGACCCGATCACCTCGCCGCGCCCACAGTCGGCCAGCAGCCGCAGCGCGCGGTACAGCGACGACTTGCCGGATCCGTTGGCGCCGGTGATCACCGACAGCCGGCCCAGCGGCAGGATCACCTCGCGCAGCGAGCGATACCCGCGGATCGCGACGGTCTGCAGCATGGGGCCGACTGTACGGTCGGCCACCGACGGGCCCTATTCCTCCTCGTCGCCGTCGTCGATTGCGGCGGCGATCAGTTGCACTTCCTCGAGATCCATCTCGTTCTGCAACTCGCGCAACACGATGTCGTCGATGAGATTCTGGTTGCGCAGCGCGGTGATTTCCCGGCGCTTGTGCTCGAGCACGCCCAGGCGCACCTGGCGGACCTTCTCGCGGCCCTTGAGGATGCGGTGGTCCGTCGAGCCGTCCTCGGTGGCCAACACCAGCGCGGCCTTTTCCTCGTATTCGGTTTGCAGCCGGCGGCGCAGGTCGTCGCTGATGCCGACTTCGTCGGCGACCGCGGGCAGGGCGGCGAGGGCGGCCTGGGACCCCCGGCAGCGGGCCAATCGCAGCTCCTCGGCGTGGGTGGCGTCCTCGGGCATTTTCGCCCACCGGACCACGGCCGGCAGGGTGCTGCCCTGGATCAGGACGGTCACCAAAATGACGACCGTCACGATGAAGATCAGCAGGCTGCGGTCCGGGAACGGCGCGCCGCTGAGCGTGGTCATCGGCACGGCGACGGCGGCGGCCAGCGAGACGGCCCCACGGAATCCCGCCCAGACGGTGACGAAGCGCTGGCGCCAGTTGACCCGACGCTCGCGTTGGACCTGGCGTCGGTCGATCAGCCGGATCAGCAGCGTCGTGATCTCACCCCAGAAGATGCGCGACACGATCACCACCGCGGTGACCACCAGCGCGACGAACAGCGCGTGGCGAATGCCGCCGTCGACGCCGGCGATGCCGCGCAGCGCGCCCGGGATCTGGACCCCGACGAACACCCATAGCGAGCCGTTGAGCAGGAACGTCGCGATGTCCCAGAAGGCCGAGGACTGCAGCCGCGAGCGGGCCCGGATCACCACGGGTCCGGCATAGGCCAGCACGAGCGCCGACACCATCACCGCGACCACCCCGCTGCACTCCATCGATTGCGCGAGCAAGAAGGCGGCGAACGGCGTCACCAGGCTCAGCGCCCCCTCCTCCTGGGGTGCGTCGATTCGCTTGCGCAGCAGCGTCACCGCGCCGCCGACGAGCAGCCCCGCGGCGATGCCGCCGAGGTAGGAGCCGATGAACCGCGCGGTCACCTCGGGTGGGCTGATCGCGGCCCCGCCGATCGCGACGTGGACGCTGACGGCGAACAACACCAGGGCGGTGCCGTCGTTGATGAGACTCTCAGCCTTCAGCACGGTCAGCGCCCGGCGCGGGAGCTTCTTCGCGAGACCGGCCACCGCCGCCGCGTCGGTGGGCGACAGCACCGCACCGAGCACGCCCGCCGCGTGCGGATTCATGCCCAGCGCCCGCGCCGTCCACGACACCGCCACCGCGGTCGCGATCACCAGCGCGACGCTGAGGAACACGATGATGCGGGCGTTGGCCCGGATCTCGCGGAAGCTGGTGTTCAGGCCCTCCCAGTACAGGATCGCGGGGAGGAACAGCAGCAACACGACCTCGCCGTTGACCCGCACATGACCGAAGTGGGGGACCAGACCCAGCAGCACGCCCATCAAGATGAGCAGGACCGGGGGACCCACGCGATAGCGCCGGCCGATGACCGTGCCCACGATGACGGTGGAGACCAGAGCGACGATCAGTTCGAGGCCAAACACCAGCCCATCCTGCCCGACCCGCCCGGTTTGCGCGCCGTGGTCCCTCGGCGCCTATCTTCGGTCTGGATCAGACCTATTAGGCTCCGGAGCGGACTTGAAGGGGGATCTGGTGAAGGTGAGGCTGCTGGCAACAGTCGCCGTGCTCATGCTGTCGTCGGTGGTGGGCTGCCACTTTGCGTCCCGGAATCCGCCGTCGACCAAGACCCTCCAGGTCCCCATGACCGAAGTGCTGACGCAGAGCGAGATCACCCAGAGCATCACGTTGGACGTCGGCAACACGTTGGTCGTGGAGTTGGGTTCGAACTACACCACGCCGTACCGGTGGACGCCGGACACCAAGATCCGCGACTCGGCGATCGTCAGGCAGCTCAGTCACGAGTTCGTGCCGCCGTCCTCCGACGCGCTGGGGGCGCCGGGCACCGAGACGTGGACGTTCGCGGCCATGCGCCCGGGGATCACCACCATCGAGGCCACCTACAACAGCTTTGTGGAAAAAGACGCCAAGCCGGGGTGCGTCTACACCCTGACCGTGACCGTGCGGTAAGTCGTTGCGGCGATAGCGGTTACGCGACGGCGACCTGGCGTTGGCGTGTGTAGATTTCGGCGAGGAATTGCTCGACGGCCACCGCGGTGTGCGCGGCGCGGACCGAGCCGAAGATATCGAAAGCGTGTTGGGTGAAGGGCAATTCGGCGTAGAGCACCGGCTGCGTGCTCTTCTGGCGCAGCTTTTCGACGAACGTGCGCGCCTGCTCGACGTAGGCCAGCGAGTCGTTGCGCCCGTGCAGGACGAAGAACGGCGGCGCGTCGGCGGAGACGTGGTTGACCGGTGACGCGGCCTCGAACGTCTGCCGGTGGGTCGCAGGCTTTTGTTTGATGATCGACTTGATCAGCAGCCCCGGCATCATCGGATGCAGCGTCTTGTCGAAGCGGGTGAAGTCGTAGATGCCGTAGAACGGCACGGCCGCCTGCACGCGGGTGTCGACGTCCTCGAACCCCGGCTGGAATTGCGGGTCGTTGGCGGTGAGCGCGGCCAGCGACGACAGGTGGCCGCCGGCCGAACCGCCGGTGATGGCGATGAAGTCGGGGTCGCCACCGTACTCGGCGATGTGTTGTTTGACCCAGGCCAGGGCGCGCTTGACGTCGACGATGTGGTCGGGCCAGGTGTTGCGCGGGCTGTGCCGGTAGTTGATCGCCACGCAGATCCAGCCGAGTTCGGCGAGGTGGCTCATCAACGGATGCGCTTGTCCACGTTTGTTTCCCGTCGTCCACGCGCCGCCGGGGATCTGGAACAACACGGGCGCCTTGCCCGCCGGATCGAGGTCGGGGCGCCGCCAGATGTCCAGGTGGTTGGCGCCGCCGAATTCGCCGTAGCTGATGTCGGCGTCGTGGGCGTAGTCGCGGTAGATCCGCAGCATCCGGAGCAGTCCCGGCGTCTTGGCGGTGCCGCTGCCGGCCGGGCGACGCCACAGGCTGGCCGACTCCGTGAGCCGATCGGCTCCCAGCCCGTCGTCCAACGCCTCGGTCAGCGGCACGTTGGCGCGATGGCCGGCGCGGGACAGGTTCAGCAGGCCGAGCGCCGAGAGGCCGGCGACGAGCCACGCCGCGATGCGCACGGGCCGCGCCAGGCGGCGTGCCGTCAGGGCCAGGCCGCCGAGCTGGCTGAGCAACGTCTGCAGCGGCAACTCGGTGACGGCGAGCCCGACCATCCACGAGTACAGCGACGGGTAGCCGCCGCGCGCGAGCGGGCGGTAGGCGTTGAGCGTGGACGCCGCGCTCACCGCGGTGACCGCCAGGGACCCGATTTGGCGGGTGAGGTGGATGATTCGAGCTGTCCGCATTGCCTCACCTTACGAAACGGGTGAGGGGCTCTGGTTTTTGATAGCGCCGGTGCTAGCGGATTTGGGACGGTCACATTGGTCCGGAGAGGGGCGCTCCCGCGGATGGCCCGGCGCTCCAGACGCGGTTCGGCCCGGCGCCCCCGCGAGCGCCTCGCTCCAGGTGGGGATGAGTGGCTCGCGAAAACGCTAGCGCCCGTGCTACCAACCCGGCGTGAACCACTACACCTACCGCGTCGCCTGGTCGCATCACTACGACCGATACGACGCCTCGTGTCTCGAATTGCCGTTCATGCGGCGTGACGGGCGCACGGCACCGGAGGCGATGGTTGAGATCGAGGAGGCCGTCGACCGGCACATCCAGGCCATGGTGGCGTGCGGTGAAACGCCACCGATCCCGATGGCGGATCGCCACTACAGCGGCACGATCGTCGTCCGAACATCTCCCGAGCTGCACAGCCGTCTGGCCGTGGAAGCTGCCGAACAGGGAGTGTCGATGAACCAGTGGGTCGTGCAGCAACTGGCCGGCCGGCGACCCAGCGACACCTTCGGCCTGTCCGGATGGGATTAGCGGGGCGCTAGGACGCCTCGGCCCTGCTCTCGAGGCTCTTCACCGGGGCGGGGTCGTTCTCGGTCAGCCCGACCTTCGCCGCCCCACCGGGCGAGCCCAGCTCGGTGAAGAAGTCGGCATTGATCTGCAGGTATCCGCTGTGCTCGTCGGGCAGGTCGTCCTCGTAGAAGATGGACTCGACCGGGCACACCGGCTCGCAGGCGCCGCAGTCCACGCACTCGTCGGGGTGGATGTAGAGCATCCGGGCACCCTCGTAGATGCAGTCGACGGGGCATTCCTCGATGCATGCCTTGTCTTTGATGTCGACGCACGGTTCGGCGATCACGTAGGCCACGAATGTTGTCCTTCCGTCTGGCTAGCGGGGTCAGCCGGCTGCGGGGCCGCAGCAACTCGGTCAGGCTGGCTAATTTAGCGCGGCGCCATCCGCGCGGCTCACCGGCCCTTTCGGGCGGCAATATCCCCATGCTTCCGGTCCGGGTGGAGCGTGAGTAGAGGTTTGGCGTTGTGGTGTCACAAGCTATAGTTGTGGTCACACGATTTGATTGTGAGCTGTCGACCATGCCACTCAGCCCTCGGCTGCCCGAACTGGCCTCGTTCGAGGCGTTTTTGGCGATCGCCGAGACCGGCAGCCTCGGCCGCGCCGCGCGCGAACTGGGGCTGACCCAACAGGCGATCTCGCGGCGCCTGGCCACCATGGAGGCCCAGATCGGCGTCACCCTGGCCGTCCGCACCACGCGCGGCTCGCAACTGACGCCCGCGGGCCTGATCGTCGCGGACTGGGCGACCCGCCTGCTCGACGTCGCCCAGGAGATCGACGCCGGGCTCGGCTCGCTGCGCAAGGAAGGCCGCGAGCGCATCCGGGTGTCGGCCAGCCAGACGGTCTCCGAACAACTCATGCCCCACTGGCTGCTGTCGCTGCAGGCTGACGCCGCGCGGCGCGGCGAGACCGCGCCGCAAGTCATACTGACCGCCACCAACAGCGACCACGCGATCGCCTCGGTGCGCGACGGCTCCGCCGACCTCGGTTTCGTCGAAAACCCCGGCACGCCAAAGGGTTTGGGTAGCTGCGTGGTGGGGGAGGACGAGTTGGTGATCGTCGTCCCGCCCGACCACAAGTGGGCGCGACCGTCGCGGATCGTGACCGCGCGTGAACTCGCGCAGACGCCGTTGGTGTCCCGCGAACTCCATTCCGGCATCCGCGATTCGCTGGCGGCGGCGCTGCGCCAGGTGCTCGGCGAGGACATGCAACAGGCGCCGCCTGTGCTGGAGTTGACGTCGGCGGCGGCGATGCGCGCCGCCGTCCTGGCGGGCGCGGGACCGGCGACCATGAGCCGGCTGGCGGTCGCCGATGACCTGGCGGTCGGACGCCTGCACGCGGTCCACATCCCAAAGCTGGACCTGCGCCGCAAGTTTCGGGCGATCTGGGTCGGCGGGCGCACCCCGCCGGCCGGGGCGATCCGCGACCTGCTGAGTCACATCATCAGCCGCAAGACAGCGCAGGGCTAGCGTCGAGCGTCGAGTTGTGGTGGCGTTTTCGGGCGTTTGCCGCAACAAGTCGACGTTCGGCGGCCCGGGGCCCTACGCCGCGGCGTCGGCCGCCAGCGCCTCGTCGTAGCGGTCGAGCACGGTCTCGGCCACCAGCCGATGCGCGCCCAGCGGCTCGGCCATCTGAATGTCGTTGTCGCGGGCGAACGTTGACACGCCGTCGGTGATGAATCCCGGCGCCAAGAACCACGGCGCGATCACCAGCCGGCGCGCGCCGCGGCCGCGCAACTTCTCGGCGGCCCGGGCGACCGACGCCTCGGGCCGGGTCGCGAATGCCGTTGTGGCGCCGACCCATCGGGTGCCGGCGGCCAGCCGCGCCGCCACCTTCGCGGTGCGCGCGTTGGCGGCCAGGTTCGACGAGCCGATCGCGACCACCATCACCCCGAGATCGTCGTCGAGCGCGGACACCCCGACCTCGGTGAGACGCTCGCGCAGGACGGTGACCAGCCGGTCGTCCTCACCGAGCACGTCGGCCTGCCGGACGCCGTGGGCCCCGGCACGGGCGATCTGCTCGGGGATGTCGAGGCGCGCGTGATACGCGCTGGCCAGCAACAACGGCGCGACGACCGCGCGGCGGCAGTCGGGCAGCCCGGCCAGCACGTCGACGAAGTTCGGCGCGTTGAGCTCGAGGAACGCCAGCCGCACGTCGAGGTCCGGCCGCATCCGTGTCAGCCGGTCGGCCACGGCTTCGGCGTTGGCGCCCGACCGGGGGTCGCGGCTGCCGTGGGCGGTGAGGACGAGCGTGCTCACCGCAGGTCGTCCTCCTCGGCGCGCAGCGCCCAGGACGCGAAAGCCTCACCACTGTCGCGCTTTTCGAGGTATTTGCGGGTCACCCGGTCGATGTAGTCGCCCAGCTCGGCGCTGGTGACCTTGTGCTGGCGCAGCTTTCGGCCGAAGCCGCTCTGCTCGCCCAGGCCGCCGCCCAGGTGCACCTGGAAGCCCTCGACCGAAGTGCCGTCGCCGTTGTCGATCCACTGGCCCTTGAACCCGATGTCGGCGACCTGGATGCGGGCGCACGAGTTCGGGCAGCCGTTGAGGTGCACGCTGATCGGCGCGTCCAGCCGCGACTCGACATCGGACAGGCGCTGCTCGAGCTCGGGCACCAACGTCTGGGTGCGAACCCGGGTTTCGGCGAACGAGAGCTTGCAGTACTCGATTCCGGTGCACGCCATGGTGTTCTTGCGCCACGACGACGGCCGCGACGGCAGGCCCAGCGCGTCCAGGCCCGCGACCAGCTCGTCGACCTTGTCGTCGGCCACGTCGAGGATGACCAGCTTCTGGAACGGGGTCCACCGCGCCCGGTCCGAGCCGGCCTTCTCCATCAGGTCGGCCACGGCCGACAACATGCTGCCCGACACGCGCCCGGCGATCGGCGCGACGCCAACGGCGTTGAGGCCGTTCTTGATTCGCTGCACGCCGACGTGGTCGATGGTGTGCTTGACCGGCGTGGGCGCGGGGCCGTCGACCAGTCGTCGGTTGAGGTATTCCTCTTCGAGGACCTCACGGAACTTCTCGACGCCCCAGTCCTTGACCAGGAACTTCAGCCGGGCCTTGGCGCGCAGCCGCCGATAGCCGTAGTCGCGGAACAGCTGGGTGACGGCCTCCCAGACGTCGGGCACCTCGCTCAGCGGCACCCACACGCCGAGGCGCTGGGCCAGCATCGGGTTGGTCGACAGGCCGCCGCCCACCCACAGGTCCAGGCCGGGGCCGTGCTCGGGGTGCTCGACACCGACGAACGCGATGTCATGCGTCTCGTGCGAGACGTCCTGCAGGCCGGAGACCGCGGTCTTGTACTTGCGCGGCAGGTTGGCGTACTCGGGGTTGCCCAGCGAGCGGCGGACGATCTCGTCGATCGCGGCCGAGGGGTCGAGCACCTCGTCGAGCGAGTCGCCGGCGAGCGGCGATCCGTGGATGCCGCGCGGGCAGTCGCCGCAGGCCTCGGTGGTCTGCAGCCCGACGGAGTCGAGCCGGCGCCAGATCTCGGGGACGTCCTCGATCCGGATCCAGTGCAGTTGCAGGTTTTCGCGGTCGCTGATGTCGGCGGTGTCGCGGGCGAATTCGGTCGAAATCTGGCCCAGCGTGCGCATCGTGTGCGCGGTCATCGCCTTGCCGTCCGAGCGGACCCGCATCATGAAGTACTTGGCTTCGATCTTGTCGGTGTTCTCGTCACCGGTCCAGCTGCCGTCGTAGCCCTGCTCGCGCTGGGTGTACAGGCCCATCCAGCGGAACCGTCCACGCAGATCGGACTTGTCGATGCTGTCGAAACCCTGCTTGGAGTAGACGTTGATGATGCGGTCGCGGACGTTCAGCGGGCCGTCGTCGTTCTTAATCTTCTCGGTGTCGTTGAGGGGTTCGCGGTCTCCCAACGCCCACTGACCCTCATTGCGGGTCTTGACGGGACGTGCGGTGGTCATATGCATTCTCATTCCTGGCAGCGACGCGGATCGGGGCCGGTATGCGGCCGCCGGGCTGGCTGTCGGGCCTTGTTGGCTACCGGGCGTCGCGCTGATGTTGGTCTGTTGGCGCCCGTAGCTTCGTCATTGGACCCACGGGTCGCGATTTCCATGGTGCACCACTGACGGCGGCGTCAGTAGAGGTCATACGTTGTGAAGCCACAACCGCGCGTTGTGTGCGCTGCTTCACGACTTTGCCTTGGCGGCCAGAGGGATTGGCGGCGGCACCGCTCGGAGTCACAGTAGTGTGGCCGCTTATGAGCACCTCCGACGTCCACGACGTGATCATTATCGGTTCGGGTCCTGCTGGGTATACCGCGGCGTTGTATACGGCGCGGGCGCAGTTGGCGCCGGTGGTGTTTGAGGGGACGTCGTTTGGTGGGGCGTTGATGACGACGACTGAGGTGGAGAATTATCCGGGTTTTCGTGACGCGATCATGGGTCCGGAGTTGATGGATCAGATGCGTGAGCAGGCGCTGCGGTTTGGGGCTGATCTGCGGATGGAAGACGTCGAATCGGTGGCGTTGGACGGCCCAATCAAGTCGGTGACCACGGCTGAGGGTGAGACGCTGCGCGCGCGGGCGGTGATCTTGGCCATGGGGGCGGCGGCCCGGTATTTGGGGGTGCCGGGTGAGCAGGAGTTGTTGGGGCGTGGGGTGTCGTCGTGTGCGACCTGTGATGGGTTCTTTTTCAAGGATCAAGACATCGCGGTGATCGGGGGCGGGGATTCGGCGATGGAGGAGGCCACGTTTTTGACCCGGTTTGCCCGCAGCGTGACGTTGGTGCACCGTCGGGAGGAGTTTCGGGCCTCGCGGATCATGCTGGAACGGGCGAAGGCCAACGACAAGATCACCTTCCTGACCAATAAGGCGGTCGAGGCCGTGGAGGGTGTCGACACGGTGACGGGGTTGCGGTTGCGCGACACGGTGACCGGTAAAGAGTCGACGTTGGCGGTGAGCGGGGTGTTCGTGGCCATCGGGCATGACCCGCGTTCGGAGCTGGTGCGCGACGTGCTCGAGACCGACCCCGATGGCTATGTGCTGGTCCAGGGCCGCACCACCAGTACCTCGATCGAGGGGGTGTTCGCCGCCGGGGATCTAGTCGATCGCACCTACCGCCAAGCCGTCACCGCGGCCGGCAGCGGCTGTTCGGCCGCCATCGACGCCGAACGCTGGCTCGCCGACCACGAAGAAACCGACGTGGACGCCACCGTCACACCGGCTATAGGTCGACAGTCGTTGCGTAACTGAGGGTTTCAGACGGGAAGTTTGGCGGAAGTCGTTCTGCGGCCGCCGAGTTGGGCCGGCAGCCGGGCGTATCCATGCAAGTTGATCAGGCCCCGTCGCTGCGGGGGAGCGGTGAGGCGTAGATCGGGGAAACTCTCGAAAAGTGCGCGCAGCGCGGTCGCTCCCTCGATGCGGGCCAGCGCGGCACCGAGGCAGGCGTGGATGCCGGACGCGAACGCCAGGTGTTCGCGCGCATTGTGTCGGGTGATATCGAAAGTCGTTGGGTCGCTGAATACCTTGGGGTCGCGGTTGGCGCCGCCGAGGAACAGCCCGACCATGTCGCCGGCCCCGATGTGAGCGCCGGCGATCTCGACGTCACAACTCGGTGTGCGCGCGGTCATCTGCACCGGGCTGGCGAGCCGCAGGATCTCCTCGACGGCGGCCGGCCACAGGTCCGGATTGTCGTGCAGCAGCGCCAACTGCTCCGGGTGCTGCAGCAGCAGGACGATGCCGTTGCCGATCAGGTTCACCGTCGTTTCGAAGCCGGCGCCGACGATCAGGGCGGCGTTGGCGGTGAGTTCGCGGTCGGTCAGCGAGCCGTCGGCGGCCATGCGACCAAACGGATTGTCACTCTGCCGGTTCGCGCGCAGTCGGTGGAAGTGGTCCAACAGGTAGTCATCGGCGCCGCGCAGGCCGTCGATGGCGTCGCGGTAGGTCTTCCAGTCGATCCCGATATCCAACAGCGGGGAACCGCTGCGGCCCCACCCCAGCATGCGCGGATACGAATCCGGCGGCAGGCCAAGGATTTCGGCGATGATGGCGACCGGCAACTGGGTGGCGAAGTCGGCGATCAAATCCGGCTGCGGTGCGGCGGCGATGCGCTCGATCAACTCCATCGTCACCTCGGCGACCCGGGTGTCCAGCGAGTCGATGGCGCGCGGGGTGAAGCTTTGTGCCACCAATTGGCGATAGCGGGTGTGATCGGGCGGATTCACGATCACCATGGCCGGCGGCTCCACCGGGTTGGCCACGCCGGGATCGGTTCTGGCGATGAGCGCCTTCAGCGGGCGCGGCAACTCCATTTCGCTGGGCGCCGTGACGCCAAAGCGCTTGTCCCGCAGAATCTGTCGGCACACCCCATGGTCGACGCTGGCCCAGACGAACGGCGAGCGCACCACACGTCCGCGCGCCCGGATCGCCTCCATCAGCGCATAGCGGTCATCACCCGGCGTTCCGCTGCGGAGCAGTCGGCCCAGCGGGTCGCCGCGGCGGGCCTGAACGGCGAAGTACGCCCGCGGCACGCCGTGCATGGCCGCCCACCGGGCCCGGAGTCCGACACGCATAACGATCCCTCCCGAGGGGCCAATCTGAAATGCAACATGCGATACAATGAGACTCTCAATGTCTCACACGCTTCGATCGCTACGATACGACGGCCGCGACCCACGGGCAAGGAGGGATGGATGACCTCGACGCGAACGGCGGAGTTCGTGCGACGACTCACCGAGCCCGATCCCGCGGTCCTGGCCCAGGTCGACAACCCCGACGAGATCACCGCCCGCATCCTGGCCGCGACCATCGAGCAGGCCGAGCTCGTCGGAATGCGCCGCATCACCATGGAAGACGTCGCACGGCGCAGCGGCGTCGGGCGCGCCACCCTCTATCGCCGGTTCCCGACGAAGGCGGCGCTCATCGATGCCATCGTGCTGGCCGAGGCGCGCAGTTTCTTGGAGGGCGACGCGCAGGCCTGGGCGCAGGGCGCGACGCTCGAGGAGCGCATGGTCTCCAGCACGGTGTTTTCGGTGACGTTCATGCGCGAACACGCGCTGCTGAAAAAGCTGCTGCGCACCGAGCCCGAGACGATCCTGCCCAGCCTGACCATCGACGCGGGCGCCATCCTCGACTACGCGGCCGCGCACACCGTGGGGCTGCTGCGCGCCGAGCTCTACGGCACGTCGAAAACCACAGCGGCCCAAGAGCGTCACCTACGCACCGTCGCCGAACTGCACACCCGGCTGACGCTGTCGTTCATCGTCACCCCGCACACGAGCATCAACCTGGCCACCATCGAGGACACGCGCACCTACGTGCGCAACTACCTGATGCCGATGGTCACGGGGCCTCGTTAGTCGGGCGCGGTGGTCGACCACCGGCCCGCGACGGCACTCTTGTCTAATCCCGCGGCGTGAGGTGGGCGGTGACGATCGGCGTGACCCGCGCGATGAGTTCGTCCACCGAAGCGGACGCGATCGGCTCGACCTGCAGGACATGGCGCAAGTAGGCGATGCCCAGGAGTTGGCCCATGGCCAGATCGACGCGCAGTTCGGTGTCCGAGCCCGTCAGCAGCTTGGCCATCTGCGGGTACAGCTGGCCCTGAATGAACTGACGCACCAGGGCGGCCGACTCCGCGTGGGTGGCGGCACCCCGCAGGATCGCCAGTAGGGAAGCGCGCGAATCGGGCTGCTCCCATGCGGTGAAGAACACCCGCGTCAGGCGCGTACCGATTTCCTCGCGATCGCCGCCAGCGATGCGCGCGCTGATGTCGGCCGGATCGAACGGCCATCCCATGGTGGACCGGAATAGCTCGGCCTTGCTGCCGAAGTAGTGCCGGATCAGCGCCGGGTCGACGCCGGCGCCGGCGGCGATGTCGCGGACCGAGGTCTTGTCGTATCCCGAATTGGCGAACAGCCGTCGGGCGGTCGCCACGATGTCGTTCCGGGTGTCGGGGTTACCCGGGCGTCGTCCAATGGGGGGCACAATCCGGAAATTCTACAGTCGTTGACTTCCGGATGACGCAGCGTTAGCGTGGATTCATAAATTCCCCATGTGAGGAGTTAATGAGATGCCAGCACCGCGATGGGTTGCCCGGGCCAACAAGATCGGCCTCAACCGATTCACCAAGTACATCGCCCCGTGGGCCCCGGGATGGGCAGTCGTCGTCCATCGCGGGCGCAAATCGGGGCGCACCTTCCGCACCCCGCTGTGGGCCTTCCGCCGCCCCAACGGATTCGTGATCGCGCTGACGTACGGTCCCGACACCGATTGGGTGCGCAACGTCCTCGCCGCGGGCGGCTGCGAATTGCAGACCAGGCGGCGGCGCTACCAGCTCGGCGCCCCGGTCCTGTTCCGCGACGAGAACGCGACCGACATGCCCGCATTCATCCGGTTCATGCTGCGCCGGGTGATCAAGGCCCCGGAGTTCCTCCGGCTCGACATCGTGAGCCAATTGGCAACGGCGCGTTGATTACCCGTCGCCCGAAGCGAACACCACATCGGGGTTGAGGATGCCGGCCGGGTCGAAGCCGGCCTTGATGCGGCGCATCAGGTCCACCTTGACCGGGTCCTCGAGCTGCACAAAGTACGGGGTCTTGGCGCGGCCGAGGCCGTGCTCGCCGGAGATCGCGCCACCCAATTCCATTGCCAGCGCGAAGATGTCGGTCATCAACTTCTTTCGTGCCGCGGGGTCCGCGCAGAAGATGGCCAGGTGCACGTTGCCGTCGCCGGCGTGCCCGCAGCCCGCCGCGGCACCACCGGCCGCCGTCGCCAAATCGCGCGCGGCGGACAGGAACTTCGGCATCGCGCCGCGCGGCACGACGGCATCGATGAGGTCGTCGGCGTTGAGCGCCTTGAGCGTCCAGAACGCGTTCTCGCGCGCCTCGATCAGCTTGCGCGCCGCGCCGCCGTCGAGCACATAGGCGTCCTTCGCCCCTAGCTCGGCGAGCAGCTCACCCGTCGTCTCGACGTCCTCGTCCAGCCGGGTGGCGGTCCGGTTCTCCAGCGCCACAACGAGATAGGCCTGGCAGCTGTCGCGGACGGCGTCGGGAACGCCCAGCTCCAGGTTCTGGGTATGGACCAGCGCGGCCATCGTCACGCTGTCGATGTACTCCAGGATGTAGGGCGCCACGCCGCTGGCGAGGACCTTGGGCACCGCCTGCATGACCTGGTCGAAGTCGGCGAATGGGGCGAGCACGGTCGCGCTGTGGTCCAGGCGTGGGTGCAGCTTGACGATCACCTCGGTGGCCAGGGCCAGGGTGCCCTCGGAGCCGACGATGAGCTGGGTCAGGTCGTAGCCGGTGGAGACCTTGGCGATCTTGCCGCCGGTGCGGATGATCTCGCCGGTGGGCAGTGCGGCCTGCAGTCCGAGCACGTTGTGGCGGGCGACGCCGTACTTGACCGCGCGCATGCCGCCGGCGTTGGTGCCGACGTTGCCGCCGACGCTGGAGGACAGCTCACCGGGATGGACCATGTAGCGCAGCCCGGTGCCGGCCGTCGCGACGTCCAGTTCGGTGAGCGTCACGCCGGGTTGGACGACGGCGACCTGGTTGGTGACGTCGACCTCGAGCACGGCGTTCATGCGCTCGAAGGAGATCAGCAGCCCGTCGGGGCGGGGGATCGCCGCGCCCGACAGGCCGGTGCCCGAGCCGCGGGCCGTCACCGGCACGCGGTTTTCCGAGGCGAGTTTGAGCAGCTGCGCGACCTCGTCGGCGGTCGCGGGCTTGGCCAGGTACGCGGGTCGTTGCGCGGGTTTGGTCAGCACCTCGTCGTGCGCATAGTCTTCGGGTATGGCGTTGCCGGTGAGCACGTTGTGCTCGCCGACGATCGTCGAGAACTGCGTCGTCATGTCGGTCATCGAAGGCCCACCTTCTCCCGCATCGGACGGCACTCACTGTATCGGGGGACCGGCCGACGCACGGTAGCCGCGGGCGGCGGTGCCGTGCGGTTGCGACACGCGTGAGCCTGCACACGTTATCTCGACGGCCGATTTGGGAACACGCGGGCTGGACTGTCTTCGACCGTGCGAAAGGATTATGTAGTGGCCTCCTCGTCCCGCGGTTCGCGGCTCGGTACCCGGTTCGGGCCGTACGAGCTGCGATCACTGATCGGCGCCGGGGGACTGGGCGAGGTCTTTCGGGCCTACGACACGGTTAAGGACCGGATGGTCGCGCTCAAGCTACTACGTGGCGAGACGGCCGCGGACCCTGGCTTCCAGCAACGCCTTTGGCGCGAGTGCCGCAAGGTGACGCGGCTGCAGGAGCCCCACGTCCTCCCGCTGCATGACTTCGGCGAGATTGACGGCGTGCCGTTCATCGACATGCACCTGGTCGACGACGGCGGCAGTCTCAAGGACCTGCTGCGCGAGCAGGGCGCGCTGGAACCCTCCCGTGCGGCGTCCATCACGGCGCAGGTGGCGCGGGCCCTGGACGCCGCGCACGCCGCGGGGCTGGTGCACCTGGACGTCAAGCCCGAAAACATCCTGCTCACCCACGACCACTTCACCTACCTGGCCGACTTCGGCATCGCCGAAGCTTTCGGGGACGAGCAGGTCTCGCGGACCTACATGGCACCCGAGCGGTTCACCACCGGACGCGTCGGCTCCCAGACCGACGTCTACTCGCTGGCGTGTGTGCTCTACGAGTGCCTCACCGGGCAGCCGCCGTTTGAGGCCGAGGATGCAGGTGAGCTGAAGAGCGCGCACATTTTGTCGCCGGCGCCGAGGCCCAGCATCATGCGCCGCGGCGTCGGGCGGGACTACGACGACATCATGACCCGGGGCATGGCCAAAGCGCGCACGGCGCGCTTTGAGTCGGCCGGCGCACTGGCCCGGGCCGCCAGCGAAGCGGTGTTCGCGGCCTACGAGCCGGTTTCCGTTGGGGGAGGCCAGATTCCGCTTCCGCGCACCCGGCCCTTCCCCGCGGTCGCGCTTCCGGATGCCTCGGGGGGTGACGACGGCCCCGAGCCGCCTGCTGCTTCTCCGGGGACGCCGCGCCGGCTGATGGTGGGCCGTGCACCGCTCGTGGTGAGTGCGGTCGCGGCGGTGCTGTTGATCGCGGGGCTGGTGTTGTCGGTGAAATCCGTTGTCGCCACTCATCACAACAGTTCCCGGGGGCCGTCGTCAGCGCGAGCGGCCGCGCCTCCCGCGTCGCCGAGCGCGCCGCCGCCGCTGACGCCGACGCTGTCGCGTCCGGTGAAGGGCGCCGACGGACTGGGGTTCGTCGGCGAGACGGCCCGCTGCGACCCGGGCAATCCGCCGGCCGCCGTCGTGCGCACCGCCAAGTCGCTGGCGGTGGTGTGCGAGAACCTCAGCGGGACTTACTATTACCGCGGCGAGCGCATTCGCGATGGCGCGAACATCGAGCTTTCCCATGCCAAGAGGGTCGGCGACGGATTCGACGTCACCAATCCGGTCGACGGTGTCGTCTACGAGGTGCGTCCGCACCGGCTGCGGATCATCAGCTACGGGCACGTCGATTCGTCGGAACCTGTCTTGCAGTACGCGACGGCGTCGTAATCATCTCGGTCGCGGCGTTTTTCGGCTCGTCCGGACGGTGGCCTGAGGGGCGCAGGGCGGGCGGTCCTGGTTCACATACGTCTCATGGGTCACAGAAGTAACGGGATTCCGACCATAAGGTGACTTACAAACGTGCTAGCGGATGTGATAGCGCCGTGCGCACAACCCCGGCGCCAGCACGGCCGAAAGCATTGGTTGCCAACGGCTTTGCTTGAGGCGGGGCGTCGCCACGGCGTGGCTTGCGAGTCCGATTCCCGCGCCGAGGATGGGCCAGATCGGCCAGAAGTAGGTTGCGTCGGTCGTCAGGGCGACGGCCGTCCAGACGGTGAGCACGATGACGACCATGGCGAGGTACGCGGCGAGGTGGGCGCGCAGTCCGCGACGGGCCGCGGCGACGCGGGCGGCGCGCCGGCGGGGATCGTGGCGCCGGATGCGATCGAGCGGCAGGCCGGCGAGCAGTTCGTCGAGTTCGTGGGCGGTCTGCGTCTGGAACACGGTCTGTAGCCGTCGGTCGTACTCGTCGATCTGCAGGTAGCCCTGGGCGAGGGCCTGGCCGAGGAGGTCGGCGGTGCGCTCCCGGTCGTGGGTGCCGGCGAGCGTCGATGTGGTGTCAAGCAGATTCGTCATGTCGCCTCCTTGGTCGTCGATGTGGATGCCATTAACATAGTCCCTAATGTTAATGTCGTCAACATGGCTGTGAAGCGGTCGACCGCACGCCGGCGGGAGAGCTATCACCACGGCGATCTCAAGCGGGCGCTGACCAGCGCCGCGCTGTCGCTGGTGGCAGAGAAGGGCCCGAAAGGGTTCACCCTCACGGAGGCGGCGCGCCGCGCCGGGGTCAGCGCCGCGGCGCCGTACCGGCACTTCGCCGACAAGGCCGAGCTGCTGGCCTCCGTCGCCGAACAGGGATTCCGCGAGCTGCACGACGCGTTGGCCGCGGCCGCCGAGCGCGTGGCGGATCCGAAGGAACGGGTGACCGAGCTCGGCCGCGTTTACGTGCGGTGGGCCATTGCCCATCCCGATCACTATCAGGTGATGTTCGGGGCGGAGCCGGTGAAGGCCGAGCAGCCGGGCGTGGCGGTGGCCGGCGCGCAGGCGTTCGGGGACCTGCTCGAGGCGATCACGCGATGTCAGGAGGCCGGGATCGTCGCGGCTGAGGATCCCCGCGAGGTCGCCGCGCCGCTCTGGTCGCTGGTGCACGGCATCGCGTCGCTCGCCATCGGCGGCCACCTGCGCGCGGTGGGCATCGCTCAGGCTCCCGACGAACTGGTGGCGGGCGTTGTGGCGCAAGTGCTTTGAACCCTTACCAGGGCCGTTCTGTTTCCCGGCTGGGTTCCGGGGTGAACGTGACCGGGAGCGTGCCCAGCCCGGTCATGCTCGGGTTGCCCAGGTACTGGTGGACATTTTCGACGTCGACTTGGTAGTCGGGGATGCGGTCGAGGACGGCCTTGACCATCACCGCCGACATCAGCCGGGCGAGATGCGATCCGATGCAGCGGTGCGGGCCCAGGCCGAACGCGACGTGGCGGTTGGGAGCGCGGTCGAGGATGATCTCGTCGGGCCGGTCGAATTCGGTTTCGTCGTGGTTGGCCGAGAGCCAGCTGAGGACGACGCGGTCGTTTTTTCTCAGGCATTGGCCGCCGAGGACGACATCGTGAGTGACTGTGCGGCTAAGGGTTTGGTTGACCGAGAAGTAGCGCAGGAATTCGTCGGTGGCGGTGCGGTAGAGCTCGGGGTGGTCGATGAGTTGCTGTCTGAGGTTGGGGTGGGTGCCCAGGTGCAAAAGCGTGAGCGCGGTCTGTGAGGTGGTGGTGTCGACGCCGCCGCCGATGAGGTTCCACAAGATGTTGAGCAGCTGTTCGTCGGTGAGGCGATGGCCGTCGAATTCGAATTGCAGCAGGAAGCTGGTCAGGTCGTCTTTGGGGTTGCTGCGTCGGGCCGTGGCGAATTCGACGACTTCTTGCATCATGGCGGGCACTTTGGCGATCGCGCCGGCATACTCGTCGCTGTCTTGGGGGACGGCCATGACGGAGTGAAAGAGGTTGGCGTACAGGCGCCAGTTGTCGTAGGGCAGGCCCATCAGCTTCATGGTCAGGATGGCCGGGACTGGGCTGGCGTAGTCGAGCACGAGATCCATCTGTCCCGTTGCTATTTGTTGGTCGAGGAACCAGTGGGCGGATTGCTCCATGAACGGCTTGAGTTTGTCGACCGCCCCGGGGGAGAAGAACGGGGCCAGCGCGTGCCGCAGGGCTTGGTGGTAGGGGCCGTCGACCTCGCCGATGCCCAGGGCGGGTTGGCCGTCGGGGCGCGGGACACCCATTTCGCCCTGGTAGTTCACGCCGTCTTCGGAGTCTGGTTCGTACTTGTGGGCGAAGGTGTCGCCGTCGCGGGCGGTGTGGCTGACCGTGTCATAGCTGCTGAGGTACCAGAAGCCGTCGTAGTTCTCGTTCCACGCGACCGGACATCGTTGCCGCAGTTCGGCGTTGACGGCCAGCTCGTTGAGGTTGAACGCATCGGAATGATGGTCGAAGTCGACGGTGGCGTCGGGCCGGACCTTCGGGCGTGTGACCATCGAAAAGCTCTCCCACGGAAGCGGTCTGCTTAGTTGGCGGTGACGGGCGCTTATTGGTTTATCTTTGCATTATTGCGCGCTCGAGCCGCGTGGTGAAGCGTCGTCGAAGGTCGGTAGGGATCGTGGTCGTCAGCGGTCTGACTTGCTGCGGAGGTTGGGTTGAGTAGTCATCGAACGGTTTTCAATCACGTTGGGTTGTGCGTCACCGATCGCGAGCGGTCGCGCCGGTTCTACGAGGGCCTGCTGGGGTTTCAGTTCTGGTGGGAGCTCGACCCGCCCGACGGTGCGACGTCCCAGCTGGTGGGGCTGCCCGAGCCGCTCGGCGTGCACGCGACCTACTTGGTGCGGGATGGGTTCGTGCTCGAGCTCATGGATTACTCGAAGCGTCAGGTGCATGCCGGCGCGGAGCGGGTCATGGATCAGATCGGGCTGACGCACATCTCGTTGTCGGTGTCGGATCTACCGGGCGTGTTGGCTCAGGTGGCCGAGTTCGGGGGAGCGGTCGTCGATGCGTCGGTGTCCGCCGGGGCGGCGATGATTCGGGATCCGGATGGGCAGTTGCTTGAGTTGCTTTCGGGCGGGTGGTTGAAGGCGTTGCCGCCGCGGCCGTAATTGCGCGTGCGTTAGGTGCGCTGTACGCGACGCACTCATCAGGTGCTTGCCGAATCTTGTTTTGACCGGATCGCCTCACAGAGTCATCGGCCCGGCGCTCAAAGAGCAGCAACCTCCAAGCTGAAGCAGCCCTGCGCCACTTGGCAACATTGTCAGTCAGATCTCGAAGACTTTCATGACTTCGTCGCCGTAGTCGTTAATCACCTTCACGGCGACACGGCCGGTTTCTGGCTCGGGGAAGGGCCGGGATGTGGTCTGGTAGAGGCTTGTCCAGGCTTCGGCGTCGATATCGGACTTGAGCGCGAGCTTGAGTCGCTTATAGGGGTCGTTGCCACCGGTGAAGTAGCAGTGCCGGACGAAGAACGACTCACCGTTGTAATTGGTGTCTATCATCCACAGTGCGATCTGCCCGGTGTCATTGCTGCGGATTTCACCTGTAGTCGGGTCGTAGACGTCTACACCGCGCAGATCGACGATGACCTCGCCGGAGTCCGTACGCGTGATATGAATGTCGGGTTCGCCGAAAACCGTAAATAGGTTGCCGGCACCCGTCTTTTGCAGGTCCTCGCCCATAAGCAGATCAGCGTTCATGCGAACGAGCAGGACCGGAATACGCCCGAGTTTGCGTTCGGCAGCAACATTGGCAAAGCCCTCGTCGGAGGCGTCGACGGTCAGACCGTCGCTCTCGGTGACGCCGACGGCTAACGGGTCGAAGGAGAACGCCAGGACGCAAAGCAGCCCGACGCGACTGGCGTGAATTGCCTCTTTTGCGGCGGCCTTTATGAACGACGGACTTACCGTGCCGTATTGCGGACCGATCGATATACCGACCATCGTGTCGCTGTCGGCCTGACTGGCCAGTGCCTGGATGTACTCGCCGGCGTAGGGATCGACGGCGGCGAATGTCATACGTTCTTTGCGTCTCCCATTCTGGATGCCAGCCTTGGCGAGATTGTCCAGGATGGACTGTTCGAAGGTCGGTGCATTGGCGTCAGTAGTCGCTGCGGCTTCGCTGATGGTCTCACGGTTGACATTTTCGACCGTGCCGGCAAACGCAAGCGAGCGGTGGGGCGAGAGGCTCTCCACAGTGAACGGACCGGCCACCCGGACTTTAGACCGATCTTCATAAGGCTTGTCGTAGAGTTGCTCGTAGCCGGCATGCCGCTTGATCGCCGCATCAATTTCCGTACGCGACATGCCTTCTTTGACATCCGGGTTGTTGGCGATCGACTTAAGCGTGATGTGTTGCACGCGTGCGTAGACGAAGCCGTGTCGGACGTCGTTACCCACCTTGCCGCGCAGGCGGTGCTCGCCCGTTAGCTCGGATTCCTTCGCCCTGCCTGCGTCGGAGTCGGCGAGCAGGTAGTAGGGGAACTTCGCGCCTGCCAGCCGTTGCCGCGCAAGGGCCAGTGCGACACGTGAGGTATCGATGGTAATCCAGCGACGGCCCCACTGTTCGGCGACGAAAGCAGTTGTGCCGCTGCCGCAGGTTGGGTCGAGAACAAGATCCCCGGGGTCGGTGCACATAAGCACACAACGCTCGATGACTTTGGTGTTCGTTTGGACGACGTAGAGCTTGGGATCACCAAATCCCGCAACGCTTGTGTCATCCCAGAAATTATTGATCGGAAAGGCGGGGAAGTCCTCGATGTAGCGGACGTATGAAAGCGTATTCCCCGCTACTCCCAAACGCTTAGCGGCGAGCAGACGCGACATACCCATTTCGTTCGTTTTCCAGCGACTCTGCGCATTAGGTCTGAATGTCCGCCCTTCAAACTCCACTGGGAACCACGACGCCGCACCCTCGCCTTTGGTGCGACCGGCGCTTTGGCTCGTCAGATTGTCCAGCCGATATATTCGGTCTTCGGCCTGGAGCATCGATGGGTCTCGACGCTCCTCGGGTGTTAGCGTTCGGCGAACTCCCTCGAGTTCAACGTACCTGTACGCGCCCGCACCGCTGCCGCCCGCAGCCTTACCTTTGTACAGCTGACGGTATTTCACCAACTCGCGTTCCTTGCTATACCAAAGTACGTAATCGACTGTTCCAGGTAGTAGTTCACCGGTCGCACCAGTTGTCGTCCGGAATGAGATCTGGGAAACAAAGGAGTCGGAGCCGAATACTTCGTCAAGTAGGTTCCGTACAAGGTGCAGATTCGCATCACCGATCTGAACAAAACAGGAACCAGTTTGAGTCAGCAGATCCCGTGCCACCACCAGCCGGTCGCGCAGATACGCCAAATAGGAATGAATCCCTAGCGCCCACGTGTCTCGAAAGGCCTTGATCTGTTCGGCTTCTCGTGCGGCATCTTCGAGCTTGCCGTCTTTGACGTCGCGCTTGCGCGCTGACACCTGCCAATTTGATCCAAACTTGATGCCGTAAGGCGGATCAACGTAAACCATCTGGACCTTGCCGCGCAACAACTCTCGCTCCGCTAGCGACCCCATAACCTGCAGCGAATCACCAAGAATCATGCGGTTAGACCAGTTGGCCTGGTGTTGGTAGAACTCGATTTGTGCAAGCTCATCAAGGCCGTCGAACGTGTCGAACAGACTCAGCTCGGGCTCGTCCTCGGGCCGTTTGGCAGTATGGCGCAGATTCTCGATTAGTACCCGTGGGTCGATCTTCTCCTGTATGTACACGGGAGGAGCATCGACAGCGAGGTCCGTGGAATCCTGTTCGTCTTTGCCGCGCCAGACGAGCTGCGGATCTAGGCTTGGGTCGCGGGGGTAACGCAGCTGTGACGGCATCTCAGTTGCGGGATCTACGAAGTCATGCGCGTCGGCGGTCGGGATATTTGCACGTTTGTCGTCGTGGCGGATCGACTCGACCTTAGTGGGGACACTCGGCCGGGGTCTCTTCCTACGCGCCATGTTGCACCTCGTTAAAGTCCATGAGTTCGGGATCGCCAATAATCGCGGTGTCGTCGTATAAATACTGAATCGCTTCCGCGAGAACGTGTTTGGTCGTGACTGGGTCCGTGATCTCGATGTAGCCCCACCGGCCGAACCCGCGGTGGTTGTTCACTGCGGGACACCAACTTTGCCGCGCAGTGCGTGCTTTTTGCTTGGTCGGCCCTGGACTCTTTCGACTGCCTGAGACTTCGACGATCAGCGTCCTGTCGAAGTCTTCACCTGGTGCTCGGACCAGGCGCACAAGAAAGTCCGGTACATACGAGTGGGACCTGCCCTTATGGACATACGGGATCGAGAACCCCAGATGGTCGTTCTTTGCGAACGCCGCAATCTTGGGATGCAGCTCGCATTCACCCGCGAGAATCTGCTCCCAGGTGTTTCCGCGCTGGCCATCGAGTGTGACGTGGCTGATCTCGGACTTCGTTGTGCTGACGACCGCCTTGCGGGTGAGGAACGAGACGTCTGCTGTCGACCCGACTGGGTCGAAGTGGCGCAGCATTGGCCGCAGGCGGGAGCGCCGGTTGGCGTGCTGCTCGGCGATAGCATCGTTAATGTGTTCACTTGCCTCCGCAAGCTTTTCGGCGCTCGTGAGCAGATAGCCGATGGTTAGCCCATCACTGACCTTTACGCATTCATCGATCCACTGCGCGGCGATCCTTACCAGTTGCGGGAAAAGCCAGGGCCGACGGTTCTCGCCCGACACTTCAAATCGTTCTTGGAGCAGTTTGCGCGCCAGGACGAACGCCACTTCGCGGGTGCGATACGTGCGTGGATCACGAGCCTCGACGAGTTCGGGCATGCCAACAATTCCCGCGGACTCGCTCCATGTCGGCACCGTGCCCTTTGCAATGACAAAATCCGGCGCACCGGTCGTATCGAAAGGAATGGCGGCATCCGGAATTTCGATGCGATAACCGTCGAGCTTCGGAAAAACGATCCGTAGGTGTTCGCGGCCCTTCACCGAGCGGACCTCGACGGCAGGCGAGAGCGGTTTGATGTCTTTCATCGGTTTGTCCGATGGGATGAAAGCAAATGGAATGCCGTAAATGTTGGCGTATTCCGGCTCGAAGTGTCCATCGGGCCCCACGAGGTAGTTGCGCCGGCGCAGCCCCCGCCCGACTACCTGCTCGCATAGCAGTTGGCTACTGAAAGCGCGGATACCGAGGATATGCGTGACGGTGTTCGCGTCCCAGCCTTCGCTCAGCATCGCAACGCTAACGACGCAGCGTACTCCCGCACCGAGCATGCCGGGCTTGCCAACGGTGTTCAACACTTCCCGCAGTAATTCTTCGTCTGTGAGCTTTCCCGTATCGGCACTTGGATTGACCAGACGATATTGTGATTTGAAGGCCTCGATCTCGGCGGCGGCTGCGGTCTTGAAGTCTCCCTTTAGTGCGTCGCCAGATTCCAGTTGCGCCGAGTCGACCAGGATTGTGCGTGGCCGATCGAGCTGCCGGCCGTCGACGACATTGCTAAACAGATCGAGTTTGCCTGGCCGTAGCTTCGTCTGCTCGCCAGCGGGGACATCTGTACCCGCAATCCACTCATAGACCAGCTTCGATACCAACGTGTTTGGGCACACGACTATGTAGACAGGCGGTGTCTCGCCGTGCGGCTCCAGTTGCCGTTGCCAATGATGGAACGAGCGCTGGTAGCTACGGTACAGGCTGTTCAACGCACCTTCTAAAACCTCCGGAATCACCCAGCCATCGGAGCCCACCGCGTCTGGTGCCTTGCGCTTCGGGAGCTTATCCCCGACGGATTCCCACAGCCTCAGATAGACGACGAGATCGCCAGCAGCGTCGTCGTCAACTGGCGTGCGCGGCACCTTTACGATTCCCGACTCGATCGCGTCCATTAATGAGAAGTCGCTAACGGTCCAAGGGAATATGTAACCCTCGTTGTAGCCCGAACCAGAGAGATAGAAAGGCGTCGCCGAGAGGTCATAGACCTGCTTGAGGCCGACCCGCCTGGCGATTGCCTGGATGCCTCGAAACCAGACCCCTGCCTCCTCGTTCGCATCATCCTGATCTCTGGTCGTCGTCGCGGGTTTGGACTGGTAGCAGTGGTGGGCCTCGTCGTTGAGCACGACGATCTCTTGCTTGCCCGTAGCTGTTCCGAAATCGCGCAGCACTCGGGCCACCATCGCTTCCGGCGTCTCGCGGAAAGGGTCTTCTTTGCCGTTAAGGAGGATCTTGCGGGTTGTCGCAGAGACACCGCGAATCTCCTTGGCATCCCGCTGTAGGAAGGCGTGGTAGTTGGTGATGACGATCTGCGCCTGGTGCAACGCGCTCTCCAGCTCGGGCGGGATCAAGCCGCGTAATTTGTAATAGTTCTGTGCGTGGCCAGGGTCGAGGACCCGAAGCCGGTCGCGGATTGTGATTCCGGGTGTGACGACGAGGAATCGCTTGGCGAATCGGGCGTCGCGCGGGTTGTAGACCTTGTTGATCGTGTGCCAGGCAATGACCATCGCCATGACTACGGTCTTGCCCGCACCCGTGGCCATTTTTAGTGCGACTCTGGGCAAACCAGAGTTGTGTTCCGCGTTTGCATCGTCGAGGGTTACGCGCCAGTCCCTGTAGCCGTACCGACCCGCGACTTCTGCGAGGAAAATGACTGTCTCGGCAGCTTCGCGTTGGCAGAACAGGACCCGGTTCTCCCGGTCTGCATCGGCCCAGTGCTGCAGCAGCTTCCGGCTGATTGGGGTCACTCGTTCGTAACCGCGCTGCCGCCATAGGTCAACGTCGCGCCGCAGGTCGTTGATCAGCGAGTTGCGTTGCCGGCGTTCGCCGGTGAGATCGAAGTCGATCTCCTGTTGTGCCGGCTTACCGCCCTTCTTTGCTTTGGCGATTGGAATGAACGACTCGCTCGGCCGTCGGCCGTCTTTTATCTCGCCCGTTGGGCCGTGCGGGCCGATAACGAAGTGTCGGGCCGGCGGGTCGTAGGGCGCATTGATAACGGGGTTGTCTATTTGTCCGGTCACCGAGCCCCCTCGAGTATGAGCGTGCGAAACGGGCCAAATCCTATCCCGCCTGGCCAGTGGTTGGACTGCAATCAAAATGGATTTGCCCGACTTGTCGATAGGAGACCAGGCTGGGTGCCAAGCCCATAGGGAGCTGAGGTTCGGACAAAACTGACGGTGGTCGGCCTTAGGGTCGAGCGTATGACACGAGTGGTGGGCGTTGGACTGCTGGCATCGGCGTTCGCGCCATTGGTGGCGCTGCTCGCTGTCCTGAAGCTCCACGACTTCAGATGGGTTAGCTGGTTGGTCTTGGCCGCCTGTTTAGCAGCTGTTCTGCTCCTTGCCATGGTGCTTCATAGTCTGTCAGGACTCCAAACGCGGAGCGTGGAAACCACATCTGTAAAGCGAGCCGATGAGCGGATGCTCGCGTTCACTTCGAGTTACGTCGTACCGGTCGTTGTTGCACTGTTCGGAGGACCGAAGGGGCCAGTTGTGGCGGCGACATGGGCGCTCGTAGCGCTCCTAGCCGTGATCTACGTCCGTGCCGGTCTCTATCACTTGAATCCGACGCTCGCCATAATGGGTTTCCGTCTATACGAGGTGACGGCAACCAACGGTGCCGTCACGATGCTTCTGGCGAAGCGCAAGCACATTCCGCAGCACGGGACCGTCGAATGTAGCTATCTTGGGGACGACGTCGCAATTCAACTGAAGGGGCAGCGGTGACTGCTGAACCAGCAAGGAAGGCGCTCACGGACGCCCTCGGCGCACATGTTCCGACGCTGGACAACTTTGTTGTGCGCGGCAATGCCTTGGCGGGCGCTCAGGTATTGCGATTCGATGTCGTCACGGAAATGGCGACCGGTGTCATCCAAGATGTCGCCCGCGCCGCCACCGGTCTGTCGCAAAAGCAGTTCATTGACTATGACCCGTCCTACCAGACCAGCTCGTCTCAAGTGCTTGTGGAAAACGTAAGCGAGATTCCCGAGCTTGAGGCAGTAGACTCCCAGGTTCGAGGGGGCGACGTCCCCAATGATGTTGGGGGACACCAGGTCGTCGCGATGGCGCATGCGGTCGGTATCGCCGCAAACCAGATCGTCGGCTATCGCTTGAAGGGCGCCGGAATCGTCACGCGTCGAGCGAAGGGAATCACACTGATACCGCGTGACGGTATCTACAGACCGATTGACGGTGAGGTGCTTTACTACGAACCGCGCTTCGACGTATTCACGTGCGCGGGCTTCGCGTACTTCACGACAGTGACGCTGGTCCAGACCAAATTGCATGCCGTTGAAAAGGCACGCCAATTGGCTCGGAAAACGCTAACAACGGTGACGGCCAAAGTGAAAATCGACGGGTTCGAGGGCTTGCAGAACGCGGTGATGGACGATCCCAGTATGCGAGCGAAGATGGCGCATGTCGCGCGACTCCTGCAGTCCGATCCCGCGTATGCCAAAAACTTGACGACCAACAAGCTGCTCAAATTTGTCGAGTCCAACCCCGACTACAACATCCCCGTGTCGACGGCAGGCGGTGCGAAGGCCCTCCTCTTCGATCCATCCCCCCAACGCCGCCACCAAATCCCACGTCTACTCGCCGACGACTACCTTCACAGCTACCTCACCAACCGCAACTACGAGGCAGGGTCAAAGCAGCGTGTCAAGGCATAGCGCCGGTCCTAAGCCGGAACACGGCGAACGGACCAATCGTCGCTGATGCACAAGCCTCGAACATGTTGTGCAGAGCCAGGTCCGGTTTGCTCGAGATTGCGGCTTGCCTGAGGTACCGCTTTGGCCGAATGAACGGAGCTACTCGCGGGGCAAAGTCAGTAACAGCGGCCAAAAGTCTTTAACTCGAACTGATGAGCATGTCCTTCCACGTCTTCGGCGTCTTTGCCCGCACCAAATCCGACTGCCGATAAAGCTGCCCATCCGGCGCAACGTACCGCCCCGTCCCCGGATCGTAATGCAGCACCGCAACCGACGGTGACACACCAGAACCGTTGGTGCCAAACGCACTTGGCGCCGCCGGCACGGCATCCGCATCAGGCGCCGTCGGCGGCCGGTTGAGCGAACCCGGCGCCGACGGCCCCGGCGGTGTTCCGGCGGGCGCCGCCCCCGGCGGCAATGGCGTCCCCTCCACCGGCCCGAAAAGCCTGTCCTGGACCGCTACCCGGTCATCCGGCGGCAGACCCTGCGACAGCAGATTCGGATCCAGCGGATACGGCCCCAGCGCGTGCTGCCGCTCCGCAAGAGGCACATACTCCTTATCGCTGTTACAGATTTCGACTGTGGGAGCGCGCTTTCCGGGCTTGGTCATGCAGGGATAGTTCCGCGCCCCGCGCACGGAGATCGGCGAGTCTTGCGGCAGCTTGCAATACAGATTGTCGGGGGTGTCGGCCTCGCTCACGTCGGCGGGGGAACGCCACTGCGACGGCGGCAGGAACCCGACCGTGCACGCCGGCGGGTCGGCGATGGTCAGCGTGAACCCGCCGACCGCCAGGCCGGTCGGATTGTTGGTCACGCCGTAGGAGCCATACGCCGCGACCGACGGGGGCAGCAGCACCAGCAGCTGCTCCAGCGCCGGGTGATAGGTCACGCCGATCTGCCCGATGGTCGACAGGTTCGCCAAGAACACCGGCAGGGTCGGCTTCACCTGATCGAGCAGGCGCGAAACCTCCTGCGCGAAACCGGGTCCGGTGTGCAGCAGCTTCCGGAACTGCGAGTCGTCCTTCACCATCTGGTCAGTGAACCCGGCCAGGTTGTGTGCCCACCGCCGGGTCTGGTCGGAGGTCTGAGCCTGCGCGTCTAGGAAGGGCCTGCCGTCGTCGACCAGGGCGCGGGTGTGGTCGACGACGGCCGAGGCGTCGTGCGAGAGCTTGCTCGACGAATCCAGCATGGACTCCAGGTCGTAGCCCGACCCGTTGAACGCCGTGAACGTCTCGTCGAGCAACTGCCCGACCTTGTCTTTGGGGATGCTCTTGACCAGCGCGCTGAGCTTGTCCAGCATCGGCCCCACCGGGCGCGGAATGCTGGTGTCGCGCGCGGCAATCACCGACCCGTCGCGCAGGTAGGGCGCGCTCTCCGAGCGCGGCACCAGATCCACGTACTGTTCACCTACCGCCGACATGCTGCGCACCGCCGCGTGCACGTCGGCGGGGATCTTCGGCGAAGTATCAATCGCCAGTGTGGCTTTCGCGCCGGTCGCGGTCGGGCCGACCGCGGTCACCTTGCCGACCTGCACGCCACGGTAGGTGACATTGCTGAACCGGTAGAGCCCACCGGTATCCGGCAGCTCCAGGGTGACGGTGAGCTTGCCGACCCCGAGCAAAGTCGGCACCTGCATGTACTGAAAGAACATAAACCCCATCGCGACCACCGAGGCGAGCGCGAAGATCGTCAGCTGCATCCGGACGAAACGCGTCAGCAGCATCAGCCACCGCCCCGCATCGGTTGATCCACGGGCGCAATGGCACTCAGATCAGGAGCCGCAACAGGTGGCGGGGGCGCGCCAGCAGGCGGGGCACCAGGCGGCGGCGGGGGAGCGACGGCGAACCCCAGCGGGTCATACGTGTAGTTCCCATACCAGGGGTCGCCCGGGGCGGGCACCAGCGGCGCATCCGGATCACCCCACCGCGTGCCGGCCAGCAGCGTCCGCTTCAGCCGCGGAATGGTCATGTCGATGACCGCGAAAACGTTGAAGTAGTCGCCCCGCACAGCGCGGTCGATGAAGTTCTGCGTGAACGGGAACGTCGGCACATAGCCCAACACGGTGCTCAGATCCGGTCCCACCTCCGCGAGCGCCTGGATCGTCGGCTCCAGGTTCTGCAGATTCTTCACCAGGTCGGCCTGGGTGTCGTTGACCAGCCGGGTGGCGGTGTTGCTGAAGACGCGCAGCTTGTCCAGCGCCGCGACGATGCGCGGGCGTTCGCGGATCAGCACGTCGAGCGCGGGCGGAATCTTGCGCAGCGCCTGGGTGATCACCTCCCGCTGGGAGGCGAACGTGCCGGCCAGCCGGTTCAGCGAATCGATCGACGCCGTGATCCTGTCGCGCTGCTGATCCAGCACGCCGACGAACTCGTCGAGCCGGGTCAACAGTTGGCGGATGTCGTTCTCGTGCCCGGACAACCCCGCGCTGAAGTTGTGCACGATGTCGCCGATCTGGCCCAGCCCACCGGAATTGAGCACCACCGACAACGCCGACAACGTCTGCTCGGTCGAGGGATACGACGACGAGCGGTCCAACGGAATCGTCGCCCCCGACTGCAGCCGCCCCCGCGCGGGCTGGCCCAGCGGGGGATTGAGCTCCACGTGCATCGACCCCAGCAGGCTGGTCTGCCCGACGGCGGCCACCGCGTTGCCCGGCACCACCACGTCGGGCTTGACCGAGACCTCGACGTCGGCGTGATCGCCCTTGACCCGCATCTTGCCGACGCTGCCCACGATGACGTCGGCCATCATCACCGGCGAATTCGATTCCAGCGTCCCGATATTGGCGATCTCGACGTGATAGACGCTCGCGTGCGGCCCGCGCCCGACCGCGCCGGGCAGCGGCAGCGAGTTCACACCCTGAAATGCGCAACCGCCGACGGCGAAGCACGCCACGAGACAAAGCCCGAGAAGCCTGGTCATGGTGGCGGCGCCCCCAGGCCGGCCGCCGCCGGTTGATCGCTCGGAGCCGGCCGCCCGTGGTCGGGCAGCAGCAGGTCCTCCACGCTGTGCGGCGTCGAATCGCCGTTGAGGCCCGTGTAGGCCGAAAACCCCGGCGGGGCCTCGGGGGGCGTCGCCGACGGCCCCTCGCCGTCGGGGGCCAAACGCGGTTCGGCGTAAATGATTTTCCCGGGCGTGGCGATCTGCTGCAGGATGATGTTCGTCGGGATGGGCAGGTAGTTGAAGTTCGCGGTTCGCATCCCCGGGCCGCCGTACTCCGCGCACAGCTTCCCCGATTCGGTCGCGGTGACGTTCGCGACGGCCCCGATGGCGTCGCACAGGAAATGCACCGGGTTGGAGAAGTTGTTGATGATGAAGCTGCCCATGGCCCCGGGGGTGTTGGGGTTATAGATGTTGTAGCCGTTGGAAAACGCGGTCGGCGCGGCGTGCAGGATGTTCTCCACATCCATCCGGTGATCGACCAGCACCTGGGTGACGTTGGTGAGCCGCTGGATCTGCTCGGCGGTCTTGTCCCGCGTTCCGGCGACGAAGCGCTGCACCTCACCCACGGCCACCGACAGATTCGACAGCGCCGCATCCAGATCCGACCGGCTGTCGTCGAGCACGGTGCTCAGCGTCGTCAGCCGGTTCTGGAATTGCACGATCTGCTGATTGCTGTCGCGCAGGGTGGTGACGAAGTGCTGCAGGTTCTTGATGATGTCGACGATGTTGCCGCTGCCGTTGGCCAGGATCCGGCTGATCCCGGACAGCTGCGCGAGGGTCTGGCGCAGCTTTTCGCCGTTGCCGTCCAGGGCGTTGGCGGCGGTGGTGATGAACCGGCTGGCCGACGTCGACGAGACGTCGCTGGCCGGTCCGAGATCGGTTGCCAGCCGGGTCAATTGCTCAGTGACCTGATCCCACTCGACGGGAATCGCGGTGCGGTCGGTGTCGATCACGGCGCCGTCGCTCATCGTGGGCCCGGCGCCGCGGTGATAGGCGGGGGTCAGCTGGACGTAGCGGGCGGCCACCAGGTTTTGCGCGACGATGATCGCCTTGGCGTTGGCCGGCACTCGCACGTGGCGGTCGACGTGCAAGACCAGCTTGGCCCGGCTGGGCTGCGGCTGCACCGAGGCCACGGTGCCGACCTTGACACCGGACACGCGAATCTGGTCGCCGGCATAGATTCCGGTCGCCGACGGGAAGTAGGCGGTGATGGTCAGCGGACGAAAGAACGTCTCGCGCACCAGGAATGCGCTGGCGACCAAGAACACTCCGGCCAACAACGCGGCGACGAGGCGGCGCGCGGTCATCGCGAACCCCCCGGAATCGCGTTGTGCGGCCACGGGAACAACGCCCGCGGCATGTTCGGGTCGTTGCGGCGGAACCCCCAGTAGTAATCGAAGAACGGCTGAATCAGCTCGGGGATCGCCAGGTTGGGCACAAAGGCGTTGTAGTAGAAGCCGTTGGACACCGACTCGCCCGAGGTGATCTCGAACTTCTTCAGGCCGGGCAGCGCCTTGGAGAGGTTGTCGCGGTTCTTTTCCAGCATGGCCGCAACGGAATTCAACCGGTCCAGGGTGGGTTCGAGCTTGGACTCGTTGTCGGCGACCAGCCCGGTCATCTCCTTAGCGACCGCGGAGACGTTGGCCAGCAGCTGGCTGATCGCGTCGCGGCGGCGGACCAGCGTTTCGAGCAGCACGTTGCCGTCGAGGATCAGCGCGTTGACCCCCTGGCTGTGCTCGGAGAGGATGCCGGTGACGTCGTTGGCGCTTTTGAGTAGCGCGTCGAGGGTTTCGCCGCGGCTGTTGATGGCTCGCGACAGTCGGGTCAGCCCGTCGAACGTCGGGCCCAGCTGCGGGGCGATCTGGTCGATGGTCGCCGAAAGCGCGTCCAGCGACTGGTTGAGCGTCTCGGTGCTGGTGGCCGCCAGGTTCGTGGTCGCCTCCGAGACGGCCTCGGTCAGCGAATACGGCGACGACGTGCGCGCCAGCGGGATGACGTCCGACGGGCGCAGCAGGCCGGTGCCGGCGGACTCCAAGGTCAGCACGCGCGCGCCCAGCAGGGAACCGGTGCGGATGTGCGCGGTGGTCAGCGGCCCGAGCCGCACCGTGCCGTTGACCCGGAAATTGACCATGGCCGCGCCGTCGTCGTCCAGCGACACCGCCGAGACCGTGCCGACGTTGACCCCGGAGACCAGGACCTTGTTGCCGGGTTCGAGCCCGCCGGCCTCGGAGAACAGCGCCTGATAGCGGACCGTCGTCGCCCAGGACACCAGCCGGTCGGGGGCCAGCCCGACGGAGACCACCAGCAGGATCAGCACCGTGCCGATGAAGCCGGATCGAATGAGGTTTGCGCCACGGTATTTCAGCATCAGGGCTCCGCGCACCTTCCCTCGGTTTGCTTGAGCCAGGGGTAGACGGCCGTGCGGCCCTGCAGATCGGTGACGCGGAACGTCAGCCCACAGATGTAGTAGTTGACGAAGCTGCCGTAGGCCCCGGTGCGGGCGAGCTTGCGGAAGTTGTGGGGCGCCCGCTGCAGCGCGTCGTCGAGGCGCCCCTCGCCCTGCTCGAGCAGGGGCGCCAGGCGGTTGAGCTGATCGACCGTTCCGGCCAGCGGCGGGCGCGCGGCGCTGAGCAGGTCGCTCACCGACGCGGTGCCGGTGGCCAGCGCCTGAATGGCGTCGCCGATCGGATCACGTTCTTGCGCAAGCTCACTGACGAGACGCTGCAGGCGCTCGATCGCCCCGGAGAACTGGCCGCCCTGGTCGGCGAGGGTGCGCACCACGGTGTTGAGGTTGTCGATCAGGCTCTCGATGGCTTTGTTCTTCTCGGCGACATCGCTGGAGAACGACGAGGTTTTCGCCAGCAGCGACTGCAGGGTCTGGCCCTGACCCTGGAACACCTGCAGCAACGCGCCGGCCAGCGCGTTGACGTCCTGCGGATTCAGCCCGCGGATAACGGGTTTCAGCCCGCCCAGCAGCAGGTCGAGGTCCAGCGAGGGCATGGTGTGGTCGATGGAGATCTGCGAGCCCGCCGCAAGTACCCGCATCGCGCCGGGCCCGATGATGAGTTCGAGATAGCGATCGCCCACCAGGTTGAGGTAGCGCACAGCCGCCCGGGTGCCGGTGGTGAGCGCGACGTCCTCGTCGGCGTCGAAGCCCACCAGCACCTTGTTGTCCGGCCGCAGCGCGACGGCGTTGACGGTGCCCACCCGAATTCCGGCCACCCGCACCGAATCTCCGGGTTTCAGTTGCGAGGCATCGATGAAGATCGCCGAGTACCGGTGGGTGGGCCCGTTGCGGAACTGGCCGAAGATGAAGAACAGGCAGGTCGTCAGCGCCAGCATCACCGCGGCGAAGATGCCGAACTTCACCACGATGCGGCCGGTGCCGGTCATCCCGGCTGCCCGATCTGCGCGGTGTTGCGGGGCGGGCCATCCAGGGGGCCGTAGAGGAACTGCTTGAGCCCGTCGGAGTTGAGCAGGATTCCTTGTTGCCCGTACTGCCACGGGTTGGCGCCGATGTCGGCGACGTCGAACGGCGGGAAAGTGTTGTAGGCAACCGGCAATTCGTGCTCACACTGCGGGCCACCCTTGGCCGCGACCTTGGGCAGGTTCTTGGGGTAGCGGTAGCGCTCGGCGCCCAGCGTGATGCCGCCCAGCACCTCGAGGCCCGGCACGGGCGTGGGCGGCTGCAGGGCCAGCGGGAACATTCCCTTGAGCGAACACGTCAACGCCTGGTGGTACTCGTTGGTCAGATCGGTCGTCGGCACCAGCAGATGCACTACCTCGGCCAGCTTTTCGCGGTTGGTGCCCAGGACGTCGTTGCCGAGGTCGGCCAGGCCGATCGAACTGATCAACAACGCGTCGAGGTTCTGCTGTTCGTCGACGAGGGTCTGGCTGATGCGCGTCGCGCGGTCCGCGACGGTGATCAGGTCGGGCGCGGCGTCGGCGTAGGCGTCCGACACGTCGGCCGTGGCCTCGATGTCGTGGCTCAAAGCGGGCAGACTCGGCTCGATCTTGCCGAGAAAGGCGTTCAGGTCGCTGAACAATTGGCCAAGGCGTGCCCCGCGTCCGTTGAGCGAGGTGGCCATCGCGCCGAGCGTCTCGTTGAGTTTGGCCGGATCGATCTTCGCCAGCACCGAGGTGAGTTGTTGGAATACCGAATTGATCTCGACGGTGACGCGGCCGGCGTCGAGCACCTGACCGGCGCGCAAGCGCTGCGGCGACGGGCTCTCCGGGGGAATCAGCTGAATGAATTTGGCGCCGAACGCCGTCGTCGCCACGATGTTGACGAGGACGTTGGCGGGGATGAGCTGCAGCCGCGACGGCTCGAGGGCCAGCCGAATGACCGCCTGCCCGTTGGGCGAATCCTCGATGGCGGCCACGGTGCCCACCGGCGCACCGTGCAGCTTGACCTTGGCGCCCGGGTTCATCATCAGACCGGACCGCCCGGCCATCACGGTCACCGGCACGCTCGTGGTGAAGCCGCCGCGAAACTGCGTCACCGCCAGGCCGATGATCGCGGCGCCGACGATCACGGTCATTACTCCCGCCAGCGGGCGCGCGTAGCGGAACGTGGTCCGCCGCTCGGCGGTGGCCGGCGGGTCCGCCGACGGCGGTCGGTGCCCGGCCGGGAGCGCCTGGAAACTGGTCACCTACGCCCCTTCGCCGCAGGAACGCCCCGGGCGGCCGCACGAAATAGCCGGTGCGGCAACGGAAGTCGCATGGACATGCCGGCTACAGACCCCCATAACGCTGTCCCGATCCATCGTCATTCCAAGCCAACCGGTCCGCGGTGTGATACAAATCTCACGTAGTAGCGAGCAGAACGATACATCCGCATTACTAGAACTTCAATACTGGTCAGCGCGAGAGTGTCGTTCTACGCTGGCCACGGCTGAAGCGTCACCGGAGGAGCGATGTGACCGGTATTCGTGTGGTCGCGCCCGAGTTGGCGCGACGCTACGAGGAGCAGGGCTGGTGGACCCCGGACACGCTCGGGGACCTGCTGGCCCGCGGCCTCAAAGACAACCAGGACACCACGTTTCGCGTCCACTCGTCGATGCACCCGTTCACCGGCACGTTCGGCGACGTCGAGCGGATGGCCCGCCGGCTCGCGGCCGGCCTGCGGGCGCGCGGCGTCGGCCCCGGCGACGTGGTTGCGTTCCAGCTGCCGAACTGGGTGGAGGCGGCGGTCACCTTCTGGGCGTCGGCATTCCTGTCCGCCGTCGTCGTCCCGATCGTCCACTTCTACGGGCCCAAGGAATTGCGCTACATCCTCTCGAGCGTCCGGCCGCGGGTCTTCATTACCGCGGAGGGGTTCGGGCGGATGACCTACGCGCCCGAGGTCTGCGCCGACGTGCCGACCGTCGCGCTGGTGGGTGAAAGCTTTGACGAACTGCTGGCCGACGAACCGATGGCCGGCACGCTGGGGGCCGATCCCGCCGGCCCCGCGCTGATCGCGTTCACGTCGGGCACCACCAGCAACCCCAAAGGCGTGATCCACAGCCATCAGACGCTGGGTTTCGAAACGCGCCAACTGCTGTCGAATTATCCGCCGGGCCGCAAGCGCCAACTCACCGCGCTGCCCGTCGGGCACTTCATCGGCATGCTCGGCGCGTTTCTGATCCCGGTGCTCGACGGGTCGCCGATCGACCTCTGCGACGTCTGGGACCCGGATCGCGCGATCGACCTGATGGACACCGACGGCGTCGCGCTGGGCGGGGGACCCCCCTACTTCGTCACCAGCCTCCTCGATCACCCCCGGTTCACCGCCGAGCACCTGCGCTTCATCACGCACATCGGCCTCGGCGGATCCACCGTCCCGGCCGCGGTCACCCGGCGCCTGGCCGACCTCGGGATCCTCGTCACCCGCTCCTACGGCAGCTCCGAACACCCGTCGATCACCGGTTCGCACTACACCGCGCCCGAGGATAAGCGGCTCTTCACCGACGGCAACGCGCGCACGGGCGTCGAGGTCCGCCTGGCCGACGACGGCGAAATACTGTCGCGCGGACCGGATTTGTTCATCGGATACACCGACCCCGCGCTCACCGCCCGCGCCTTCGACGAGGAGGGCTGGTACCACACCGGCGACATCGGGGTCATGGACGACGACGGCTATCTGACCATCACCGACCGCAAGTCCGACATCATCATCCGCGGCGGCGAGAACATCAGCGCCCTGGAAGTCGAGGAGGTGTTGCTCGGGATGCCCGCGGTCGCCGAGGCGGTCGTGGTCTCCGCCCCGGACGCGCGGCTCGGCGAGCACGCCGCGGCGGTGCTGCGCATCAAGGCCGGGCACGTCATGCCCACCCTGGACGACGTCCGCGCGCACTTCGAGCGCGCCGGGGTGGCCAAGCAGAAATGGCCCGAATCGCTGCACCAGGTGGACGACTATCCGCGCACCGCCAGCGGCAAGGTGCAGAAGTACGTTGTCCGCCAAAGCATTCGGGACAGGGCCGCGGAATTGGGGTAGCGGCGCCCGGACGGGCGGCCGCTCCAGCCCATTCGCACATGAGAGTTGAATATCTGGCAAAAGAAGAATATCGTTCTACCGTCACCTGATCTTTAGGAGTGGGCGTGGCGATAGTCGCGGAACGGCGGACCTATGTCGCGGGCAGTTGGGTCACCGGCGATGACGTGGTCAGCGTCGAAAACCCCGCCGATGAAAGCCACGTCGCCGACGTCACCGTGACACCGCTGCCCGAGGTGGCGCGGGCGATCGCCGAGGCGCGCCGCAGTTTCGACGGCGGCGTGTGGGCCGACTTGGCGCCCGGCGAGCGGGCGCGGGTGCTGCACGCGTTCATCGATCACGTCGAATCGGCCCGCGACACCCTGGTGCCCACCCTGGTCGCCGAGGCTGGCCAGTCGACGTTCTTCGCCGAGATGACGCAACTGCGCGCGGGTGCGGCCATCGCGCGCCAAACCATCGATCTCTACCTGTCGATGGCCCATGAGGAAGCCAGCCCGGTGCCCGTCGACGACCTGGTGCGCGGGCGGGTCGCTTTGAGCGTTCGGCGCCACGAACCCGTCGGGGTGGTGGCGGCCATCACGCCGTACAACGCGGCGCTGATCATGGGCTTTCAGAAGCTGATTCCCGCGCTGATGGCGGGCAATTCGGTGATCCTGCGCCCCAGCCCGCTCACCCCGATCTCGTCGCTGATCTTCGGCGCGGCCGCCGACGCGGCCGGCCTGCCGCCTGGCGTGCTGAGCGTCGTCGTCGAATCCGGCATCGCCGGGGCCGAACTTCTTACCAGCGACCCGGGCGTGGACATGGTGTCGTTCACCGGCTCGACGCTGGCGGGCCGCAAGATCCTCGCTCAGGCGGCGCCGACCGTCAAACGGGTGTCGCTGGAACTCGGCGGTAAGTCGGCGCAGATCTACCTGCCCGACGCCGTGCACCGCGTCGCCGGCGGCGCGATGATCGTGGTGCTGTCCACCGCCGGACAGGCGTGCGTGGCCGCCACCAGAATGCTTGTGCCGCAGGACAAAAAGGACGAGGTGCTCGACGCGGTGAGTGGGGCCTACGGGTCGATCAAGGTGGGCCCGCCCAGCGACGAGTCGGCCATGATGGGCCCGGTCATCAGCGCCGCCCAGCGCGACAAGTGCGAGCAATACGTCAAGCTGGCCGAGGAGCACGGCGGCAAGGTGTTCTGCGGCGGCGGGCGCCCGGCCGGCCTGGACCGTGGCTACTTCTTCGAACCCACCGTGCTCGACCTGCCCAGCAACGCCAATCCGGCGGCGCAGGAAGAGATCTTCGGCCCGATCATCGGCGTGCTGGGCTACCGCGACATCGACGACGCGGTGGCCATCGCCAACGACAGCATCTACGGCCTGTCCGGCCAGGTGTACGGCGCCGACGCGGCGGCCGCCGTGGCGGTGGCGCGCCGGCTGCGCACCGGCGCGGTCAACGTCAACACCAGCGTCTTCTCCGCCTACGCGCCGAGCGGGGGCTACAAGCAGAGCGGGCTGGGCCGCGAACGCGGCCCGGACGGCATCCGCGAATTCCAGGAGGTCAAGCACATGTCGATAGGGGAGCTGAAATGAGCCCAGAAACCAACGGACACAAGACCTACGACCTGAATTGGCTGATCTCGGTCGACGACCACATCCTCGAGCCGCCGAACCTGTGGGTCGACCGGGTGGCCGCCAAGGACCGCGACCGCGCGCCGCACATGGAAGTTGACGACTCCGGCATGGACGTCTGGGTCTACGACGGCAAGAGGATGCCCAGCTCCGGCCTGAGCGCCGTGGTCGGCAAGTCCAAGGAGGAGTTCAGCCCCGAGCCGCTGAATTATTCGGAGATGCGGCCGGGCTGCTACGACGCCAAGGCGCGCATCGAGGACATGGACCGCTCCGGTGTGCTTGCGTCGCTGTGCTTTCCGACCCTGCCCCGGTTCTGCGGGCAGCTGTTCATGGAGGCCAGCGACCGTGAGTTCGGTTTCCAGTGCCTGCAGATCTACAACGACTGGCTGGTGGAGGAATGGTGTGGCGTGGCGCCGGGGCGCTACATCCCGCTGATGCTGATCCCGATGTGGGACCCCAAGCTCGCCGTCACCGAGATGGAGCGGATGGCGGCCAAGGGCGTGACAGCCTTCGCCTTCTCCGAGAACCCGGAACCGTTGGGGCTGCCCACCATCCACGATGCCGACCACTACTGGGATCCGGTCATGGCGGCGGCCAACGAGCTCGAGATGGTGGCGAGCATGCACGTCGGCTCGTCGTCTCAGCTGCCCAGGATCTGCAACGACGCGCCCTTCATGGCCAACCTCACCTGGGGTGCCACGCGGACGTCGGGAACCATGCTGTCCTGGCTCTTCAGCGGGTTGTTCCAGCGTTACCCGAACCTGAAAATCGCGCTGTCCGAAGGCGAAGTCGGCTGGATGCCGTACTTCCTGGAGCGCGCCGAGCAGGTGCTCGACAAGCAGCGCTACTGGGTGAAGCGCGGGACCAAGTTCATGGGCCACGCGGGTAACGAAGCCGACCTGGACACCCTCGACATCCGGGAGACCTTCCGCAATCACATTTTTGGCTGCATCATCGAGGACCGCCACGCCATCAAGAGTCTGGACGAGATCGGTGAGGACAACGTCATGTGCGAGACGGACTATCCGCACTCGGACTCCACCTGGCCGGACTGTATCGACGTCGCCCGCGACACGATGAAGGACCTGCCGGAGAACGTGCAGTACAAGTTGTTGCGCGGCAACGCCGAACGGCTGTATCGGTTCACGCCGGCCGAGCCCCCCGTCCTGGCGAGCGCCTGATGGCCGGTGTGCTCGACGGCAAGAGCGCCATCGTCACCGGCGCCGGCTCCGGGGTGGGCCGGGTGTCGGCGTGCAGGTTCGCCGACGAGGGCGCGCGCGTGGTGGCGGCTGACATCGACGTCGACCACGCGAAAGACACGGTGCGCCAGATCGAATCGGCCGGTGGCACCGCCATCGCCGTGGGAGTCGACGTCGCCGACGAACAACAGGTCCAGGCGATGATCGCGGCCGCCGTCGATCAGTACGGCCGGCTCGACATCCTGTTCAACAACGTCGGCATCCCGACGCCGCGCCTCGGCATGATCTTCGAGGACCACACTCTTGAGGACTTCAACCGCTTGGTCGCGGTCAACCTCGGCGGGGTGTTCCTCGGAACCAAGTACGCGGTGTTGCGCTTCAAGGAGCAGGGTTCCGGTGGCGTGATTCTCAACACCGCGTCGGTGGCCGGCCTGGTCGGCTGGGGCGGCTCGGTGTACGGCGCCACCAAGGGCGGGGTCATCCAACTCACCCGGGCGGTCGCAATCGAGGCCGCTCCCTTCGGGATTCGCGTCAACGCCATCTGCCCGGCCGCCATGCCGCTGACCGGTTTCATGGCGGCGGGCGGACTGAAGGTCGACGCGGAGCAGCAGGCGGCGATCGCCGAATCGGTCGGCGGCCAGCATCCGCTCGGGCGCGCCATCACCGCCGAGGACTGCGCCGAGGCGGCGCTGTATCTGGTCAGCGACGCATCCCGCAACGTCACCGGGGTGGCGTTGCCCGTCGACGGTGGGTTCGTGGCGAAATGACTAGTCAGGTTGGGGGGCCCGCCTTAGACCGCGATCGGCTGCGGGAGCTGTTCGACCTGCGTAGCTCCTACAACGCTTGGGCCGGTGGCGCGTACGAGCAGGATCCGTATCCGGTGTGGCACCGGCTGCGCGAGGAGGGTCCGGTGCTGCCCGGCATCCTGCATGAGCTGACCGGCAGCACCGACATGATGTTCTTCCACGGGCTGCCCTATCCGGACAGCCCGCACTTCACCGTGTTCGACTACGACACCTGCATGGTCGCCTACCGCCACCCGGAGATATTCGCGTCGTCCCCGGACCCCGTCGACCTCGAGAACGGCCCGCTGGGCCTGACCAACAGCATGCTGTCGATGAACGGCGAGCAGCACCGGCGCTATCGCGCGCTGGTGCAGCCGTCGTTCCTGCCGGCGAACGGCAAGTGGTGGATTGACAATTGGATCTCCGAGACGGTGGACCTGCTGGTCGACGGACTCGTCCACGAGGGGCGCGCCGAACTCAACGTCGACTTCTGCGCGGCCATCCCGGTGCTCACCATCACCGGTAGTTTCGGCGTGCCCGTCGAGCAGGCCCTCGACATCCGCGAGGCGCTGGCGCGGGATCCGCAGAAGGTGGTCGACCTGCTCAAGCCGGTGATCGCCGCGCGCCGCGAGGAGCCCCGCGACGACCTGATCAGCGTCCTCGTCCAGGCCGAGCTCACCGACGAGAACGGCGTCACCGACCGGCTCACCGACCGCGAAATCGATTCCTTCGTGCTGCTTTTGCTCGGCGCGGGCTCGGGCACCACGTGGAAGCAGATGGGCACCACGCTCACGACGCTGTTGCAGCGCCCCGAACTCCTCGAGGCGGTGCGCGCCGACCGTTCGCTATTGCGGCCGGCCATCGAGGAGGCGATCCGGTGGCTGCCGACCGACCCGATGTTCTCCCGCTGGGTCATGGCCGACACCGAGCTGGCCGGCGTCCCGATCCCCGCCGGGTCCGTCGTGCACCTCGCATTGGGCGCCGCAAACCGGGACCCCGCGCGGTGGGAGCGCCCCGACGAGTACGACATCACCCGAAAGTTCAAGCCGTCGTTGGGTTTCGGGCAGGGCGCACACATCTGCCTCGGCATGCACGTGGCCCGCGCCGAGATGACCATCGCGATCTCGGCGCTGCTCGACCGGCTGCCCAACCTGCGCCTGGACCCCGACGCGGAGCCGCCGCGATTTGTCGGGATGTACGAGCGCGGGGCGACCGCGATCCCGGTGGTGTTCGATGTCTGACTACACGCAGCCCGACCTGACCCTGATCGGTGAGGACCACGTGCGCGCCTACCGGGAGACCGGCGGCGAGACCGGCTATCTGTGGAACGGCGTGCCCACCCTGCTGCTCACCGTGACCGGCCGTCGCACCGGGCGCCAACTGACCTCGGCGCTGATCTTCGGCCGCGACGGCGACGACTATCTGGTGGTGGCCTCGATGGGCGGCGCGCCCATGCACCCGTCGTGGTACGTGAATCTGCAGGCCAATCCCGCGGCCCGCATTCAGGTCCGGGGCGACGAACTCGCGGTCGTGGCGCGCACCGCGTCGGCCGCCGAGAAGCCGCGGCTGTGGAAGATCATGACCGATCAGTGGCCCAACTACGACGTCTACCAGTCCCGGACCGAGCGCGAGATTCCCGTCGTTATCCTCAGACCCGCATGAGCACGGCTAGCATTTCTTCGGTGTCACGTGCTGAAGAACGGGCCGCGGAGCGGTCGGCGGCGGTGCAGCGTTCGCGCGAGCGCATCGCCAACCAAGTCAGGCTGATGCTCGACGCCGCCCTGCGGCTGATTCGGGAAAAGGGCGACAGTTTCACCACCCAGGAACTGGTCAAAGAGGCCGGCGTCGCGCTGCAGACCTTCTACCGCTACTTCGCCACCAAGGACGAGCTGCTGCTCGCGGTGATCGCCGACGCGATGACCGACGCCTGCGCCCGCTGGGCGGACGCCGCCCGCGACCTGCCCGATCCGGTCGCGCGGCTGCGCTTCTACGTCACCGCGGTCATCGAGGTGCTCGACAGCGAGGGCGGCGACGGCGGCACCGCGAAGTTCGTCGTCTCGACGCACTGGCGGCTGCACCGCATCTTCCCCGACGAACTCGCCGAAGCCGAGAAGCCGTTCGTGGATCTGCTCCTCGGGGAGATCAACGCGGGAATCGAGGCCGGGTTGCTGGCGCCGGCGGACCCGGAATGGGCCGCGTGGTTCGTCGCCGAACTGGTGCGGTCGGTGTATCACTACTACGCCTACGCGCCGCGCCAGGTCGACGTGAAAGAGCAACTGTGGCAGTTCTGCCTGACCGCCTTGGGCGGGACAACACGCAAGTCGCGCGGTAGCCGATCGAAATAGAGGTACGTCATGCCCCATGCCAAACCCGACGAACTGCCCAGCGGTGGAGGGGGACGGTGGCCGTTGGCCGGCGACAACTTCCGGTCGGTGCAGTGGGGCGACATGGAGGTCGGCTACACGACGACCGGGCCGCTGGATTGCACGCAGCTCTATCAGGTCGGCGGGCTTCCCGGCGGCGTATGCCCCTGTCCGCATTACGGATTCATCTTCGAAGGGACAATCCGCGCGACCTATCCGAACACCGACTGGCCCGACGAGACGGCGACCGCCGGCGAGGTGTATTTCTTTCCGGCCGGCCACATCCTGATCTATCCGGAGCGGACGCGGGCACTCGAGTTGAACCCGGCGTTCGCGCTGCAGCAGTGCATGGACGCGATGCAACGGGCCGGGCAGTCATGACGACCTCACCGGCCGCACCGGCCACGGGGCGGAAGGCATGTGACGACATCCCCTTGTGCCTCCGGCCGGGGACGCCTGCGGATGCGACCACCGCGACGCCTGGGGCTACATGCGGGACAGCGTGAACGGATACGTCTGCGCCCCGGGGGCGCCGTCGCAGCCCGCGGCGAACGAGGACTCGAGCGAACCGGCCAGCGTGACGGCGTCCCAGGTGTAGACGTCATGGGTGGGAATCGTTGGGCCGTAATAGATGTCGCCGCACCGGAGACCGTCCGGAACGTCGACGGCCAAGGTGTACCGCCCGTCGGCCAGGTGCGCGTCGCCCGTGTAGGGGAAGGCCTTGGCCACCGGCCGGGCGATCGCGTTCACGTGCACACACCCGCCGCCGGGGCACGCGGTGATCGCCCACACCCAGGTGTGGAAGTCGTACCGGCCCTCGATCTGAAGGTCGTAGTTGCCGAACGGCATGGCGGCCCGGGCGACGGGGGCGGCGAGCACGGCCAGCATCCCGAGGAGCGCCGGAACCTTGCCTGCGAACAGTTTGAATCCCATGACGCTCCTCGTTGTCCGAGTCCCCAATTTTACTTGGACAACGGCTTTTTCGATAGATGGTTGCTGACATGACGCGACTGCTGGAGATTCCAATCGGCGCAGGGGTTCCCGAGACCAGCGCCACCCGCCCACCATCCGAATTCGACGACGACCTCCCGGAATTCTCCGAGGACTACACCGAGGCCGAGTATCTGCTCGCCGGCACGGCGAATCGCTACACCGGTCCCGCGATCGGACCGCCCGCGGTGGTCAGCGACGGTCACCGCTACGTCACCCGGGTGCTGGCGCGCTACCCGAGCGACCCGGCTCGCTTCAGCGGGCGGGTGGTGCTCGAGCCGTTCAACACCACCTACGGCGTCGACCGCGACGCGTTGTGGTCGCATGTCGCCGGCCTGCTGCAGGCGCAGGGCGATGCGTGGGTCGGGATCACCGAACGCGCCACGTCGGCAACGCCACTCAAGGGCTTCGACCCCCAGCGGTATGCCGACGTCGAGATCGGTTCCAACGACCTCGCCTGGGACCTGCTGCGGGCGATCGGCCTCACCCTCAAAGAAGGGGGTGAGCACAGCCCGTTGCGTCACCTACCGGTGCGGCACGTCTATCTCGGCGGCTACTCCCAAAGCGGCGTCGACACCGCGACTTTCGCGGCGGCATTCGGCGCGCTGACCCGCCGCGCCTACGACGGCTTCTTTCCGGCCTGCCACGCCGCGAGCCTGACACCCCTGGCCGTGGGTGATGGCCTGCCGCGCTTCGAGTACGCCCCGATCCGCGCGGCCGGGGCCCCGGTCGTCGAAACCCAACCCCAAAGCGACGTCGAGGGATTCGGTGTCGACGGGTTCGTCAACCCCGGCAGCGCCTCGGTGCGGCGCGCGGACGGCGACGAACCGGGGGACCGGTTCCGGCTGTACGAAATCGCGGGCGTGCCCCATGCCGCCAGGATCCCGGGCTGCGACGGGGACGGCTCGAGCTTTCCGATGTCGGCCTTCGTGCGCGCCGCGCTGCGCAGCCTGTTTCGGTGGGCCGAGGACGACATCGCGCCGCCCAGCGCGCCGCGCATCGCGCTCAGCGTCGACGGCCAGGTGGCCGAGGCGGCCGTCGACCGATTCGGCAACGCGATCGGCGGCGTGCCCTCACCCTTCCTTGACGCGCCGCTCGCCCGCTACGAGACGCACTCGACACCGGGGCCGCTGTGCAAGCTCGCCGGCCGCGAGGTGCCCCTGTCCCACGAGGTGCTCGCCGAGCGCTACGGCGATCTGCAGACCTACCTCGCCGAGTTCACGATCAGCCTCGATGCCACCATCGGCGCCGGCTACCTGCTCAAGGAAGAACGCGCACAACTCCTTCAAGACCAGACCGCGAAGGCGCACGCGGCCTTCGCCCGGACGGCCGCGCCGGCATGAGCGTCGCGACCGTGCCGGTGCCGGACAGCCTCGAGCAGGCGCTGTCCGTCGAATGGCTCACCGCCGCGCTGGGTATCGATATCGTTTCCGTGGTGCCCGGGCCGGTCGTCGATCGGATCTCCACCAACGCAAGGTTTTCCATTCGGGCTGCCGACGGACGCTCACGCAGACTCTGCGTCAAGGGCTACTTCAACGACATCGGCCGGGCCGCCCGCTACGTCGGGGCTCCCGAGGCCTACTTCTACCGCGAGCTGGCCGCCGCCACCGGGGTGCGCACCCTGCGCAGCGTGTACGCCGACATCGATCCGCACACCCGGCACGGCGTCATCATCACCGACGACGTTGTGGCGCAGGACGCTACGTTCCTCGACGGCAACAGCCCCTACACGCCCGACCAGACGGCGCAGACCCTCGCCGAGTTCGCCCGGCTGCACGCCGCGACCTGGGGCTCGGCCCGCTGCGCCGACGCGCCGTGGCTGGCGCCGCGGCTCGGACGCGCGCTGGAGGTGTGGGGGCTACAGACCACGCTCGACATCATCGGCCGCAACCTCGAGGGTCCCAACGGGCAGCGGATGCCCGCCTCGGTAAAAGACCCCCAACGCCTCGTCGACGCCTACCGCGCCCTGGCCGAGATGCACGCAAAGCCCTGGTGCGTGATCCACGGGGATGCCCACGTGGGCAACGTCTTTCTCGACGCCGGCGGCGTGGGATGCCTGGTCGACTGGCAACTCGTCCAGCGCGGCGGGTGGTACCTCGACGTCGGCTACCACATCGCCTCCACCCTGACCGTCGAGGAGCGGCGGCGCACCGAGCGAGACCTGTTGCGGCACTACCTCGATGCGCTCGAATCGCACGGGGTCACGCCGCCGCCCTGGGATGAGGCCTGGCGCGCCGTCGCTTTCGGCATGGTGCACGGCTTCTATCTGCGGAGCATCACCACCAAAGTGCAACCGGCGATCATCGCCACCCTGCTGGACCGGCTCGGCACCGCGGTGGCCGACCACGACGCTTTGAGGGGGAGCTGAATGGACGCCTTCGACGCCTTTCAAGGGCTGCGCGTCGTGGAGTTGGCGCAATGGGTCTTCGTCCCGGTGGCCGGCGCGCTGCTGGCCGACTGGGGCGCCGACGTCATCCGCATCGAGCGGCTCGAGGGCGACCCCTACCGGGGGCTGGCCACGCAGGGCATCGGCACCGACCGCGACGGCGTGAATCTCTCGATGGCCCTGGCCAATCGCGGCAAGCGGTCAATCGCGCTGAACCTACGCCATGAATCCGGCAGGGCCATCCTGCACGAATTGCTCGACACCGCGGACGTTTTCCTCACCAGCCTGCGCCCCGGCGCGCTGGCCCGGCTCGGGCTGGACGCCGACACACTGCGCGCCCGGTACCCCGGCCTGATCTACGCCCGCGGGCACGGTTTCGGGACGCGCGGGCCGGACGCCAACCAGCCCGGCTACGACAGCTCGGCGTTCTGGGCGCGCGGGGGAGTGGGCCACATCCTGACCCCGCCCGAGCGTGACTACCCGATCAGCCAGCGCGGCGCGATGGGCGACCGAAACGGCGCCATGGCACTGGCTTTCGGCATCGCCGCCGCCCTGCTCAAGCGGGCGAACACCGGCGCCGGATCCGTCGTCGATGTCTCGCTGTTGGCCACGGCGATGTGGATGCTGTCCTCGGACCTGCTCGCGGTGCTCAACGGCGGAGAGGCCGGACCCGTCGGCGGCCGCGGCCCCCAGATCAACCCGCTCACCGTCAACTATCGCACCAAGGACGGCCGCCACGTCCAGCTGATGTTCCTGCAGGGCGACCGCTACTGGGCCGAGTTCTGCCGCCTGGTCGGCCGCGACGACCTGATCGACGATCCGCGCTTCACAGACATGGCCGCGCGGCGCGAAAACGCCGCGGCCTGCGTGGCCGAGCTGGATGCCGTGTTCGCCCGCCACACCCTCGCCGAATGGAAGGAGCTGCTGGCCAAGCTCGACGCCCCCTGGGCCCCAGTGCAATCCGTGTCCGAGGTGATCGAGGACCCGCAGGTGCTCGCCAACGGCTACGTGGGAGAGGTGCGGCTCGAGGGCGGGCAGGCCTACCGGCTGCCCGCGGTGCCCGTCCAACTCGACGAGCAGACGCCCCCCATGCGCCGCGCGCCCGAGCACGGCGAGCACACCGAGGCGCTGCTGGCCGAGCTCGGCTACGACTGGGACCGGATCTCCGAGCTGGCCGACCAGGGCGTGATCCCGTGAGCGCGCGGCCGCTGCCGGTGCCCGACGAGGTCTCGGCGCCGTTCTGGTCGGCCGCCGCCGACCACGTCCTCACCGTGGCGCGCTGCGCGCGGTGCGGAAAGTTCAGCATGCCCCCGGGCGTGGCCTGCCCCCATTGCCACGCAACCGATCCCGACTTCGCATTCACCCCGGTCAGCGGTCGCGGCGTCGTCCGATCCTGGACGGTGGTGCGCCAGGCCTTCCTGCCGGGCTTCGACGCGGACCTGCCCTTCGTGCTCGTCGACGTCGAACTCGCCGAACAGGCCGAGCTGCGGCTCATCGGTCGCCTGCTCGACGGCGCCGACGCGGACCTGCATATCGGCGACCCCGTCACGGTCGGCTTCGAGGACCTCGCTCCCGGCGTGGCCGTCCCCGCATTCGAGCTGGCGTGAGAGCCAGATTCGCGGCGAGCAACAAGGTCGCCATCGTCGGCTACGGGCACAGCCCGGTGTGCCGCCGCGCCGAGCGGCCACTGGGGGCGCTGGCCCTCGACACCGCCCGGGCCGCCATCGCCGACGCGGGCCTGCGCCTCGACCAGATCGACGGGTTCGTCAGCTCGAGCCTGCTGCCCAGCGCGGGGGGCCAGGCCGCCGACGACGGCGTCAGCACGGTGTCGTCGGCCTGGCTCGCCCAAAACCTTGGCGCCGCACCGCGGTACGTCGCCGGGTTCGACGGCATCGGTCAGATCACCGGCTCGGTCGGCATCGCCGTCAACGCCATCGCCAGCGGCGCCGCGGATTACGTGCTGCTGCACCGCGCCCTGCACAACCCCGCCGGGCGCTACCACGCCAACCCGATGCGCGAGGCGGCCGGCCCGCAGCAATGGACCGCCCCCCAGGGCTTTTTCGGCCCGCTCGCCATGATCGCTTTGCCGCACAACGAATATCTGCAGCGCTTCGGCGCGCGACGCGAGTCGATGGCGGCCGTGGCGGTGGAGGCGCGCAAGAATGGCGCGCGCATCCCGTGGTCGTTCTGGCGCGAGCGCCCGCTGAGTGCCGACGAATACCTGTCGGCGCCAATGCTCTTCGATCCGGTCTGCCGCTATGACTGCGACATCCCGGTCGACGGGGTCGCTGCCTTCGTGCTCACGTCGGCCGATCGGGCCAAGGACCGGCCGCACCGGCCGGTGTACATCACCGGATACGCCTCCGGCATGCCCGCCCGCCGGCGCCTGCCCCTGCACTGGCCGCTGGACGACATCGTCGAGGGCGGCGCGCAGACCGCGCGGCGGCTGTGGGAACACGCCGGAATCACCGGCGCCGACATCGATTTGCCCCAGGTGTACGACGGCTTTTCGCTGTTCGTCTGGCTCTGGCTGGAGGTGTTGGGGCTGTGCCCGCCCGGCGAGGCGCACCGCTTCGTCGAGGCCGGCGGCATCGACAGCGACCGCCCGGACGGCATCCCGGCGCTGTCGGGCGGCGGCGCGCTCGGCAACGGGCGCATGCACGGCATCCCGCAGATGCTCGAGTGCTACCTGCAGCTGGCCCGGCGCGCCGGGGACCGGCAGCGCGAGCGCGCCACCACCGGCCTGGCCTGCCATTCCTCGCCGCACTTCGGTGGCGCCGTGGTCTACAGCTCCGAGCCCTTTTGAGAGTTGCGTTCTCTGAAGCATCAGAATATCGTTCTACTGTTACTGGCGTTTAGGGAGTCGTTGTGACAGTCCCGTCGGAGTCTTGGGTGGAGCGCGCTGTCGATCGGTCGGCGGCCGTGCAGCGCTCCCGCACCCGCATCGCCAACCAGGTGCGCTTGATGCTCGACGCCGCCCGGCGGCTCATCCAGGCCAAGGACGACTTCACCACCCAGGAGCTGGTGGCCGAGGCCGGTGTGGCGCTGCAGACCTTCTACCGCTACTTCGCCTCCAAAGACGAACTGCTGCTGGCGGTCATCGGCGACGCGATGACCGAAGCCTGCGACCGCTGGGCCAAGGCCGCCGCCGACATGTCAGATCCCATGGACCGCTTGCGGTCTTACATCACCGCGCCGCTGCAGCAATTCCACGGCGACAGCCAGGAGGCGGCGGGCATCCGGTTCATTGTCTCCGCGCACTGGCACCTGCACCGCATCTTCCCGACCGAACTCGCCGAGGCCGAGCAGCCGTTCGTCGACCTGTTGCGCGCCGAGGTCGCGGCCGCCGCCGAGAAGGGGTTGCTGCGTCCGCGAAATCCCGACTGGGACACCTGGTTCATCGTCGAGTTGCAGCGCGCGATCTACCACTACTACGCCTACGCGGCCAAAACCGACGAGGACCTCAAGGCCACCGAGGAAAACCTCTGGGAATTCTGCAAAGCCGCGCTCGGAGCGGCACCAGCATGACCGCCGATCGCCAAGGAGGGTGCCCGTGAACGACTTTGACGACCTCGACTTCTTCACCGACCCGACGCTCGTCCCCAACCCGCACCCCTACTTCGACTATCTGCGCGCCCAGGGCCCGGTGGTCACCGAGCCCCACCACGGGGTGGTCGCCGTCACCGGCTACGACGAGGCCATGGCGCTCTACAAAGACGTCGATTCGTTTTCCAGCTGCATCGCGGTGGGCGGCCCGTTCCCACCCCTGCCGTTCGAACCCGCCGGCGACGACATCAGCGGGCTGATCGACGAGCACCGCGCGCAGATGCCGCTGCACGAGCACATGGTGACGATGGATCCGCCGGATCACACCCGCGCCCGATCGGTGCTGAGCCGGCTGCTCACGCCGGCGCGCCTGAAGGAGAACCAGGACTTCCTGTGGAGCCTGGCCGACCAGCAGCTCGATGAATTCGTCGGGCGCGGCGAATGCGAGTTCCTCGACGCGTATTCGAAGCCCTACGCCCTGCTTGCCGTCGCCAACCTGCTCGGGGTGCCCGAAGCCGACCACAAGGAATTCCGTGCCGCACTGGCGAATTCGCACACCGCGGGCAACCTCGACCACGATCCGGCCGCGATCAACCCGCTGGAATTCCTCGACGAGAAGTTCAGCTTCTACATCGAAGACCGCCGCCGCGAGCCGCGCGGCGACGTGCTGAGCGATCTCGCCGCCGCCCGGTACCCGGACGGCTCCACGCCCGAGGTCGTCGACGTCGTGCGCGCCGCCACGTTCCTGTTCGGCGCCGGCCAGGAAACCACGGCCAAGCTGCTCGGCGCCGCGTTGCAGATCCTGTGCGACAAGCCGGAATTGCAGCGGGAGCTGCGCGACGACCGCAGCCTCATCCCCGCCTTCATCGAGGAGGCGCTGCGGATGGAAGCGCCGGTGAAGACGACGTTTCGGTTGGCGCGCAAGGCAACTCGGGTCGGCGACGTCGACATCCCCGCGGGCACCACGGTCATGCTGTGCCCCGGAGCGATCAACCGCGACCCCGACCGCTTCGAGCAGCCGCACGAATTCCGGCTCGACCGGGGCAATGTGCGCGAGCACATCGCTTTCGCGCGCGGCGTGCACAGCTGCCCGGGCGCGCCCCTGGCCCGCGTCGAGGGTCGGGTCTCGCTGGAGCGCATCTTGGACCGGATGGGCGATATCCGGATCAACGAAGCCATCCACGGCCCGGTCGGCGACCGCCGTTACAGTTACGCGCCCACCTACATCCTGCGCGGGCTCAACGAACTGCACCTCCAGTTCACGCCGATCACGTAGGCGGTGTCCCAGTGCGGCGGCTGATCTCGATGGTGGCCCTTGTGGCTCTCGCCGGCACCGCGGCGCCGACCGCGGCCGCGTCCGGTGACGAGTGGGGCCTCAACGGCACCTACCTGGCGACATCGAACGGCGATTGGGCGAAAACCAACGACATCTACCACAACGAGGCCACCGTGCGGAGCAGGTGGACGATCACCACCACGTGCAGCACACCGCTGGAATGCACCGGCCGGGTGACCAGCGACCTCGGCTGGAGCGCCGACGTCGGCCTGCACGGCAGCGAATACGTGGTCAAGCGCGACATTCCCAACTGGGAGCCGTGCCCCAACGGCGCCGCCCGAACCGGGCACCAGATCTACCGCTTCTATCCGGTCGACGAGAGGGGCTGGGTGGCAACCGATTCCACCTCGAAGACCCTGGCGGGCGTGGACCAGACGACGGGCGACAGCGGCGCGTGCGGCATCAATAAGGCGTTGGTGGTCTCGCTGCCGTTCCGCCTGGACAAAGAGGGCTGAACTAGAGTCGAGGCGTGACCCGCATGCCGCTTGCCCACGCAGACGAGCAGCCCGAACACCTCCGGGAGCTCCTCGCCCGTCCCGACACGCTCGACGTGCTGCGGCTGATCGCCAACGCCCCCAACGTCTTCGACGGGTGGTCGCTGATGGCCGGGCGGCTCTTCGACAGCCCGACCTTCAGCGCGCGGATGCGCGAGGTCATCATCCTGCGGGTGGCCCACCTGCAGGACTCGCCCTACGAACTCGCCCAGCACGTGATCTTCGCCCGCAACGCGGGGCTGACCGAGCACGAAATCGACGCGCTGCTCGGCAAGGCGGACCTGGACGCCGCCCAATTCAGCGACGGCGAACGCCTGGTCATCGACACCGTTACCGAACTGTGCACCACCCGCCGCCTGTCCGACGACTCGTTCGCCGCGGCCCACACCCTGCTCGGCGACGAGGCGCTCACCGAGATGCTGATGATCGTCAGCTGCTACTACGGCCTGGCGTTGGTGCTCAACGCCGTCGACCTCGACATCGACGCCCCCACATGACCCGCATCCCGTACCGCGACCCTGAGGACATGCCCGAACTCGCCCGCGAATTGACCGCGCGGCGCGGCAATCTCAACGTCTACCGCGCGCTGGCCAACGCCGAGAAGGTGTTTACCAGCTGGATGGTGGCCGGCGACGCCGCCCTGACCAGCCCGGTGCTGCCCAGGCGGCTGCGCGAACTCATCGTTTTGCGCACCGCGTATCTCATGGACTGCGCCTACGAGCTCGGCCAACACAGGGACGTCGCCCAAACGGTCGGGATCGACGGCGCCACCATCGCGGCGTTGACCTCCGAATCCGATTGGCAAAACGGTGATTTCGATCCCACCGAGCTGGCCGTGCTGCACCTGACCACCGAGCTGGTGACCACGCGCCGCGTTGGCGCAGCGCTTTTCGACTCGGTGCACACGGCCCTGGGTTCGGAGGCCACCATGGAGGCGTTGATGGTCATCAACCGATACGCCGGCCTGGCGCTGATGCTCAACGCGCTCGACGTGGACCTCGACGAGAACGCCCGGCTGCCGGTGCCGCCGACGAAATAAGGCGTATGCCGTATGGCGTGACGAGCGTCCCAGTAATCTTCACGATGTGGTGGTGCGAAAGCAGCCGTCGACCCGCCTGTCCGCGGAGGACTGGCTCGAGGTGGGCTACACCGTGCTCGCCGAAGAGGGGGTGCGCGCACTCAAGGTCGAACGACTCTGCCAGCAGGCCGGTGTCACGCGCGGCAGCTTCTACTGGCACTTCGAGGACATCGACCACTACCGGGCCGCCCTCGTCGAATCGTGGAACAAGTTTCTCGAACGCGACCGTCAGGCGCTGTCCAAGCTCGACGAGCTGCCGCCCCGGGAACGCCTGTTGGCCCTGACGCTCACGCTGGTCAGCCCCCAGTATTGGGTGCTCGAGCGGGCGATGCGCGAATGGGCCCGCCTGGACCCGGTCGCCGCCGAGAACATCCGCGCGGCCGACCGGCTGCTGCTGCGCACCGTGGTGAAGGCCTACCGCGACTACGGTTTCAGCCCGGAGGACGCCAAGCTGCGCGCGGAGTTGACCTTTGCCGCGGGCATCGGCCTGCTGCACCTCACCAGCTCGGCCGAGCAGGCCCAATCGCTGTCCCAGCGAGAGCGATTTTTGGCCGTCATGCTCGGCGAGACGGAGACGGCCTAGTCAGATCGTGGCGATGGGCGAGATCTTCGCGCCAATCGCCAATGCCCCGGCCAACTCTCGGCTCGTGTCGTAGTCGAAAACCACATGCCCCGCGGCGATGTCCACGTCGCGCTTGGCCCGCTGTAGCGGGCTGGACAGGAAATGCGCGCTGGCCCCGGACGCTTCCAGCAGATCGGCGATGATCGCCCGGCACTCGTGCACCGTGCGCGCGGCGGCCAGCCGGGCATCGGCGCGCACCGACCGGCTCACCCGCTCGCCGCTGACCACGATCGTCTCGATCTCGTCGGCGGTCGCCTCGATCAACGCCCGCAGCGCGCTCAGCCGCACCCGCGCCTCGCCGAGCCGGATCTGCGCGGCGGGCTGATCCTTTTGCGCCACCCCGCTGTAGGCCAGCACCCGGCCGCCCAGCCGCTCGGCGAACAGGTCGGTCACCCGTTCGGCGGTTCCGAGCACGGGCATCGACGCCGTCAGCGCCAGCGCGGGAACCATCGGCCACCGATATGTCGGGACGCCGTGCTCACGCGCGCCGGGCGCCGTGCCGCCGTAGATGTCGGCCACGGCGACCAACCGGTGCTCGGGGACGAAAACATCGTCGACGACCAGATCGTGCGAACCGGTGCCGCGCATGCCGGCCGTGTGCCAGGTGTCGACGACCTCGACCTGCTCGGCGGGCAGCACGACGAGCGCCGGATCGATCCTGTCCGCGCGCTCGATCAGCGCGCCGACGATCATCCAGTCGGCATCCATCGCGCCCGTCGCCCACGACCACCTGCCGGTCACCCGCACGCCGCCGTCGGCCGGGACGCCGCGGCCGGTGGGGGCCAGGGGAGCCGGCGCCAGCACCGGGCCCGACGCGAACACCTCCTCCTGCACCCGCGGTTCGAACAACGAGAGCATCCAGTTGTGCAGCGCGTAGAAACCCAGCGTCCAGGCGCTCGAGGCGCAGCCGTGCGCCATCCGCCGAATCGGTTGCAGCAGTTCGGGAAACGAGGCTTGCAGGCCGCCGAACCGCGCCGGGAGCAGCAACCGGAACAGATCGGTCTGCCGGAAATCGCTCACCGTCGCCGCAGGTAGCCGCCGCAACCGCTCGGCCTCCTCGGCGCGATCGACCAGCCGCGCAACGAACTCGTCGGTGATGCCGTGCAGGGGACCGCTTTCGACCACGGACATGCCGCCGACCCTAACATACTTTTTAGTATGTAATGGCGGTCGCTCGGCGGTTGTTACCATCGCGCGGTGAGTGATCGCCCGGGCGGACTGCGATCCATCGCACGCCGTGACGTCCTGAAAATCGCCGGCGTCATGCCGGTGATCCTCGGCGCCGCCGCCGTCCTGCCCGCCCCGCGCGCGGCCGCCGGTGTCGCCGGGATGTCGGTCTTCCTCGACCCCGGCCACAACGCCGTCAACGACGCCTCGATCAACCAGCAGGTCACCAACGGCCGCGGCGGCACCAAGCCGTGCCAGACCTCGGGCGCCGCGGCCGGCGACGGCTACCCCGAGCACACCTTCACCTGGACGGTGGCGGGGCTGGTCAGCGACGCGCTGAACCAGATGGGCGTTCGCACCCAGCTCTCGCGCGACAGCGACAGCGGCGTCGGCCCGTGCATCGACCAACGCGCGGCGGCGGCCAACGCCATGCGCCCGGATGCGATCGTGAGCATCCACGCCGACGGGGGACCCCCGTCGGGCAGCGGATTCCACGTCAACTACTCCAGCCCGCCGCTGGGCGACGTCCAGGCCGGGCCCGCCGTGCAGCTGGCCCACGCGATGCGGAATGCCTTGGCCCAGTCGGGTTTACCACCGGCGAACTACATCGGCTCCGACGGCCTGTACGGGCGCGACGACCTGGCCGGGCTGAACCTCGCTCAGTACCCGGCGGTCCTCGTCGAACTCGGCAACATGAACAACGCGGGCGACGCCGCGCGGATGGAAAGCGTGGACGGCCGGGCGGCCTATGCCGTCGCGGTCACCCGGGGGATCGTCGCCTTTCTGAACTCCAAGGCCGGCTGACTCAGCCGCCGAAGCCGCCGCCCGCCGGCGGCGGCGCCGGCGCGGCCCCGCCCATGCCGAGGTGGCTGGAGGCGAAGGCGACGCCTTTGTCGATGATGGAGCCGTCGTCGGCGTAGGTGTTGTGGGCGGCGAAGTTCATGCCGTCAGAGCAGACGGGGTCTTCGATGGCGCAGACTTTGAGGGTTTTGTCGGCGTAGGTGGGGCCGATGACGACGGGGGGTTCGCCGAGGAAGTTCATGGCGCGCACGTTGGGCATGCCGAAGAGCACGACCGAGGAGACGTGGTTGGCGACGTCGGGGGCCAGGGGTTTGGGGACGGTGGCGGGGTCGATGCCTTCGGGGACGGCTGCGGAGGTGACAAAGCCCATGACGGCCGCGCCTTGGGAGTAGCCGCCGAGGACCATTTTGGTGGTGGGGCAGTCGTGTGCCATGGATACGACGTGGGTGCTGGCGTCGCGGATGCCGTCGATGCCGGTGTCCCATTGGTCGGTGGCGGGGTAGTTGACGGGGTAGACGTCAAAGGAGCGGTCGCCGACGCGTTGGTGCAGGGCGTCGACGAAGGCTTGTCCGGTGGGGCCGACGCCGGGTTCTTCGCCGGTGCCGCGGGCGAAGACCACTTGCACGTCGGGACACTGGGCGGTGGCGGTGGGGATGAGGGAACCGGAGATGGCCGAGGCGGCCATGCCCGATGCGGCGATAACTACTGCTGGACCAAACGAACGAACGATGTGACGCGCAAACATGCCGTCCAATGTGCCCATGCGAGCCCCTCCCAAACTGTCAATTTGCCGATCGTTTCGTGATGTTTTCCTGTATACCGGGGCGCAGCGGCAAGCGGTGGATGGCGACCGCGCCGCCCCTACCGGGGCCGACGCACCCACCGCGCAGTCGTTGCCTACCAAAACACGTCGAGCGTCTTTTGGCGCTGTCCATCGTAGCGGGAGGCCGTAAGACGCTCGTCGCCGGAGGTCTGGCGACATGGCAACGGGCGAAACGGGTTTCGCCGGCGTAACCTCCGATCCTATTTCCGTTCAACATCACTCGGCGACCACGGGCCGCGACGGCGCCCCGTGCGCGCGCGACGCGACCGTCCAGCAGCCGGAAGGAGTTGCGTCCGCGCCGTGCGACGAGGGCTTGGGTGGCGCTGAATTCGTATCCGCCTGAGCCGAAGTTGCTGAGCGGGCGCACAGGTGTCGGCATGGTCACATACAGACATCACTCAGGTGCGCTCGGCGTGGCGCCCTATTAAAGTGACGTATCTTAGGGAAAACTTATGATTCGTTAGGTACGGAAACAGGTAGCACGGAGCAAGGCTGTGAAAACGGACCGTTTCGACGCGATCATCGTAGGCGCAGGTTTCGGCGGCATCGGCGCCGCCATTCAGCTCAAACGCCTCGGGTTTGAACACTTCGTCATCCTCGACCGCGAGGACGACCTGGGCGGCACCTGGCACGTCAACCACTACCCGGGCGTCGCCGTCGACATCCCCTCCACCACGTACTCGTACTGGTTCGAGCCCAATCCCGAGTGGTCACGGCTGTTCGCGCCGGGCGCCGAGGTCAAGGCCTATGCCGCCGACGTCGCCGACAAGTACGACGTGCGCCGCCACATGCGGTTCAACACGACCGTTGAGGGCGCGCAGTGGGATGAGGAGACCGCGGGGTGGCGCGTCGCGCTGGCCGGCGGCGAAACCCTGACCTGCCGGTTCCTGATCACCGCGACCGGCTTCCTGTCCCAGCCGCACATGCCGGACATCCCCGGCATCGGCAGCTTCAAGGGCAAGGTGGTGCACACCACCGCGTGGGACCACGGCTATGCCTACCAGGGGCGCCGCATCGCGGTCATCGGCACCGGGGCATCCGCGGTGCAGGTCATCCCCGAGCTGGCCAAAGAGGCCGCGGACCTGACCGTCTACCAGCGCACCGCGGCGCACATCCTGCCCAAGCCCGATTTCCCGTTTTCTCCGGGCGTGCAGCGCATGTTTGCCCGGCTGCCCGTGCTGCAACGTGCGCTGCGCTGGGTGACAGACATCGTCATGGAGATCATCTTGGTCGTCGGTGCGCTGAAATTTCGGCAGACCCGGGGGCGGGGGAATATCGCCTTCGCCGACCTGTCCAAGATCAATCGGTTCAGGACGCTCCGGGACAAGGACCTGCGCGCCAAGTTGACGCCGGACTACGACTGCGGCTGCAAGCGGCCCACCATGTCGAACGACTTCTACCGCGCTTTCACCATGCCGCACGTGCACTTGGAGACCAACACAATCGAGCGCATCGAGGCCGACGGCATCGTCACCGCGGACGGGCGTAAGACCGTCATCGACACCCTGGTGCTCGCGACCGGCTTTGACCTGTGGGAAGCCAACTTCCCGGCTATCGAGGTGGTCGGCCGCAAAGGCCGCAACCTCGGAAAGTGGTGGCGGGAGACCAGGTTCCAGGCCTACCAGGGCGTGTCGGTCCCCTACTTCCCCAACTACTTGGGCCTAGCCAGTCCGTTTGCCTTCTCCGGATTCTCGTTCTTCCACACCATCGAATACCAAATGCGGCACATCGATCGGCTTTTGGGTGAGGTCAAGCGCCGCGGCGCGGCAACCTTCGAGGTGACCGAGGAAGCGAATAGCCGTTTCCTCGAACGGATGCACGAACTGTTGGAAACCTCGGTGTTCACCAACGGCGACTGCGCGACGGCGCGCTCCTACTATTTCAATCCCAGCGGTGAGGCGACCTTGCTACGGGCGACCTCGACGCTGAACGCGGTGCGCGAAAACCGGACGTTCCCGCTGAGCGACTACGTCATCGCCTAGGCGCCTGGCCGGTGCGCTGATCCGGTCAGCGGTTGCCCGTTGGCGGACTGCAGCAAGCAGATGACGGTGCTCGGCGTCGGGTTGGCGCCCGTGCGGTCCTGGTTCGAGTCGATCAGATAGGTGATCGAAAACCGGCCGGCGTCAACGGATTGCCCGGTGTACGGGGCGAGCCCGGCGGCGCAATCCCGGTTGGCGACGGTGGCGATCGCGGTGTCGACGGCCATCGGGGCCCGTAGATACACCTCGGCCAAATGCGCTGTCGCGCAGTCGACGACGGTGACGTCGACGCGGCTCCCGTCGGCCGGCGGCAGGTCGGCGACGCACTGACCGGCCCGCAGGTCGATCCACTTCTCGGTGTGCGACCCGGGCGGCAAGGGTGCGGCGGTGGCGGTGGGCATCAGCAGGGCCGCGAGGGCGAGGACGCCCACCGGGTGAAGGCGTGAAACGCGCATCGCGGCCTCCCTGCTCTTAGCGGAGGAGTTTAGGAGGTGTTGGTCAGCGCCGGGTCCGGTTTTCCCGAAGACATCGACAGGAACCCGCGCACGCAGCGCGCGGCCAGCCACCAGTTCGCCGGTCTCTTCATGTCCAGCCCGCCGAGGAGCTGTTTGACCATGGTCAGGCTGTCGAAGTAGATGCGCTCGCAGACAAGGGTTTCCGTGTCGTCGAAGACGAAGTAGGCGGTCATGCGGACGCGGAACCGGCTGCCCGTCGGGGGGACCTTGCCCAGGTAGCCGAGGTGGGTGCCCATCAGCCAGAATTCGACGATCACCGCGTCGGCGCTGTGCCGCAGCGCGATGATCTCGTGATCCTGATCGGGAAACGCCGTCCGGGTCTCGGCGTAGTAGCCGCGCACCGCCGCGTCGCCGTCGTGCACGAGCATCTGGGGGATCAGCTCGTAGCGCGGGTGCGGGAAGGTCGCCAAGACGTCGTCCCAGGCCTGGCGGACCTCGTCGTGGAAATGGTCGAGCACGAGTTTCTCGCGGGCGGCCAGCACCTCAGGAGGCGGGAACGCGGGGATGCTCACGTGGTCAGCGTAAGCCCGGGCGTGGCGGTGGCGAGCGGCGGTGACCTAGCGTGGAGGAGTCCAGGCGACCGGCAGCGTCTTGATGCCGTGGATGAACTGCGACAGCAGTCGCGCGGGTTCGTCCGTCGCGACGATGTCGGGTATCTCGCGGCGCAATTCGTCGAAGACCACCCGGATTTCGCGGCGGGCCAGGTTCGCGCCCAGGCAGAAATGCGCGCCCCCGCCGCCGAAGCCGAAATGGGGATTGGGGGTGCGGGCGAGGTCGAAAAGCCACGGGTTGTCGAACGTCGACTCGTCGCGATTGGCCGAATTGTACCACAGCGTGACCTTGTCGCCGGCCTTCATCTTGGTGCCCGACAGCTTGTAGTCCCGGGTCAGCGTGCGGCGCATGTAGATCACCGGGGACGCCCACCGCACGATCTCCTCCACGGCGGTGGGTGCGAGGCGGTCGAAGTTGGACCACCACTTGTCCCGCTCGGCGGGATAGCGCGAGAGCGCCAGCACGCCATGGCTGATGGCGTTGCGCGTCGTCTCGTTGCCCGCCACCACCAACAGGATGAAGAACGACGCGATCTCGGCCGAGGTGAGCCGTTCCCCGTCGACCTCGGCCTCGACCAGGCTGCTGGTCAGGTCGTCGTGGTGGTTGGATCGCCGGTCCTCGGCCAGCGCGCTGGCGTAGGCGCCGATGTCCATCGACACCTGCAGGAACTCCCCGAAATCGGTGGCCAGGTCCGGGTCGCCGAACCCGAGAATCACGTTGGTCCAGTGGAAGATTCGCTGATGGTCCTCCTCCGGGATGCCCATCATGTCGCAGATGACCTGCAGCGGCAGCGGACCGGCGAGCTGGCCGACCAGCTCGGCCTCCCCGTCGGGATGGTCGGCGATCAGCGCGGAGACCAGCCGACGGGCCCGCTCGCGCACCGAAGCCTCGATGCGCGCCACCACTTTCGGGGTGAACGCGCGGCTGACGATCGAGCGCAGCCGCTGGTGCCGCGGATCGTCGAGCACGATCATCGAGCCGAAGTATTCGCTGATCTCCGGCGTGTTGTCGTTGATCGTGATGTTGGGGCTGGAGCTGAAGATGTCCGGATGACGGCTCGCGAAAAACACGTCGTCATGCTTGGTCAGCGCCCAATGCCCGTCGCCCGGCTCAAACCCCTCGTACTCGATCGCCGGCCAGAACGAGATCGGCGCCTCGCGGCGCAGGGTGGCGAAGGTGCCGTCGCGGACGTCGTCGTCGAGCGCCCAGAAGTCCAGCGAGTCGAGATGGATGTCGGCCAGCGGGATCTCGGGCGGCGGCGACCCGTTCGTCCGCGCCGCCAGGCCCTTCTTGGGGCCCGTCTTCAGGCTCACCTCGACCTCCTCGTGTCGTGCGGGGGCTGCTCGGTCAGTGGGTGCACACCGTTCGGGCGGGCGTGCCGACGGTGGCCGTCGCCGCGCTGACGACGTTGCCGTCGACCAGGATCTTGCAGGAAATGGGGCCCGGCCCCTGCGCGCTGATGGTGAACACTTCGCCGCCGTAGCCGGTGAACTCCGTCGACCAGGGCAGCGGCGCGTTGACCTGATGCAGCTGACCGGTGTCGGTTTGGTAGTAGATGAATTCGGCGACCGCGGGCCCGTTGACCTCGTAGCGGATCTGCGGCATCTGGGGCAGGGCGTGGGCCACGCCGCCGACGTTCGCGAACCCGAAACCGACGGCCAACACGATCGCAGGTCCGGTGAGGTGCTTCGTCATGAATTGCATCGTGTCACCACGGGCGACGGTAGGGAAGCTTAATGTGAAGTTCCAGCGGGGGCTGGTGACGTGGAAAGGTGGCGGGTAAGGCATGGCGGGACACGGCTCAAAGCGTGTGGTGGTGTTCGGGACTGGCTTCGTCGGCAAGATGGTGATCCCTGAGATCGTCAAGCATCCCTTGTTCGAGTTGGTGGGCGTCGGCGTCAGCAATCCGAACAAGGTCGGCCGCGACGTCGGCGAGATCTGCGGAATGGGCGAGAAGGTGGGCATTCTCGCGACCGACGACATCGACGCCCTGATCGCCCTGAAGCCCGACGCGCTGGTGCATTACGGCCCGACGGCCATGCACGCCAAAGAGAACATCTTGCTGATCACCCAGTTCCTGCGGGCCGGCATCGACGTGTGCTCGACGGCGATGACGCCGTGGGTGTGGCCGACGATGCACCTGAACCCGCCGAACTGGATCGAGCCCATCACCGAGGCCTGCGAACTCGGTGAGTCGTCCTGCTTCACCACCGGCATCGACCCCGGATTCGCCAACGACCTCTTCCCGATGACACTGATGGGCCTGTGCTCCGACATCCGCCGGGTGCGCGCGTCGGAACTGCTCGACTACACCAACTACGAGGGCGACTACGAATTCGAGATGGGCATCGGTCGGGAGCCCGAATTCAAACCCATGCTGCAAGACCGCGACATGCTGATCTTCGCGTGGGGCGCCACCGTCCCGATGATCGCCCACGCCGCCGGGATCATGCTCGACGAGATCACCACCACCTGGGACAAGTGGGTGACCCCGACGGAGCGCAACTCCGCCAGGGGTGTCATCAAACCCGGGCACGTGGCCGCCGTCCGGTTCACCATCAACGGCGTGTACCAGGGTGAGACCCGCATCCAGCTCGAACACGTCAACCGCATCGGGCTGGACGCCGCCCCGGACTGGCCGACCGGCCACGACAACGACGTCTACCGCGTGGATATCAAGGGGACCCCGAGCATCTTCCAGGAGACCGCGTTCCGGTTCACCGACGGCTCCGGCCGCGACGCCGCCGCGGCCGGCTGCCTGGCCACGGGGCTGCGGGCCCTCAACGCCGTGCCGGCGGTCAACGACCTGCGGCCGGGCTGGGTCACCCCGCTCGACCTGCCGCTCATCGCCGGCGCCGGCAACATCCGCTGACCCACGCACAGCGGCCACATAGCTGCCGCCGACACGCGATACAGGATTTCGCGGCACAATAGGCGTTTAGCCGGATGCGAATTGGTGCTGCGAACACGGGGATCGAACTATGGCCAATGGAGCTGGGACCGCACTGGGCCTGTCGATCGGTACCACCAATCTCGCGGCCGCGACCTCCGACAACGCCATCACCCGCAAACCCGTTCTGACCCTGTATCCCGACCGGCCCGCCGAGATCGGCATCCCCGCCGAAAACCCCGGCCTGCAAGGGCCGGGCGTGGTGCTCACCGGCTTCGTCAACCGCGTCGGCGACCCGCGCGGCATCGTGGCCCCCGACGGCTCGGTGCACCGCAACGAGGTGTTGCTCGCCGACGCGCTGCGGGCGCTGGCCTACGCCGCGACCGGCGGGCGCCCCCTGCCCGACGACGTCGCGGTCACCTATCCGGCCCACTGGGAGTCCGCGGCGGTGGAGGCCCTGGGCGCCGCCCTGAGCGAAATCCCCGAATGGTCGGGGCGCGCGCGCCCGCTCCTGTTGATTCCCGACGCCGCCGCGACGCTGCTGGCTGTGCGCGCCCACCCGGGCATACCGGCCCGCGGCACCGTGGCGGTGTGCGACTTCGGCGGCACCGGCACCAGCATCACGCTGATGGACGCCGACGGTGACTACCGGGCCCTCACGCCGACCGTGCGGCACCGCGATTTCTCCGGCGACCTCATCGACCAGGCGCTGCTGGGCGTCGTGGTGGCCAACATGCCGACCACCGGCGCGTTCCCGACGGGCACGGCGGCGATCGGTTCGCTGAGCCGGCTGCGCACCGGATGCCGGATCGCCAAGGAGCAGCTGTCGTCGAGCACCACGACCACGCTGACCAACGGGCTGACCGGGGCGCGCGGCGAGCTCCGGGTCGCCCGCCACGAACTGGACGACGCGATCCGTCCGCCGCTGACCGGGTTCATCGAGAAGCTGGATGAAACGTTGGCGCGCAACGGGATTCGCGACCTGGTTGCGGTGGTGTCGTCGGGCGGCGGGGCGAACCTCCCGGCCGTCACGACCACGCTGGCACGGCATTTTCGCGTCCCGGTCGCCACCACGCCGCGGCCCCAGCTCACCGCGGCCGTCGGCGCCGCGCTGCGGGTGGCGCACGGCCCCGGTGACGCGACGTTTGCCGCACCCGCCGCGCCGGCCACCGCGACCGCTCGTGCGGCGAGGCCGGATCGCACCGCGACCGCTCAGGTGCCGCCCGCGAATCCCGCGCCGATGCCAATCCGGGCCTGGTCGGCCACCGCGCACCAGTCGCGCGTCACGGCCGTCGGCCGCGCGCCCGACACGGACGCCGCCACCACTCGGATCGCCGCCCCGCCCGCGCGGCGCACGGGTTGGTTCGCGCGGTGGCGGCTGCTGCCGGCGGCCGCGGTCCTGCTCACCGCCGTGGCGGTGCTGCTGGTGGGGACCGCGCTGGCGCTCGGGCTGAAATCTCAGGACACATCGGCGACGACGCCCGCGCCCGCCGTGACCACGACGCCGGCCGCGCCGGCGCCCCCGAGCGCGACCGCCGAGCCCGGGCCCGTGGACGTGCCGGTGCCCTCGACCTCCGACACCAACCCGCCGGCCGAGACCGAGACGCCGATGACGACAACACCGCGGGCGACCCCGCAGGCGGCCCCGCCCGCGCGCCCGGCAGCGCCGCGGCGGGTGGCGGTCCCGCCGATACCACCGATCCCCGCGATAAACGAGCCCATCCCCGGGCTCGACCGGGTCAACCAGATCATCCAGGAAGTCCAGGGCGGCCTGGGCTTCTAGGCCCTCGCGCCACCGACTCGGTGTCGCGAATTACCGCTCGGTGGGGCCTTTTTCGCCCTTGTTCTCCGCGGTCGCGGCTTCCCGCAGCACCTCGTTGAGGGCCTTGTCCTTGTCGATCTGGTCCTTCAGATCCTCTTCGTCGCGGCCGTCGTCCTTGCCCTGGGCGTCCGTGCCCTCGGCGACTTCGTGCTTGGGATTGCCGTCCTCGTCCAGCCATTCGTTGACCGCGGTGCCCGACACGCTCCCCCCGGTTCCGGGCAACACGATCGTGGGTTTGTCCTCGTAGGCCTCCATCATCTTGGCGGCCTTCTTCTTGTCGTCCTCGTCCGGTTCGGGCTTCTCGGTTAATCGTTGCTCGTCGTCCTGGCCGGACGACTTGTCGTCCTGCACGCTCATTCAGCTACCCCCTTGCATCGCAGATTCGAGGGGATTACCCGTTGCGCGGTTGTGCCGAAACGCTCCTCAGCGCGAGCCGTCGCCCTTGACCAGCACAACCAGGGCCTGCGGGATCCGCATCGGCTCGGGTGCGCTGGACAGGCGCTCGGTGACCGCGTCCTGCAACCGCTCGACGAATTGCCCGGCGCGTGCGTCGTCGCTGCCGCCGTCGAGCGCGCCCAGCAGGGCGGGAAACAGCGCGGACCGCGCGAAAGCCGCCCACTGGGCGCCGAAGGCGTGCGCGTCGTGATCGGACTGGAAGCGGGCGAAGAACCGATCCTCGGTGTTGAAGATCTCGAGGTGCTCGATCATCAGGCCCTCGAACCGGCCCTTGGGTGCGAACGGGGCGCGAAAATCCTTCTCGGTGCGGGCGAAGGTGGGAATCGTCATGCGCCGCAGCTCATCTGGGCTCAGCAGGCCGTCGCGTGCCTGCTCGTCCAGCGCGCCGACGATCGCGTCGAGCAGTGGGCCGAAGCCCGCCGTTTCGTCTTCGTCGGCCGCCAGCGTCAACGCCACGAGCCGGCCCTCGGGCGCCAGTTCGCGACCGCGAAACGCCACGAAGTTGTGCCAGTCCAGGGCGGCCTGGTCGGAATAGGCCGAGCGCACCGCGTCGTCGGCGGTGCACGAGACGTGCACGTGATCGGGCACGTCGCAAGGCGTTCGGCTCAGCCACTGCGTCGCCCAGGACGTCCAGCCCAGGTTGACGGTCTTGGACGGCACGATCTGGCTGTAGAAGGAGCGGCCGATCGCCGAGGTGAAGGTGGCCCCGTCGAGGTGCAGGTAGCTTTCGGGGTCGTCGGCCACCGTGCCGAACAGCGCCGTGAAGTCGTTGCGCGGTACGTCGGTGTGCGCCACCAGGATTGCGTGATCGTGGCTGGTGCGCCGGCGCAGCACCGCGATGGCGGCCGACAGCGGACGCAGCGAATTGTGACCGTTGGCGGCGCCGTAGTCGGCGAGGACCATCGGCTGTGGAGATCGGGGCAGCGCCACTTGTTCCGCGGCCCGCTCGAACACCGAGATCGCCTTCGCCAAACCGGCCGCTCGCAGCCGCGACGCCTCGGTGAAGGTCGGCTCGGGACGCACCACAATGCTCGATTCGGGCATCCGCGGTTCAGGCTGCATAGGGGAAACGATAATCGCTGGGCGAGTGCGGCCTAACGGCGTCAGTGGCCGCGTGCCACCCACTCCTCGTAGTGCACGATCTCGTCGCCGATGGTGGTGCTGTCGCCGTGGCCGGTGTGCACCACCGTGTCGCCGGGCAGCGTGCCGAGCCGCCCGGAGATCGACTGCAGGATCGTCGGGAAATCCGAATAGGAGCGCCCCGTCGCGCCCGGCCCGCCGGAGAACAGGGTGTCCCCGCTGAACACCACGCCGAGCTCCGGGGCGTACCAGCACACCGAGCCGGGGGAGTGCCCCGGCGTGTGCAGCGCCAGCAGCTCGGTGCCCGCAACGTCGATCGTGTCGCCGTCGGCGATGGTGCGGAAGTCCTTGTCTGGGTGCGTCATTCGCCACAACACGTCGTCGCCGGGGTGCAGCAGCACCGGCGCGTCCAGGGCGGCGCCGAGTTCCGGCGCCACCGTGACGTGGTCGTTGTGGCCGTGGGTGCACACCACCGCGACCACGTTGCGCTTACCAACGGCGGCCAGAATCGGCTCGGCGGAGTGCGCGGCGTCGAACACCACGACGTCGGAGTCGTCGCCGACGATCCAGATGTTGTTGTCGACTTCCCAACTGCCGCCGTCGAGTTCGAAGGTTCCGTGGGTGACCAGCCGTTCGATGTCCGCCATCAGAGCACCACCACCGAGCGCAGCACCTCGCCGCCGTGCATCTTGTGGAACGCCTCCTCGATGTCGCCGAGCCCGATGCGTTCGGAGACGAACTGCTCGAGCGGGAGCCGGCCCTGCAGGTACAGGTCGATCAGGGTGGGGAAGTCGCGCTCGGGCAGGCAGTCGCCGTACCACGACGACTTCAGCGAGCCGCCGTGGCTGAAGAAGTCCACCAGCGGCATCTCCAGGGTCATGTCGGGGGTCGGAACACCCACCAGCACAACGGTTCCGGCGAGGTCGCGGGCGTAAAAGGCCTGCTTGTAGGTCTCGGGCCGACCCACCGCGTCGATCACCACGTTGGCGCCGAACCCGTCGGTGAGGTCCTGAATCGTCGTGACCACATCGAGCTCGCGGGCGTTGACCGTGTGCGTGGCGCCGAACTTGCGGGCCCAGTCCAGCTTGGTGTTGTCGGTATCGACGGCGATGATGCGCCGCGCGCCCACCAGCGCAGCACCGGCGATCGCGGCGTCGCCCACCCCGCCGCAGCCGATCACCGCGACGGTGTCGTCACGGTTGATGGCGCCGGTGTTGATCGCCGCGCCGAGTCCGGCCATCACGCCACAGCCCAGCAGCCCGGCGACCGCCGGGTCAGCCTCGGGATTGACCTTGGTGCACTGGCCCGCGGCCACCAGCGTCTTGTCGGCGAATGCCCCGATGCCCAGGGCGGGGGTGAGCTCGGTGCCGTCGGTCAGCGTCATCTTCTGGGTGGCGTTGAAGGTGTCGAAGCACAGGTGCGGGCGGCCGCGCTTGCAGGCCCGGCACTGCCCACACACCGCGCGCCAGTTCAGGATCACGAAGTCGCCCGGGGCCACGGCGGTCACATCCGGCCCGACCGCCTCGACCCGGCCCGCGGCCTCGTGCCCGAGCAGGAAGGGGTACTCGTCGTTGATGCCGCCGTCGCGGTAGGTCAGGTCGGTGTGGCACACCCCGCAGGCGATGACGTCGACCAGAGCCTCCCCGGGGCCGGGGTCCGGGACAACGATGTCCACCAATTCGACGGGCTCGCCCTTCTTGCGTGAAATCACGCCGCGCACTGTCTGACTCATGGGCTCCAACCTACTGTTCGCCGCCATACATCTCGCGACGGGCTGTCCACCCATCGAGCCGGTGTAGCGTCGCAGGACGTGACATCTTGGGAGACAACCGAAGAATTCACCGAACGCATCGCCGCGACCCTCGATGGCGCCAGCCTCACGATCCTGCTGAGCATCGGGCACCAGACCGGCTTGCTGGACACGATGGCCGGGCGCGGGCCGGCAACCAGCGCGCAGATCGCCGACGCCGCCGGGCTCAACGAGCGCTACGTCCGCGAGTGGCTGGGCGGCATGACCACCGGGCACGTCGTCGAGTACGACCCCGACACCGCCACCTACTCGCTGCCCGCCCACCGCGCCGGCGTGCTGACCCGGGCGGCCGGACCCCAGAACCTGGCCGTGGTCGCCCAATTCCTGCCGCTGCTCGGCGAGGTCGAGCAGAAGATCATCGGCTGCTTCCGGGCGGGTGGCGGCCTGCCCTACAGCGAGTTCCCGCGCTTTCACCAGCTGATGGCCGAGGAGAGCGGCGCGGTGTTCGACGCCTCGCTCGTCGACGTCGTGCTGCCGTTGGTGGACGGCCTCGTCGAGCGGCTGCGCGCCGGAGCCGACGTGGCCGACTTCGGCTGCGGCAGCGGCCACGCCATCAACGTGATGGCACAGGCGTTTCCGGCGAGCCGCTTCACCGGCATCGACTTCTCCGAGCAGGCGATCGCCACCGGAACCCGCGAGGCCGCCGACCGCGGCCTGACCAACGCCACCTTCGAAAGCCACGATCTGCCCGAGCTGGACAAGGTCGAGGCCTACGACGTCATCACGGTGTTCGACGCCATTCACGATCAGGCCCGGCCGGCGCGGGTGTTGGAGAACATCTATCGGGCGCTGCGGCCCGGCGGCGTGCTGCTGATGGCCGACATCAAGGCGTCGAGCCGGCTCGAGGAGAACGTCGGCGTGCCGATGAGCACCTACCTGTACACGACGTCGCTGATGCACTGCATGACGGTGTCGCTGGCGTTGGACGGCGCCGGGCTGGGCACCGCGTGGGGAACGCAGCTGGCGGTCGCGATGCTCGGCGACGCCGGGTTCGGCGACGTGCGGGTCGCCGAGATCGACGCCGATCCGATCAACAACTACTACATCGCCACGAAGTGATGGCGGCCCTCGACCTCCTGGCCGACTGGCCGGTCGGGGCCGCGGTTGCCGCCGTCGTGGGACCAGGCGGCGTGCTGGCCGCCCACGGCGACACCGGGCGGGTCTTCGAGCTGGCCTCGGTGACCAAGCCGCTGGCGGCCCGGGCCGTGCACGTCGCCCTCGAGGAGGGCGCCGTCGACCTGGACACCGCCGCCGGCCCGCCCGGTTCCACCGTCCGCCACCTGCTGGCGCACACCTCGGGCTTGTCGATGCACTCCGACAAGGTGCTGGCCGCTCCCGGCGCCCGCCGCATCTACTCCAACCAGGGCTTCACCGTGCTGGGCCAGACCGTGGAACGCGAGACCGGCATCGATTTCGCCCGCTATCTGGCCGAAGCGGTGTGCGAGCCCCTCGGGATGACGACGACCCGTCTCGAGGGGGGCGCGGTGGCCGCCGGGTTCGGCGCAACGTCGACCGTGACGGACCTGGCCGCGTTCGCGGGGGACCTGCTGCGCCCGGTGACGGTTTCCGAAGGCCTGCACGCCGAGGCCACGACCGTGCAGTTCCCCGGTTTGGACGGCGTTTTGCCCGGATACGGGGTGCAGCGGCCCAACGATTGGGGGCTCGGCTTCGAGCTCCGGGATGCGAAATCGCCGCACTGGACGGGCGCGCGGAACTCGGCGCAAACCTTCGGCCATTTCGGCCAGGCAGGCGGGTTTATCTGGGCAGATCCCGAAATCGAGCTCGCGCTGGTGGTGCTCACCGATCGCGAATTCGGGGATTGGGCGCTGCGGCCGTGGCCGGAGATTTCCGATGCCGTGATAGCCGAATACAGCTAATTCGGACTGCACACTAGCGCAACACGGGTATCACGAGGCACAATAGACACGCACGACACACAAAAAATCGAAGATTTCGCACAAGCTGCCCTGCTTGCCAGGTCCACAGGTCGTTGGGGAAGACGTCCCTGGTGGAACCGAAGGAGCAGGAAATGCGAGCGTCGAATCAATTCGCCGACGTGACGACTGGCGTGGTGTACGTGCACGCTTCGCCGGCGGCGGTGTGCCCGCATGTCGAGTGGGCGTTGTCGTCGACCCTGGGTGCCAAGGCGAACCTGAACTGGACGCCCCAGCCGGCGATGCCCGGTCAACTGCGCGCGGTCACCAACTGGGTCGGTCCCGTGGGCACCGGCGCCAAGTTGGCCAATGCCTTGCGCTCCTGGTCCGTGCTGCGGTTCGAGATCACCGAGGACCCCAGCCCCGGGGTCGACGGTCACCGGTTCAGCCACACCCCGCAGCTCGGCCTGTGGGGCGGGGCGATGAGCGCCAACGGCGACATCATGGTCGGGGAGATGCGGCTGCGGGCGATGATGGCCCAGGGCGCCGACACCCTGGCGGCCGAACTGGATTCCGTGCTGGGAACGGCCTGGGACGAGGCGCTCGAGGCGTATCGCGATGGCGGCGACGCCGGCGAAGTGACCTGGCTGAGCCGGGGGGTCGGGTAGCCGATCGGGCCGCCTCTCTGGAAGTAATAGGCGACGCTCAAAACAGCTAGCGCAGCTGCTGTTCGCTTTCGAACACCCGTGAATGTTCCGGGCGGCCGGGCCTACCGCGCGGCCGGGCGCAGGATCTGCAGAGCCCTTGGCACCACCGAGATCTCGGCCGGCAACGCGCAGGCGAAGTCGCCGTCGGCGTAGACGTTGATGCCGGGGCACTCGACGTGGACCGATCGGGCCCGGGTGGTGCTCACCTCGTCGAGGTCGACGTGCGTGCCTTTCATCACGGTGGGGAAGAGGCGGACCAGCCTGGTGCGCGACGCCGAGTGCACCATGGTGATGTCGAGCAGGCCGTCGGTGTAATCGGCGGCGGGACAGATCCGCATCCCGCCGCCGTAGCTGCGGGTGTTGCCGAAGGCGGCCAGCGTGATGTCGGCGTCGATCTCGGTGGTGCCGTCGAGCACCATGCGAAAGGGCAAGAGCCGCAGCTGGGACAGCTCGGCGAGCATCGCGACGTAATAGCGCAGCCGACCGTGCGGCCAGCGCATCCGGTTGGCGCGATCGGTGACCAGCGAATCGAAACCGGTGGCCGCGACGGTGCCGAACCACTTGCTCACCCCGTCGCTGTCCGTAATCCGGCCCAGGTCAATGGGTTCGGTCCAGCCGTCGACGATGATGTCCGCGGCCGCCTCGGGGTCGTGGGTCGGGATCCCGAATGCGCGGGCATGGTCGTTACCGGTCCCGGCGGGGACGATGCCGGCGGGAATGTCCGTGCCCGCCAACACTTGCAGCGCGTTGGAGAAGACGCCGTCGCCGCCGGTCACCATGACCGCGTCGGCGCCCTTGTCCAGCGCCGCGCCGACCAGGTGACGCGCGTCCTCGGCGTCGTCGCCGATGATTTCGACGACCTCCACGCCCCGCTTGTGCAACCGGGCGATCGCGAGCTGCGCGGCGCGCACGGCGGCGCCGTGCCCCGAGACCGGGTTGGTCAGCGCGATCACCTTGCCGATCTCGCGCCGGCGCAGCGGTTTCACGGAATCAGCTTGCCGGGATTGAGAATTCCGGCCGGATCCAGGGTCGCCTTGACCGCGCGTAACACCTGCACTCCCAATTCGCCGATCTCCTCGCGCATCCACGGCCGGTGGTCGGCGCCGACCGCGTGGTGGTGGGTGATGGTCCCGCCGGTGGCCATGATCGCATCCGACGCGGCCTTTTTGGCGGTCTTCCATTGTTCGATCGGGTTGCCGCGTTGCCCCGCGACGACGGTGAAATACAACGACGCGCCGGTGGGGTAGACGTGCGAAATGTGGCACATCACCAGGGCCGGGGTGCCCGTCTCGGCCAGCGACTCGGTGAGTGCTTGGGTGACAGCGGCTTTGAGCGCGGCAATGTTGGCCCAGTCGGTGGCGGTCTCGAGCGTCTCGCACAGGGCACCGGCCGTGAGCAGCGAGTCGCGCAGATACGGCGCGCCGAATCGGCCACGCTCCCACGCCCGCGCGGGCCCCTCGCCGAGCGACGTTCCGCCCCGGGCCACCAGCAGCGCGCTGGTTTCGGCGTGCCGGCTCTCGGCGTGCTCCTCGGTGCCCTCGAACATCGTGATCCCCAGGCATCCGCCGGTGATCTGGGATTCGCCGATCGCCTCGGTGGTGGCCAGGTTGACCCCCGTCTCGGCCTCGTCGGAGAGCCGAACGACGGTGGGGCCGGTGGCGGTTTGGGTGACGGCCCGCAGCGCCGCGGCGCCGGTCTCGAAGTCGGGGAACGACCAGGCCTCGTAGCGCACGGCCGCCGGGGCGGGATGGACCCGCAGCCGCACCCGGGTGATGACGCCCAAGGTTCCTTCCGAGCCGATCAGCAGCTGACGCAGGTCGGGGCCCGCGGCGGATTCCGGCGCGCGCCCCAGGTCCAGGGTGCCCACCGGAGTGATCACGCGCAGCCCGCGCACCATGTCGTTGAACCGGCCGTAGCCCGCCGAGTCCTGTCCCGAGGAGCGGGTCGCGGCGAAGCCGCCGATGGTGGCGTACTCGAAGCTCTGCGGGTAATGACCGAGCGAAAAGCCTTGCGCGCCGAGGAGTTTTTCGGCCGCGGGTCCGGTGACGCCCGCCTCGAAGACGGCCTGGCCGGAGACTTCGTCGAGCGAGATCAGCCGGTCGAGACGGCGGAGGTCGAGCGAGACGACGGCGCCGAACTCGGCGCGCTCGGGGTCGAGGCCGCCGACCACGCTGGTGCCCCCGCCGAAGGGGACGACGGCGATGCGGTGTTCGCTGCAGTGGCGCAGGACCGCGGCGACGGCGTCCTCGTCGGCGGGCAACACCACCGCGTCGGGTGCGTCCTGCGGGCCGCGTTCCTTGCGGTTGAGCAGGTCGACGGTCGACTTGCCGCCGGCGTGCAGCAACCGGTCGGAGTCCGCGGTGCGGCAGTAGTCGGCGCCGACGATGGCGGCCAGCGCCTCCCGGTCCGCCGGCGACAACCCCGACGGGCGCAGTTTCACCTGGTCGGGCTGCGGTTCGGCGGCGGGGGACCCCTCGACCCCCACAGCCTGCTGCAGCAATGACCGGATCCCTTCCGAGAGGGGCTTGGCCGCGGCGGGATCTCCCCACGCGTTCCATTTCATGGGCGGGACGAGCCCCTCGGGATGCGTCATGCGTTACAGTATTACATATGTTGTCAATCCGTAACGATCTGGATATCGGTGAGCGGATCCTCGCGGCGGCCGCCAGCTGTGTGGTCGACTTCGGCGTGGACCGGGTGACCCTCGCCGAGATCGCCCGACGCGCGGGTGTCAGCAGGCCGACGGTGTACCGGCGCTGGCCGGACACCCACTCGGTCGTCGCGGCGCTGTTGACACAGCACGTCACCGACGTGATGAGCGACGCGCCCCTGGCCGGCGAGGACAGGGAATCGCTTGTGCGACAGATCGTTACGGTGGCCGATTTGCTGCGCCGCGACCCGCTGGTGATGTCGGTCCTGCACTCCGAGCTCGCGACCACCTACATCACCGAGCGGCTCGGGACCAGCCAGCGCATGTTGATCCAGGCGCTGGCCGCCCGCCTGCACGTCGCACAACGCCACGGCAGCGTCCGATCCGGCGACCCGGTCCAGATGGCCACCATGGTGTTGCTGATCGCGCAGTCGACCATCCAGTCGGCGCGGATCGTGGCACCCATGCTCGACGCCGACGCGCTGGCCGCCGAGCTCACCCACTCGCTGAACGGCTACCTGTCGTGATCGCCGACCCGACCGCGTTGAACGCCGGACGGCGCGCCGCCGACCTGAGCGCGCTCGCCGACGGGGAGCCGCTGGACGTCGTGGTGATCGGCGGCGGCATCACCGGCGCGGGGATCGCGTTGGATGCCGCGGCGCGCGGGCTGCGGGTGGCGCTGGTGGAAAAGCACGATCTGGCGTTCGGCACCAGCCGCTGGAGTTCCAAACTCGTCCACGGCGGCCTGCGCTACCTGGCGACCGGCAACGTGGGCATCGCCCGCCGCAGCGCCATCGAGCGCGGAATCTTGATGACGCGCAACGCGCCTCACCTCGTCCGGGCGATGCCGCAGCTGGTGCCGCTGCTGGGATCGATGAGCCCGGGCAAGCGGGCGCTGGTGCGCGGGGGATTCCTGGCCGGTGACGCGTTGCGGTTCCTGGCCGGCACGCCGGCATCGACGCTGCCCCGCTCGCGCCGGATCTCGGCGCGCCGCGTCGTGGAGATGGCGCCGACCGTGCGCCGCGACGGCCTGGACGGCGGCTTTCTGGCCTACGACGGCCAATTGATCGACGACGCCCGGCTGGTCACCGCCGTCGCACGCACCGCGGCGCAGCGCGGCGCGCGGATCCTCACCCACGTGTCCGCGTCGCAGGCCACCGGCACCTCGGTGCGATTGACCGATGCGCGGACCGGGGAGTCGTTCGCCGTGTCGGCGGCCGCGGTCATCAACGCGGCCGGGGTGTGGGCGGGCGAGATCGACGGCTCGTTGCGGTTGCGGCCCAGCCGCGGCACGCACCTGGTCTTCGACGCGCAGACGTTCGGCAATCCGGTTGCAGCGCTGACGATTCCGATCCCCGGCGAGCTCAACCGCTTCGTCTTCGCGATGCCCGAACAGCTGGGCCGGGTGTACCTGGGGCTCACCGACGAGGCCGCCCCCGGCCCGATTCCGGATGTGCCCGAACCGTCGGTCGACGAGATCACGTTCCTGCTGGACACGGTGAACACCGCGTTGGGCACCGGGCTCACCGCCACCGACGTGATCGGCGCCTACGCCGGGCTGCGGCCGCTGATCGACACCGGCGCGGGCCGCACCGCCGACGTCTCGCGCGAGCACGCGGTCGTCGAATCGTCGTCTGGGGTGATCAGCGTGATCGGCGGCAAATTGACCGAATACCGTTACATGGCTGAGGATGTGCTGGATCGCGCCGTGCGGGTGCGCCGACTGCGCGCCGCGAAATGCCAGACCCGCAACCTGCCGCTGATCGGGGCGCCGGCCAACCCGGGGATCACCGCGACGCCCGAGGGGGCGCCCCTGCCGGAGTCGCTGGTGTCGCGCTACGGCGCCGAGGCGGCCAAGGTCGTCGCCACGGCCGCCTGCGAGCGGCCCCGCGAGCCGGCCGTCGAGGGAATCGACGTCACCCGAGCGGAATTCGAGTATGCGATCACCCACGAGGGCGCGCTGGACGTCTCCGACATCCTCGATCGGCGGACCCGGATCGGGCTGGTGCCGCGCGACCGGGAACGGGCCGTCGCGGTGGCCGAGGAGTTTCTGGCACGCTTCGGCTAGGGCGCCCGTCCGATGTCTTCGTGCCACACCTCGGGGTGCTCGGCGACGAAGGCGGACATCATCGCCTCGCAGCGCGGGTCATCGATCACGGTGACCGTGACGCCATGTTGCGCGAGCCATTCGTGCCCGCCGCTGAACGTGCCGGATTCGCCCACCACCAGCGCGCCGATGTTGAACTGACGCACCAGCCCGCTGCAATACCAGCACGGCGACAGCGTCGTCACCATGACGGTGGACCGGTAGTCGCGCTGTCTTCCCGCGGCGCGAAACGCGTCGACCTCGGCGTGCAACGACGGATCCCCTTGCTGCACACGGCGATTGCGGCCGCGACCGAGCAGGGTGCCGTCAGCGGTGAACAGGGCGGCGCCGATGGGAATGCCGCCCTCGGCCAGGCCGGCCTGCGCTTCCTCGAACGCGACATCCAGCATCGCGGGTACGGACAGGCTCACGCGTCGATCTTCCACTACGCGGCACCGGGGCGAGGAGGCAACCTCGATCTTTGGGCCCTGATGACAGACACTGTTGGTTCAACGTGTCGCGCGCGGGAGGGGCGGTATGACGACTCGCGTTCCTGTCCTCATTGTCGGGGCCGGCGTCGGCGGGCTCGCCACGTCGGCGCTGCTGGCCCAGCATGGCGTTCGCTCCCTACTGGTCGAGAAGCGCCGGGAGACCTTTCTGTACCCGAAGGCCCGCAACGTCAGCTTCCGCACCCTGGAAATTCTTCGCGGCCTCGGCCTCAGCGACGAGGTCCACCGCGTGGCCGAACACGTTTCGAACATGGTGGTCAAGCCCGCACTGACCAGTCCGGCGGAAGAGCCGGCGATCGACCTCGACGCGATGTTCGCCGGTCTGGAGACACTCAGCCCGGAACGGGTGGTGCAGTACTGCCCACAGAGCAGGCTCGAGCCGATCCTGCTCGCCGAAACGCGCCGACGGGGCAGCGAAGCCCGCTACGGGACCGAACTTTCCTCGCTGGACCTGGACGAAACCGGGGCCACCGCGGTGCTGCGCGACCGCGTGTCGGGTGCCTCGGAAACCGTGCTCGCCGACTATCTCGTCGGCGCCGACGGTGTGCACGGCCAGGTTCGTAAGTGGCTGGGCATCACCACATCTGGCTACGGCTCCCTGCCGATCTATGTCGTCTTCATCTACTTTCAGGCCCCGTGGCGAAAGTTCGTCGCTCACCTGGGTGACGGCGATGCCGTACAGGTCAAAAACGCTGACGTGGACGGCATATTCATCGTGGTTGAGGGCGATCTCGGCATGTTCATCACCACGTACCTCCCGGGCAACGGCGAGACGGCGGACCAGTTCACGCCCCGACATTGCCGCGAGCTGCTCACCAAGGCGATCGGCGAGCGGATCGACATCGACGTCATCGAGGTCGCGGCATGGCAACCCTACGAACAGGTTGCCGACCAATTCGATTGCGGAAGAGCTTTTCTGGTCGGCGATGCCGCACACACCATGCCGCCGTTCAAGGCCGGCGGAGCCAACACCGCCATCCAGAGCGCGCACAACCTGGCCTGGAAGCTGGCGGCCGTTTTGAACGGCACGGCCGCGCCAGCCCTACTTTCCACCTACCACCGCGAGCGTCACCCCGTGGGCCGATTCGCCGCCCGCCAGTCGCTGAGCAGCCCGATCGTCGAATTGCTGCAATTGGGCGATGACCGCCCGCGGCTGCCGGCCGACGAGGAATGCTCGATGTTCGCCCTGCTGATCGGATACCGTTACCGGTCGGCCGCCGTCGTGACGGGTGATCCAGACGATGGCGGCCTGGTGGACGCGCTGCGCGGCCAACCGGGCACTCGGGTCCCGCACGTCTGGGTGCGCGACGGCGTTTCGACGCTCGATCTGCTGGGCCCCGAATTCACCGTGCTGACGGCCGACGAGCGATGGTGTGCCGCAGCGGCTTCGTTGTCGGTGGCCGCGCATCGCATCGATAGCGACCAGTGGGCGGCGATCACCGGGCTCGCACCGGACGGCGCGCTCTTGGTCCGCCCGGACGACTTCGTCGGCTGGCGCGCCGAAAGGCTTCCCGGCGATCCCGAAGGCGAGCTGCGCCAGGCGCTCTCGACGATCCTGGGCCGCTAGCTGAGGCGGTTAAGAAGCGAGTTACAGCGGTATGTTCTTGTGGCGGCCGCGTCGCGCCGGCGCCTGCGCCAGCGCCTCGGTGAGCTTGCTGCGGGTGTGCGACGGGTCGATCTTCTCGTCGACCACGCCGATTTCGATGGCGCTGTCCACGCCGCCGGCGATCCGCTCGTGCTCGGCGGCCAGCTCGTCGTGCAGGGCCTCGCGCTCGTGGTCGGGCGCGGCGGCCAGCTTCTTCTTGTGCAGAATGCCCACGGCGGCCTTGGCGCCCATCACCGCGACCTCGGCGTCCGGCCACGCGTACACCTTGGTGGCGTTGAGCGAGCGGGAGTTCATCGCAATGTAGGCCCCGCCGTACGTCTTTCGGGTGACCAGCGTGACGCGGGGAACCGTGCACTCGCCGAAGGCGTGCAGCAGCTTGGCGCCGCGGCGCACCACGCCGCCCCACTCCTGGTCGACACCGGGCAGATAACCCGGCACGTCGACCACCACCACGAGCGGAATGCCGAACGCGTCGCACAGACGCACGAAACGCGCTGCCTTCTCGGCGCTTTCGGAGTTCAGGCAACCGCCGAGGCGCAGCGGGTTGTTGGCGAGCACACCGACCGTGCGGCCCGACAGCCGGCCCAGCCCGATCACCATCGAGGGCGCCCAGTTGGCCTGGAACTCGTCGAACGGCGTCTCGTCGTCGAGGATCGCGGTCACGATCGGGCGCACATCGTAGGCACGCCGCGCCGACTCGGGCAGCAGCGCGTGGATGTCGGTGTCACCGGCCTCGGCCTTGGTGCGGTCGAAATGCCCCTGCTGGCAGAACAAGCCGACCAGCCGGCGGCCGCGCTCGTAGGCGTCGAGTTCGTCGTCGGCGACGATGTGGCACACGCCGGACTTCTTGTGGTGGGTCTCGGGGCCACCGAGCGAGGCCATGTCGACGTCCTCGCCGGTGACGCTGCGCACCACGTCCGGGCCCGTGACGAACACCCGGCTTTCCGGTGCCATGACGACGACGTCGGTCAGTGCCGGGCCGTAGGCGGCGCCGCCGGCGGCGAAGCCGACGACCACCGAGATCTGCGGGACATAGCCCGACGCCCGGATCATCGCCTCGAACACCAGGCCCACCGCGTGGAGTGCCTTCACACCCTCGGCCAGCCGCGCGCCGCCCGAGTGCCAGATGCCCACGATCGGGCTCTGCTCCTCGATGGCGGTGTCGTAGGCGTTGACGATGTGCGTGCAACCCTCGATGCCCATGGCGCCGCCCATCACGGTGCCGTCGGTGCAGAACGCGATGGTGCGCACACCGTTCACGGTCCCGGCGGCAGCAAGCACGCCGGAGCGGTCACGCTCGTGCAGGAGTTCGACGCTGTCGTCGTCGAAGAAATTGCTCAAGCGCAACAGCGGGTCGCGTGGGTCGAGCGACTCGCCAACCGCCTCGGGGGCCGTGATAGTCATCGCAGGTCTCCTGACTTTCGGGGTATTGCTCGGTTAGTACCGCCCGAAGGCGATGGCCACGTTGTGTCCGCCGAATCCGAACGAGTTGTTGATCGCGTATTCGTAGTTGCCCGGCCGGGGCTTGCCGGCCACCACGTCCAAATCGATTTCCGGGTCGAGGTTTTCCAGGTTCAGCGTCGGGGGGACGACCTGGTCGCGCAGGGCGAGCACGGTCAGGATCGACTCGACCGCCCCGACCGCGCCGACCGAGTGGCCCAGGGCGGCCTTGGGCGCGTAGACCGCGGCGTTGCCGCCGTGGGCGCCCAGGGCGTTGTTGATGGCCTTGCCCTCGGCGAGGTCACCGACCGAGGTGCCGGTGGCGTGGGCGTTGACGTGGTGAATGTCGCTGGGGGACAGGCCGGCGAGCTGGATGGCGCGGCTCATGGCGTGCCCGGCGCGTTCGCCGTTGGGGTCCGGGGCCACCATGTGGTAGCCGTCGGAGGTGATGCTGGCGCCCATGATGCGGGCCAAGATGTTGGCGCCGCGGGCCTTGGCGTGCTCCTCGGTCTCGATGACCATGAGCGCGCCGGCCTCGCCGAAGACGAATCCGGTCCGGTCGCGGTCGAACGGGCGACAGGCACCGGCCGGGTCGTCGTTCTTGGTGGACATCACGATGCGCATCTGGGCGAACGCCGCGATCGGGACTGCCTCGATCCGGGTCTCGACGCCGCCGCAGATGGCGATGTCGGCCTCGCCGAAGGCGATGTTGCGCCACGCCTGGGCGATGCCCTCGGAACCGGACGCGCACGCCGAGATGGGCGTGATGACCCCGGCTTTGGCGTGCCGTTCCAGGCCCACCGCCGCGGCCGCGCCGTTGGGCATGTATTTCTGCACCCCGAGCGGGGAGACCGCCTTCATGCCACGCTGGCGCATGTCGTCGTAGCTGAAGACCAACTCCTCCGAGGAACCCAGCCCGGTGCCGATCGACACCAGCAACCGGTCGGGGTCGACCTCGGGTGAGCCGGCGTTTTCCCAGACCCGCCGACCCAGGATGGTGGACATCCGTTGCAGGTAACCCGTGCGGCGCAGCTCGACGCGGGTCAGCTGGCTGTCGAATTCCTCGAGCAGATGACCGCCGATGCGCACCGGCAGGTCATACTGCTCGACGAACGGATCCTCGAGTTTGCGGATACCACTTTGGCTGTCCTGCAACAGCTTCCAGGTGGTCTCGGCATCAGTCGCCAACGCGGTCGTCATGGCAACGCCAGTGACGACCACGTTCGGGAGTGTCTTCCCGGTAACCAGCTCTGTCATGGGTCTTGCGAACGTTCCTTTCCTGCCTAGTGGTGATCGCGAACCCGGCGAGGCCGGGGACGCGGGTCACCACCTTCCGTGCTGTCCGGCTTTAGTAACGCCCGAAGGCGAGTGCCACGTTGTGGCCACCGAAGCCGAACGAGTTGTTGATCGCATAACGGAAATCGCCGTAGCGAGGTTCGCCTGCAACAACATCCAGGTCGATCTCGGGGTCGGGGGTTTCGTAGTTCAAGGTGGGCGGAATGACGCCGTCGCGCAGGCTCAGCACCGTGAGCACCGACTCCAGCGCCCCGACCGCACCGATCGAGTGGCCCAGCGCCGACTTCGGCGCGTAGACCGCCGCTTGCTGGCAACCGGCGACCCGGATGGCGTTGGCCTCCGCGGTGTCACCGATGGGCGTCGCCGTCCCGTGCGCGTTGACGTGGTCAACGTCCTTGGGGGACAACCCCGCCAGCTCCAGCGATCGCGTCATCGCCCGGCCCGCACGCACGCCGTCGGCGGCTGGCGCCACCATGTGGAACGCGTCCGAGGTGATGCCGGCACCCATCAAGCGGGCCAACGGCTTGGCGCCGCGGGCCTTGGCGTGCTCCTCGGTCTCGATGATCATCAGCGCACCGGCCTCACCAAACACGAAGCCGTCACGGTCCTTGTCGAACGGCCTCGATGCGCGCTCGGGTTCATCGTTGCGAGTGGACATGGCCCGCATCATGGAGAACGCCGCGATGGGCAGCGCTTCGATGGGGCCCTCGACGCCACCGCAGACGGCGAAATCGGCGTCACCCATGACGATTTGACGCCACGCATGGGCGATCGCCTCCGAGCCCGACGAACAGGCCGACACCGGGGTGATCACCCCGGCGCGGGCGCCGAGCTGCAGACCCACCACCGCCGCGGCGCCGTTGGGCATGATCATCTGCACGGCCAGCGGCGACACCTTGCGGGGGCCGCCCTCGTTCATCAGGTCGTAGGTCTCCACGATCCGCTCGGCCCCGCCGAGGCCGGTGCCGACCACGACCGAGAATCGGTCGGGGTCGACCTCCGGGGCGCCGGCGTTCTCCCACAGCTGACCGCTGAGCACCTTGGCCAACCGTTGGACGTACGACATACGTCGCATGTCGAGCCTGCTCATCTGTTCGTCGATGGGTTCCTTGAGGTGTCCACCGATCCTGACGGGCAGGTCCCACTTGGTGATGTAGTCGTCTTCGAGAACGTGGATGCCGCTTTCGCCGGCCAACAAGCCCTTCCACGTGCTCTCGACGTCCGGCGCGATCGACGTCGTCGCCGTGACGGCGGTTACCACAACGCTGGGGTAACCGCCGTTAGCAGTGGAAGGATTACTCACTGGTCCGCTTCCAGCCTTGCCTTGACGTTGGCGACCGCGTCGGGGTTCTCGGTCTCCAGCTTGGCGCGCAGCGCCTCGGCAGCCTCGGGGTTCTCTTCCTCGAGCTTCTGGATGTAGGAGACAACGTCACCGACGGTGCGCAGACCGGCGAGGTCCTCGTCCGGGATCTTGACGCCGTACTTGTCCTCGGTCTGGACGGCGATCTCGACCATCGACAGCGAGTCGATGTCCAAGTCGTCGACGAAGGACTTCTCCGGGGTGACCTCGGAGGGCTCGATACCGGTCACCTCTTCGATGATCTCGGCGATACCGGCGATGATTTCTTCCTGGCTGACAGCCACAGCGTGCTTCCCTTCGTAATGTGTTGTGAGTTAGTCGAACTGACGTGTTATGTGGTTGTACTGGGCCTTTGGGGAGTCGAGCTGGTTTAGAGCTCGGCCAAAGCGTCCAGGTCTGCGGGCGACTTGACGGCACGGGCCGTAACTCCCCGAAGTTCTCGTTTGGCGATACCGGTGAGCGTGCCCGCAGGCGGGAACTCCACGGCCGCACCAACTTCCAGCTCGCGCAGCGTCGCGGTGCACAGGTCCCAGCGCACCGGCCGGGTCAGCTGGGCGACCAGCGCCTCCATCGCCGCGGCGGCCGAGGTGACCGGCTTGCCGTCGCGGTTGGACAGCAGCGTCGCGGTGGGCTCGGCCGTCTGGACGGCGGCCGCCGCGGCGGCGTAGCCGTCGAGCGCCGACGCCATGTACTTGGTGTGGAACGCGCCGGCCACACCCAACGCGCGCACCCGGGCCTTGGCCGGGGGATCTTCGGCGAGCTTGTCCAGCGCGGTCAGCGAGCCGGCGGCGACGATCTGCCCGGCGGCGTTGCGGTTGGCCGGGAAGAGGTCGAGCTGCTCGAGGCGGGCCAGGACCTCGGCCTCGTCACCGCCGAGCACCGCGGACATGCCGGTCGGCTCCACGGCGCACGCCTTGGCCATCTCGGCGCCCCGGGTGGCGGCCAGCGCGACGGCGTCGTCGGCGGCCATCACGCCGGCGATCGCGTAGGCGGCGATCTCACCGACGGAGTGGCCCGCTACGACCAGGTCTTGACCGGCGAGCAGGCCGCGCTTGGTCAGCTCCTGGTGTGCGAGCAGCGTGGCGGCGACGACCAGCGGCTGGGTCACCGCGGTGTCGGTGATCTCTTCGGTCGATGCGGTGGTGCCCAGGCGCACGAGGTCGAGGCCACTGGCCTTGGACCACAGCGCCAACTGGTCAGCGGCGCCGGCGAGCTCCAGCCATGGCGAGAGCATCCCCTCGGTCTGCGAACCCTGTCCGGGCGCAAGCAATGCAATCACGTGTTTAAGAGAACACTGTGGAAACGGTTTTGGCGGGTGTAACAGATTATGAACCTCGTCTTAGGTTTTTGTGTACACCCTACAAAACGGCTCCGTAAGCTACGGGTTTGATATCGTCCCGCTACCTGTTGCCTGGGTCACTCTTACCCGATTTGACCGGCGACAGCCCCTTTGACCGGCAGCGGAACGGTCGGCATGACGTTGTTCGCGGCGCCAGCTGGAGGCGTCGGATAGTTGAGCTGGCCCACCGTCGCCGCCACTCGCAGGACATATGCATCACGCGGCTGCATGGGATCACGCCCGGTGAAGTCGGTGATCCGCTTGAGTCGGTAGCGCACGGTGTTTGGATGAACGAACAACTTTCTGGCACAGGCTTCAATCGCGCCGCCACAATCTAAGTAAGCGTCAAGAGTTTCGATAAGCGTCGGGCCCGCGTCGGCCAGCGGCCCCATCACGTCGGTGTGCAGCGCCACGATCGCCGACGCATCGCCCATCAGGGCCCGTTCCGGCAGCAGCTCGCGGGCCAGGACGGGACGCGGCGCCCCGCGCCAGCCGCCGACGGCGTTCATCCCGGAGATCGCCTCGCTGGCGCTGTGATAGGCCGCGGTCAGCATGGGCGCCGTCGGCCCGACGACCACGGGGCCGTCGGCGAACGCGACCAGCAGATCCCCGAGGAACTTGTCGGTTGGCGACAACGGCCCGGACACGATGGCGACCAGCCAGGTGCCGTGCACGTCGGTCAGGGCCGCGCGGCCGTGCTGTGCGGCGATGTCGCGGACGCGCTGACTCGCGCGCTCACTGTCGCCGGGGCCGGTCGACCCGTCGCGCCCCGGCGCCGGGGTTCCGACCACCACCGTCGCCGGCTCCGTGGTGTCCCAGTTCAGCGCCGCCGCCCGGGACAGCAGTTCCGGGCCGGTGTCGCCGCGGACCACCGCGTCGACCACGCTGGCCTCCATCCGGCTGTCCCAGCTGCCGCGCGCCTCGGCCGCGTCCGCGTACGCCCCCGCCGCGGTGAACGCCAGGTCGCGGGTGTACTTCAGGATGCCCACCGTCAGCGCGGTGAGCTGCTCCTCGGAGCGCGCCAGCAGCGGGACGACCTCCTCGAAGATGTCCATGGTGACGCGCACCATGTCGACGCTGTGGCGCAACGCGATCCGGCGCTGCAGCTCCTGGGGCACCAGCTCGAAGGCCTGCGCGGTGTAGCTGACGTTGCTGTGCGGATCTTGCATCCACTCGACGAAGTTCACGACGGTCGTCTGCACCACCAGCGCCACGCTGGCCCGCTGGGACGCCTCCAGCTCGGCGAAGAACGGGAGCCGGTCCTGCATGGCGTTGACCGCCTCGGTGGCCAGCCGGCCGGAGTACTGCTTGAGCCGTCGCAGCACGGAGTCGGGGACCGAATCCAGGGTCTCCAGCGGCGACCGGGGGTGCTTGGCGAACGGACCGGCGAAGGGGTTGTCACTCACCCCTAAAACCTACGCGACTTTTCTGGAAGTTTTCGCCAAAGAAGGCGCGTGGCGGGTGGCCCGAATGCGCGGCTGGCCGCGCATTCGGGGCCCGGTGTGCGGATGGCCGCGCATTCGGCGAGCGAGGCGCGAGCGAGCGGTGAGGGGCCCGTGGGCCGCCCCGTCAGGCCACGCCGGGGTCCGACGTCTGCTCCGGCGCGGCCTGCACGTCGTCGATCCGGTACTGGCGGGCGGCGGCGACCGGCACCGACGGGTCGATCTCGCCGTCGCGCGCGAGCGCCTCGAGTACGGCCACCACCTGCGACTCGGCGTCAGTGTTGAAGTAGCGCCGCGCCGCGGGCCGAGTATCGGAGAAGCCGAACCCGTCGGTGCCCAGGGTGACGTAGGTGCCCGGCACCCAGGGGCGGATCTGCTCGGGAACCGCGCGCATCCAGTCCGAGACGGCGACCACCGGGCCGACGGCGTTGGACAGGGCCTGGGTGACGTACGGGACGCCGGCCTGGCGGTCCGGGTGGCGCAGCCGCGCCCGGTCGACCGCGACGCCGTCGCGGTTCAGTTCGCCCCAGCTGGTCACCGACCACACGTCGGCGGCGACGTCCCATTCGGCGGCCAGCATCTGCGCGGCGTCCAGGGCCGCCGGCATCGCCACCCCCGACGCCAGGATCTGTGCCTTGTTGGCGCGCTGGTCGGTGGCGACGTGGTAGCGGTAGAGGCCCCGCAGCACGCCCTCGGGATCGAAGTTGTCCGGCTCGGGCGGCTGCACGTAGGGCTCGTTGTAGACGGTGATGTAGAAGAAGACGTTCTCGGGGTCCTGGCCGAACATCCGGGCCAGGCCGCTTTCGACGATGTAGGCGATTTCGTAGGCGAACGCCGGGTCGTAGGCCACCACCGCCGGGTTGGTGCTCGCCAGTAGCATCGAGTGCCCGTCGGCGTGCTGCAGGCCCTCGCCGGTCAGCGTGGTGCGTCCCGCGGTGGCGCCCAGCAAAAAGCCGCGCGTCATTTGGTCGGCGGCCGCCCACAGGCCGTCACCGGTGCGCTGGAAGCCGAACATCGAATAGAAGATGTAGATCGGGATCATCGGCTCGTCGTGCGTGGCATACGAGGTGCCGGCCGCGATGAACGACCCCACCGACCCGGCCTCGTTGATGCCCTCGTGCAGGATGTGGCCGACTTCGCTTTCCTTGTAGGCCAGCATCAGCTCGGCGTCCACGGCGGTGTACAGCTGGCCGTTGCGGTTGTAGATCTTCAGCGACGGGAACCACGAGTCCATGCCGAACGTGCGCGCCTCGTCGGGAATGATCGGCACGATGCGCGGGCCAACTTCCTTGTCCCGCAACACTTCCTTGAAGGTGCGCACCGTCGCCATGGTGGTGGCGACCTCCTGGGTGCCCGAGCCCTTCTTCAGCGCGGCGTAGATGTCGCGGCTGGGCAGCCGCAACGCCTTGGCCTTCGTCCGGCGCTCGGGAAGGTAGCCGCCCAGGGTGCGCCGACGGTCGATCATGTAGCGGATCTCCGGGGCGTCGGAACCGGGGTGGAAGTACGGCGGCAGGTACGGGTCCTCTTCCAACTGGGCATCGTTGATCGGAATCCGCATGGCGTCGCGGAAGTCCTTGAGGTCTTGCAGCGCAAGCTTTTTCATCTGATGCGTGGCGTTGCGGCCCTGGAAGTGCGCGCCCAGCGAGTAGCCCTTGATGGTCTTGGCCAGGATCACCGTGGGCTGGCCCTTGTGGTCGACGGCGGCCCGGTAGGCGGCGTAGACCTTGCGGTAATCGTGGCCGCCGCGCTTGAGATTCCAGATCTCGGAATCGCTCATGTTCGCGACGAGGGCCTTGGTGCGCGGGTCGCGGCCGAAGAAGTGGTCGCGCACGTAGGCGCCGTCGTTGGCCTTGTAGGTCTGGTAGTCCCCGTCGGGCGTGGTGTTCATCAGGTTCACCAGCGCGCCGTCGCGGTCGGCGTGCAGCAGGGCGTCCCATTCGCGGCCCCAGACCACCTTGATGACGTTCCAGCCGGCGCCGCGGAAGAACGACTCGAGTTCCTGAATGATCTTGCCGTTGCCGCGCACCGGGCCGTCGAGGCGCTGCAGGTTGCAGTTGATCACGAACGTCAGGTTGTCCAGGCCCTCCAGCGCGCCGACGTGCAGCAGGCCGCGGCTTTCGGGCTCGTCCATCTCGCCGTCGCCCAGGAAGCACCACACGTGCTGGTCGGAGGTGTCCTTGATGCCGCGGTCGTGCAGGTAGTGGTTGAACCGGGCCTGATAGATCGCGTTCATCGGGCCCAGACCCATCGAGACCGTGGGGAATTCCCAGAAGTCGGGCATCAGCCGCGGGTGGGGGTAGGACGGCAGGCCGCCGCCGGGGTGGCTGTGCTCCTGGCGGAAGCCGTCGAGTTGGTCGGTGGTCAGCCGGCCCTCCAGGAACGCCCGCGCGTAGATGCCGGGGGAGGCGTGGCCCTGGATGAAGATCTGGTCCCCGCCGCCGGGATGCGATTTGCCGCGGAAGAAGTGGTTGAAGCCGACCTCGTAGAGCGCCGCGGACGACGCGTAGGTCGAAATGTGGCCGCCCACACCGACTCCCGGGCGCTGGGCGCGGTGCACCATGATGGCGGCGTTCCAGCGGATCCACGCCCGGTAGCGACGTTCGACGTCCTCGTCGCCGGGGAACCACGGCTCGAGTTCGGTGGGAATGGTGTTGACGTAGTCGGTGGACGTCAGCGACGGAATGGCAACGCGCTGCTCGCCCGCCCGTTCCAGCAGCCGCAACATCAAATAGCGCGCCCGCGACGGGCCGGAGCGCTCCAGCAGTTCGTCGAAGGACTCCAACCACTCCGAGGTCTCTTCGGGATCGATGTCGGGGAGGTAGGAAGCCACCCCCTCGCGGATCACCCGGACGCGGTCGGGTTCGGTGGCATTGTTGGGACTTGTGGCCAGATCGTGGCGCACGAATTCGGTTGTCAACCCACTACTCCTGTAATTGGCGGGATGTGTGACGTGAGGGCGGGTCGCACCCTCTCCACCATCGTGCCGCACCGGTGTTTCGGGCGGGCAGCCGCCATCGAATAGCCGATCAGGCACACCAACTCGGCGTGTATGGGGCGGGTGTACAAGCCACCCGGTAACGTCAGGCCTGTGCTCATCCGGTGGCGTGCCGTCCCCCCGAGGCAGGTGGGGGCCTTCTCCCGCCGTGGCGCTTTGGCCCTGGGCTGTGTCGCCGCCGCGCTGATGGGCATCGTGGGATGTACCTCGGTCACCAACGGAACGGCGACCCCTGACACCAAAGTCGCCCCCGCCTACCGCCAGTCGGTGTCGGCGTCGGTGTCGGCCTCGTCGGCGACGTCGAGCGTGCGGGAGTCCCAGCGCCAGCAGTCGTTGACCACCAAGGCGGTGCGCACCGCCTGCGCCTCGCTGGTCACCACCAGCAAGAACGCGATCGACAAGACCAACGAATTCGTCCAGGCGTTCAACGCGGGTCGCGGCACCGGCCCCACCGAGGGCCCGGCGATCGACGCCCTCAACGACAGCGCCACCACCGTGGCCAACAGCTTCAATGACGCGATGTCGCAGCAGATGAAGGACGCGTTCAACGCCTACATCGACGCCGCGCACTCGGTGGCCAACGCCATTGGCACACACGCGGGGACGTCGGAATTCAACAGACGGGTCGACCAGCTCAACGACACGAAAAAGAAGGCGATCAAACTCTGCTTGGCGACGTAACGAGGCGGAAGTGTGAACGGCGTTCGCGCTGTGCGACGATAATCCCGAATCGCACATCGCGAGGATGTTGAAGGAGGCTCCACGGTGGTCGCGGCGGATCACGCCCCGAGCTACGCTCGCAAACTGGGCATCGAACCCGACCATGTTGTGCAGGAGTGGGGCTGGGACGAAGACACCGACGATGAGATCCGCGCGGCGGTCGAGGAAGCCTGCGGCAGCGAGTTGCTCGACGAGGACACCGACGAGGTAGTCGACGTCGTGCTGCTGTGGTGGCGCGACGGCGACGGCGACCTGGTGGACACGCTGATGGACGCGATCGGCCCGCTGGCCGAGGACGGCGTGATCTGGGTGGTGACCCCCAAGACCGGGAAACCGGGCCACGTGCTGCCGGCCGAGATCGCCGAGGCCGCGCCTACCGCCGGCCTGATGCCGACCTCGTCGGTCAACCTGGGGGATTGGAGCGCCAGCCGATTGGTGCAGCCCAAGTCCCGGGCCGGGAAGCGTTGATGCTCGCGGTCGGCACCGCCGCCCCTGATTTCACTCTGCGCGACCAGAATCAACAGCGCGTTACCCTGAGCTCCTACCGCGGCGCCAAGAACGTTCTGCTGGTGTTCTTCCCGTTGGCCTTCACCGGGATCTGCCAGGGCGAGCTGGACCAGCTGCGGGATCACCTGCCCGACTTCGAGAACGACGACAGCGCGGCGCTGGCCATCTCGGTGGGCCCGCCGCCCACGCATCGGGTCTGGTCGCTGGACAGCGGCTTCACCTTCCCGGTGCTGTCGGATTTCTGGCCGCACGGCGCGGTCAGCCAGAGCTACGGGGTGTTCAACGACGACGCCGGATACTCCAACCGCGGGACGTTCGTCGTCGACCGGGCCGGGATCATCCGATTCGCCGAGATGAAACAGCCCGGGGAGTCGCGCAACCAGCGCCTGTGGACCGACGCCCTGGCGGCGTTGCGGGCCTGATTTTGGGGACTTGGCCGTCGGGCGGGTAGCCTGCCCGCAGCAACGGGCGCGTAGCTCAGTGGTAGAGCTCTGGTTTTACACACCAGCGGTCGGCGGTTCGATACCGTCCGCGCCCACCCTTTGGCCGGCCGGCCCGCGAGCGCAACCTGGCGGTGATTTTGACGCCCGATTTTCGCAGTGCCGTTACGCTCGCGGTCCCTCGAGGCTGGCCTGGACCTTTTTGACGAAGGCAGCCCCGAACGCCTTGGCGGAGTAGGGGTCTTGGCCGGTGATCAGTTCGCGATCCTCGACGACCTTGCTGCCCATCGGCAGGAACGTCTGCTCCACCTTGGCGCCGCGCGACGTCAACAGTTCGGCCGGGTCATCCTTGAGACGTCCCTTGAAGCGGCGGACCAGCGGAGCCGTCGACAACATCGTGTCCACGCCGGTCTTGAAGCAGGTCATGCGGTAGCCCGCATAGGTCCAGCGACCGTCGATGGTGGGAGCCGCCGCCAGCGCGGCCGGGGCGTGACAGATCAATCCGGTGGGTCGTCGGGCATCGTGGAAGTGACGGACGAGCGCGCCGAAGTCGTCGTTGAGAGCGTCGTCAGCAAACGCGTCGCGGTGCAACAGATCAACCAACGGCGCATGACCGCCGGGCACGAACAGGGCATCGAACTCGTCCAGGCGCTGCGCGTCAGTGCTGATCTCGTCCAGTTTGGCCGGCGTTGCCAGACCGAGTTCGAGAAGCTCCCGATAGCTGCTCAAGGCGGCGTCGCGCTTTTTCCGCGAGCCTGCGAAGTACATCAGGCTGCATGAGGCGCCATCGATGACGGGAACCCGCGCGCCCGGGGTTGCGAAAGCAAGCTCAAACCGGGCTCGACGCATGGCGTCGGTCGGTTCGATCAGTTCACCCAGATACGTTCCGGTCAGTTCGGTGCGGCCGTTTCGCAGCGGAATCTGGTCGGCGGCGGAAACCACCACCAGCACGCGTATCGCCTTTGTCGTTCCCATGGGTCAGCGATACCCCGGACCACGCAGCGACAATCGCGGGGCCTACTCGGAGGGGCGGTACTCGGGCCCCGCGATCCAGGACCGGGCGCCGGCGATTACCGCGGCGTGCACCGCCCGGGCGATCCGGGCGCCAACAGCGAGCGCGGCCCGCCGTAGGTTTCCTCGGTCCCGTCCGTCGGACAGTGCACGACGATCGCGTCCGAGGCGGTTCCGGTGGCACGCACCCCGACCTCGTGCAACGCCTGCGTCTTGGCGCCTCAACCCGCGTGGACAAAGCCGTCTACGGAAGACGTCGGGTTAGAAAATCGAGTTATGAACGCGCGCAAAGAAAATCACGGCAAGACAAGCTGAGAATCGAATCCAACACTACGCGAACAGATCTCGCGGCCTTGGCGGCAAGGCCGTTCACCCAGTATAGCTGGCAAATACCTTCGCGCTCCTGATCCTCATGGTTCGAAAACCGTTGCGATGCAGATTCTTTTGTCCATGATATCGGAGCCCTCGTCAGTGGGATAACAGCTAACCTGCAGTAAGGACTCAGGATATCCCCAAGTCCCATGCCGGAATCGCGGCGGTACGATTTTGGTATGCCGTTGGCCAGCGGCGAAACATTTGCTGGACACGCGATGCCGCGGCTGCCGAGATGTAGTGGAATGGGTACGGCCTACGCTGCTCGCCATCCCAGGCCATCCCACCGCGACGCGCGCCCGGGACTGTCGTGCTGACCAAATCCGGATGCGGCAACTACGAAATTCTTGTGCGGGACTTCGGAATAGCGCGCAGGATCGGCGGAAGCAGCGCGCTCGCCGCTACGAACCTGAGCACGGCGACGTTTCCTTGCACCGCCTTCCAAGCGCCAGCCGACGAACGGATCGACCACCGCGCCGATCAGCAAGCGGTGGCGACCCCAGAACGACCGGCGCCGGCGCCGGTATGGGCGCCAGTTCTGCCGCGCCCCGGTTCGCGCATCCGCTCACGCCGCTACCCCCTCAGCTACCCACACCCGTGGCGTAGATCAATATCCAATGCCCGTCAGCTGACGGGCCCTAGCAGAACGGAAACAATGCCATGTTTACGGGCACCACCAGCCACGCCGGCGCTCTGGTCACTGCCGTCCTGGCGCTGACCGGCACTGCGATTCTGCGCGGTGGCGCAGCAGCGGCCGACCCAAACCAAGACGACCAATTTCTGGCACTACTCGATAGTGCGGGCATCCCGGCCCTCGAGGGCGTACCGAGCCTGATCGACACCGCCCATAAGGTCTGTCGCGCAATAGATGCTGGCTCTTCGGCGGAAGCCGTGGTGGATGCGATGGTGCGGTATGCCTACAGCCAGGACCCGCCCGAGCGCCTCTACGCGCCCGGCCGCCTGGCGCGCACCGAGGCCAAATTCGTCACCGCGGCAGTAGGGGCCTACTGCCCGTATAACCGCGGCAAGGTAGCTTCCATCACGGCCAATCCAGCGTCGAACTGGAAGGAGCCGACGCACCGGGGGGCCGTGCATACGGCCGGCGCGGTCACCTCGGCGGGCGCCGCGCCCGGCTCGCGGAGCGGGGCGGTTCCCACCGGAGACATTTTCCAGCCGAACCCGCCGGCGCTTCCGACGCCGCCGCCGGTCGCGGATCTGCGCACGCCACCCCAGCCGATCGCGACGCCGCCCCGACCGCGGCAGTTGGCTCCTCGACCGCTGCAGCCGGCGCCCCGACCGCAGCAGCCGGCGCCGCCACCGCAGCAGCCGGCGCCGCCACCGCAGCAGCCGGCGCCGCCACCGGAACTCGCGCCGCCTCTACCGCCGGAACTGCCGCCGCCTCCACCGCCGGCGCCACCGATGCCGCCGGGATTTGTCAGACTCGCACCGTGAGACCCCCGTGCCGGGCGGCTTGAGCCCTACTCGGTGGGCCGGTACTCGGGCCCCGAAATCCAGGACCGGGCGCCGGCGAGCACCGCCGCGTGCACCGCCCGGGCGATGCGCGCGCCGAACACCGAGCGCGGCCCGCCGTAGGTCTCCTCGGCCCCGTCCGTCGGGCAGTGCACGACGACCGCATCCGAGGCGGTTCCGGTGGCGCGCACCCCGACCTCGTGCAACGCCTGCGTCTTGGCCTCCGTGGCGGTGGCCACGGCGTTGACCAGGGCCGCCCCGGACAGCCGCACCGGCACCGCGACCACGATGTTGATGGTCCCCACCCGGTACCCGTCGCCGTCGGTGAGCGGCCGGTACTCGACGATCTCGTACTCCGTGAACACCCGCGTGCGCAGGCCGGCCGGCACCTCCCGGCGGAAGTGCCGGTCGGGCGCGGCCGCCCAGGCGGGGCTGGACAGCCCGACCGTCGCGGTGGTGTGCACGTCGCCGTCGGAGGCGAGGTGGTGACGAGTCACGTCGACCGCGGTCAGCAGCCCGCATCCGGTGCCGACCAGCCCGAGCGCGGCGCCGATCTCGGTCAGGTGCCGGTCCGGATCGGTCCGGCCGTAATCGAGGGGGACCGTCGCGTTGACCAACCAATCGCGGGCGCCGATGCCACCGCCGAGCGGGCCCGACGAGATGCACAGTCGCGGTTCGCCGAATTGCCAGACGAGCAACGGGATCGATCGTGTGTGTTCGACCCGCGCGGTCAGCCTGGGATCCATGCTCACATCCTCGCGTGCGGCGAGTCAGCTATGACGCGCGGCCGTGTTGAATCGTGGGCATGACCCCACGAGCACCCCTGAGCATGCCCCTCGAAGAGGCGATGCGGACCCAGCGCGCGATCCGTCGCCTCAAGCCCGACCCGGTGGACGACGCCCTCGTGCTGCATCTTCTCGAACTCGCGATGAAGGCGCCGACCGGTTCGAACGCGCAGAACTGGGAGTTCATCGTCGTCAAGGACCGCGAAGTAGTCGCGAAACTGGGCCGCTTGAACCGCAGAGCCATGAACGCCTTCGGGCCCCTGTACAGGAGGACCCTGCAGCGCCGCGGGGACGACAAGATGCTGCGGGTATTGAAAGCCGTGCGATGGCAGGCGGACCACTTCGACGACACCCCAGTGGTCGTGGTGGCGTGCCTCAAGGGCGTGGTTTGGGCGTGGCCCCCGATAGGCGCGAGCAGTGCCTACGGTTCCATCTATCCCGCGATACAGAACCTACTGCTGGCGGCGCGTGCGGCGGGGTTGGGTGCCGCACTGATCACCATGCCGCTGTGGAGCACGCTCTTGGCCAGGCGCGCTTTGGGTTTGCCGCGCAGTGTGACTCCGTGCGCGGTGATTCCGCTGGGCTGGCCGATGGGCAAATACGGTCCCACCACGCGTCGGCCGGTCGGAGAACTCGTTTCGCTGGACCGATACGGGAACCGGGCGTTCCTATAGTCGCGTCGAGCGTGCATAGAGTGAGCGGGTGAAACCGTTTCGAATCGATGTCTCCGATGATGTTTTGAACGATTTGCGCGCGCGGCTCGCCCGAACCCGTTGGCCCGAGGCCGAATGCGTGGACGACTGGAGCCAGGGGATGCCGCTCGCCTACACCCGCGAACTGGCCGAGTATTGGGCCAACGATTACGACTGGCGGGCGCGGGAGGCCGCACTCAATCGCTTCGACCACTTCATCACCGAGATCGACGGGCTCGACATCCATTTCATCCATCAGCGCTCGCCCCACGAGGGCGCGTTCCCGTTGGTCATCACTCATGGCTGGCCGGGCTCGATCGTGGAGTTTCACAAGGTGATCGAGCCGCTGACCAACCCCGCGTCGGGTCGCGCCGAGGACGCCTTCCACGTGGTGTGCCCGTCGCTGCCGGGCTACGGGTTCTCCGGCAAACCCACCGGCACGGGGTGGGGCGTGGAAAAGATCGCCCAGGCGTGGGAAACGCTGATGCTGCGCCTCGGCTACGAGCGCTATGGCGCCCAGGGCGGCGACTGGGGCGCCGCGGTGACCACCCAAATCGGTCGCAATCGCGGCCATTGCGCGGGCATTCACCTGAACATGCCGGTCGGTAGGCCCACCAAGGAGGCGCTGTCGAATCCCACCGACGAGGAGCGCCAAGCCATGGCCGGGCTGGCCAATCACCGCAAATGGGGCACCGGCTATTCCAAGCAGCAGTCCACCCGGCCGCAAACGCTGGGCTACGGGCTGGCCGATTCCCCGGTGGGCCAGCTGGCGTGGATCGTCGAAAAGTTCTGGGACTGGGCGGATTGCGACGGGCACCCCGAGAACGCCGTCAGCCGCGACGAACTGCTCGACAACGTGATGGTCTATTGGGTGACCAACACGGCCGCGTCGTCGGCCCGCCTGTACTGGGAGAGCTTCGCGGTCTGGGGTGGGGGAGACCGCGTCGAATTGCCCACGGGCGTCGCGGCTTTCCCCGGCGAGCTGTTGAAGGCGCCGCGCAGCTGGTGCGAGCCGATTTACAACATCACCCACTGGACCGACATGCCGCGCGGTGGGCATTTCGCGGCGTTCGAGGAACCGGACCTGTTCGTCGAGGATCTGCGCGCCTTTTTCGCGACGCTGCGCTGAGCGAATCAGCCTGGCGGGGCGAAGAACTCGAGCGCGATGCCGTCGGGGTCGCGGAAGCTGAGCCCCGAGCCGTAGGGTGCATCCACGATGCCGCCGTGGTCGATGCCCAGTTCGCCCAGCCGGGTGACCCAGTACTCCAGCTCGGCGCGGCCGGCGCAGCCGAAGCCGATGTGGTCCAGGCCGACGCGGTGTTCGCTGAACTGTTCGTCGGGGGCCGCGTGGTCGTGCTGGTGAATGCCGAAGACGGTGCCGCCGTCAAGCATCCACACCTGGTGCCGGAAGCCGGCGTCGGCGTGCTCATCGAGGATCGGGTCGGCGCCGAGCAGGTTGCGATACCACGGGCCGCTGACTGCGATGTTACGCACTGTGATTGCCACGTGGTTGAGCGCTGGAAAAGCCATAGTGACGACTCTAGCCCTCGACGACCCGGCGGGCCCTGCGTGCCCGAGACCTACTGCTGCACAAATGGATTCGATCAACGCAGGCCCGCGGTGAGCCGGGCCGCGGAATTCGCGGTCGCCACCGCCGGCTCGAGACAATCGACGATCTCGACGTGATATCCGCCGAGAAATGGGCACGCGCTGACTGATGAGCACTGAACCTGGCAATGCAAGCCCCCCGCCGCCTGACCCGCCGAACCTGTCACCGGGCGGCAAATGGGGCGTCGCCCCGTCCAGCAGGCCGCAGATGACCCGCGCCGGCGACAGGTTCAAATACGGCCTAGGCCCGTGGTGGGCGCTGGCCGTCCTGATCGTGATGGTCATCGTCGTGGTGGTCGTGGCGCTGGCCTAGCGGACATCGCCGCCGACCTCCGGTGTGAGACGCTGCCGAGGTGTTTGCAACGCACCCCCGCGTGGTTGGCGTGCTGGTCGGCTACCTGGCCGATCGCGCGCTGGGCGACCCGCGACGCGGCCATCCCGTCGCCGCGTTCGGCACGGGCGCCGCCGCGCTGGAGAACCTGACCTACCGCGAGAGCAGGGCGGCCGGCGCAGTCCACGTGGGCGTGCTGATCGGGTCGTTGGGCCTGCTCGGCGCGGCGGCGCAACGGGCCGCCGGGCGCGGCGGGCGGCCGTGGTCGATCGCGGTGACCGCCGCGGCCACCTGGGTCGCGCTGGGGGGAACGTCGTTGGCGCGCACCGGGCTGGCCATGTCCGAGCTGCTGGAGCGCGGCGACGTCGAGGGCGCACGTGGGCTTTTGCCCTCGTTGTGCGGGCGGGACCCCGCGTCGTTGGGCGTCGCGGGCCTGACCCGGGCGTCGCTGGAATCGATCGCCGAGAACACCTCCGACGCCCAGGTGGCGCCGCTGCTCTACGCGGCGGCCGGCGGTGTGCCCGCGGTGCTGGCGTATCGCGGCATCAACACCCTGGACGCCATGGTCGGTTACCGCTCGCCGCGCTACCTCCGATTCGGTTGGGCCGCAGCGCGATTGGACGACGTGGCCAACTACATCGCCGCGCGGGTGACCGCGTCGTTGGCGGTGGTGCTGGCGCCCCTGGTCGGCGGCTCAGCGTCGGGCGCGGCGCGCGCATGGCGGCGCGACGCCGGCCGCCATCCCAGCCCCAACGCCGGCGCCGTCGAGGCGGCGTTCGCCGGGGCCCTGGGTGTGCGCCTGGGCGGGCCCACCCAATACCGTCACGAGCTGCAGATCCGGCCCACGCTCGGCGACGGCCCCGAACCCACGGTGGCCGACCTGCGGCGGGCGGTCACGCTGTCGTCGCTGGTGCAAGCGGGTGCCGCGCTGCTGGCCGGAGTGCTGTCGGGTTACCGGCGGCGTCCGTAGCGGTCGGCGAGTTTGTCCTCCACGGTCTGCGGCGCCTCGGGGGCGGGCGCCGACTCCGCGGCGGCTGACTGCGTTTCCTGGCGGCGGACGCGAATCTCGGAATACACGAAGTAGCCCAGCCCGATCGGGGCGAGGATGCCGAACGCGATCCACTGGATCCCGTAGGACAGGAACGGCCCGGCGTCGAGCTGGGGCACGCCGACCACGCCGAGCCCACCGGGCTGACCGTCGATCAACTGCAGATAGGACCCGGCCAGCGGGACCTTCGTCAGCACCGCGACCTGCTCGGTGTCGATCGAATACACCTGCTGCACACCGTCTCCCACGAAGGGATCCTTGCCCGCCACGGCGGGCTCGGAGTTGCGCAGCCGCGCCGTGATGGTCACCGTGTCGGCGGGCGGGCCGGGGATCGGCGGAACGCGAGATCCCTCCAACGGGCGCACGTAACCGCGGTCGACCAGCACGGTGGGCCCACCATCGACGGCGAAGGGCGCCAGCACCTCGAAGGCCGGCTTGGAGTCGATCACCCGCAGCCGGGCCAGCACCTGGACGTCGGGCAGGTAATGCCCGGTCGCGGTGACCTGGCGCCACTGATCCCCCGGGGCCGCCGAGTTCTGCTGCGGCAGCAGGGTTTTCACCGGGACGGGCGCGGTGTTCAGGGAATGCTCGATCTGGTGGTTCTCCCGCGAGGTCCGGCTGTGTTTTCCCAGCTGCCAGGGCGCGAGCACCGTGAAGCACAGATAAGCGAACGCGACGACCACCAGCGCCAGCACGATCCAGCCCGGCCGCAGCACAAACTCCAGCCTGCGCATCACCCCGAGCCGTTCTGCGCGAGGCGTTCGTCGACCCAGTCGTGCAGGCCGGGCAGCGCGGCGTCGATGACGGTGTAGACGCGTTCGAAGTCGCTGGTGTCGCCGTAGTAGGGGTCGTCGACGTCGGGGGTGTGGGCGCCGGTGCGCGGATCGAAAGACCGCAGCATCTTGACGCGGTCCTCGTCGGCGCCCAGGTGCCGAAGCATGCGGGCGTGGTTGCGGTCCAGGGCTACCACCAGATCGGCCGCCAGGTGCTCGGCGTCGACCTGCGCGGCGCGGTGGTCGCAGGCGTAGCCGTGGGCGCGCAGCACGCCGACGGCCCGCTCGTCGGCGCACTCGCCGACATGCCAGTTGCCGGTGCCGGCGCTGCTCACCCGCACCGCGTCGGCCAGACCGCGGCGGCGCAGCTGGTCGGCGAACATTTTCTCGGCCATCACCGACCGGCAGATGTTGCCGGTGCAGACGAAGGTGATGTGCAGGGGTTCGCGGTCAGACACCCAGCGCCCTCCGCAACTCGTCCATGCTCGCGGCGTGCGTGACGCCGTCGAGACCCGCGGCCCCGTCGGGGAAGTCGGCCCGGCCGTAACCCCAGCCGACCACCACGGTGTCGATACCGTGCGCGGCCGCGCCATGCGCGTCGTGGCTGCGGTCACCGACCATCAGCACCCGCTCGGGCAGGGGCGTCAGCTGCGAAAGCGCGTGGGCCAGCACCTCGACCTTGGCCTTGCGGGAGCCGTCGGGGCTGGCCCCGGCGATGACCTCGAAATGCTGGTCGAGCCCGAAATGGGCGAGGATGCGCCGCGCGGTCGGTTCCAACTTGGAGGTGGCCACGGCCAGCCGGACGCCGGCCGCGCGCAGATCGACCAGCAGCGCCTCGATCCCGTCGAAGAGCGCGTTCATCGCCCACCCCCGGGTGCCGTACTCCGCGCGGAAGGCCGCGATCGCCTCCTCGGCGTCGTCGCCCAGCTCCATGGACCGGAAGGTGTCGTCCATCGGCGGGCCCACGATCTGGGCGACGAGGTCGCCGGGGGGCACGGGTGCGCCGATGTGGTTGAGCGCATGCAGGAAGCTGGCCACGATGCCCTCCGCGGAGTCGGTCAGCGTGCCGTCGAGATCGAAGATCACCAGCTGCGCCCCCGGGGCGCGGGGATCGGCTGACGTTGTGCCTGTCACCTCACCATTGTCCTCGATGGGCGCGGCCGGCTGCGACGGTGTTGCCGGTGTACGTCCGGCCGGTCCACGCGGCGCACTAGTGTTTCACGGATGGCGAGTCTGAACCTGAGCCCGCCTGCGGCGCGCTACCACGGTGATCAGGCCGTCGCGCCCGGGATGCTGGACTTCGCCGTCAACGTCCGGCACGGCCAGCCTCCGGACTGGCTGCTGCGACGGCTGGCCGCGCGGCTGCCCGACCTGGCGCGCTACCCGAGCCTCGACGACATCCACGCGGCGCAGGACGCGGCCGCCCGGCGGCACGGCCGGGCCCGCGACGAGGTGCTGCCGCTCGCCGGGGCGGCCGAGGGATTCGCCCTGCTGGCCAACCTGCGCCCGGCGCTGGCGGCGATCATCGCGCCGGCGTTCACCGAGCCGCAGGCGGCGCTGAGTGCCGCCGGTGTGCCGGTGCACCACGTAGTGCTGCCGGCGCCCTTCGGCCTCGCGGGTGCGGTTGTCCCCGAGGACGCCGACCTTGTCGTCGTGGGCAATCCCACCAATCCGACCTCGGTGCTGCACGGCCGCGAGGAGTTGCTCGCGTTGCGCCGGCCCGGCCGGATCCTGGTGGTCGACGAGGCCTTCGCCGACTCGATTCCCGGCGAGCCGGAATCGCTGGCCGGTGACGCGCTGCCCGACGTGCTGGTGCTGCGCAGCCTGACCAAGACCTGGGCGCTGGCCGGACTGCGGGTGGGTTACGCGCTGGGATCGCCGGAGGTGTTGGCGCGGTTGACCGCTCAGCGGGCGCACTGGCCGGTGGGCACGCTGCAGCTGACGGCCATTGCGGCGTGTTGCGCACCGGAGGCGGTTGCCGAGGCGGCGACCGGGGCGGCGCGACTGGAGCAGCTGCGCGCCGAGATGGTCGCCGGGCTGGCGTCGGTGGGCGCCGACGTGGTCGACGGCCGGGCCCCGTTCGTGTTGTTCGGCACGCCGGAGGCGGTTGCACTGCGAAAACGACTGCATGACAGGGGAATTGCCATCCGTCGCTGTGATACTTTCGTCGGGCTGGATGACCGGTACTTGCGGGCCGCGGTGCGCCGCGAGTGGCCGCTGCTGGTGCAAGCGATCGCGGAGGCCCATCGGTGAGCGTCACGCTGGCCGATGTCATCGCGGTGCTTGATGAGGCCTATCCGCCGCGGCTCGCCGAATCATGGGATTCGGTGGGCCTGGTGTGCGGTGACCCCGACGACGCGCTGGAGTCGGTCACCGTCGCGGTCGACGCGACACCCGCCGTCGTCGACGAAGTTCCCGACGCCGGGCTGCTGCTCGCCCATCACCCGCTCCTGTTGCGGGGGGTGGACACCGTCGCTGCCAGCACGCCCAAGGGCGCGCTCGTACACCGGCTGATCCGGACCGGGCGTTCACTGTTCACCGCGCACACCAACGCCGACTCGGCCAATCCGGGCGTGTCCGACGCGCTGGCCGCCGCCCTCGGGCTCCGGGTCGAGGCCGCGCTGGAGCCGGCGACGGGTGCGCCCGGCCTGGACAAGTGGGTCATCTACGTGCCTCAGGAGAACGCAGAAGCGGTGCGGGCGGCGGTGTTTGAGGCCGGGGCCGGTCACATCGGCGACTACTCGCACTGCAGCTGGAGCGTCACCGGCATCGGCCAGTTCCTGCCGCACGAAGGCGCCTCGCCCGCGGTGGGCAGCGTCGGCAACGTCGAGCGGGTCACCGAAGACCGGATCGAGGTCGTCGCGCCCGCGCGGGCCCGGGCTGCGGTGCTGGCGGCCCTGCGCGCCGCTCATCCCTACGAGGAGCCCGCGTTCGACATCTTCGCGATGGTCCCACCGCCCGGCGACGCCGGGCTGGGCCGCATCGGCACGCTGGCCCGCCCGGAACCGTTGCGCGACTTCGTCTCCCGCGTGCACGTGGCGTTGCCGCGGACATCCTGGGGGGTGCGGGCGGCGGGCGACCCCGACCTGCCGGTGTCACGGGTCGCCGTCTGCGGCGGCGCGGGCGATTCGCTGCTGGCCGCCGCGGCCGGGGCCGGGGTGCAGGCCTACGTCACGGCCGATCTGCGGCATCACCCGGCCGACGAGCACCGCCGGGCCTCGGATGTGGCCCTGATCGATGTGGCACATTGGGCAAGTGAATTCCCGTGGTGCGAACAGGCCGCCGAGTTGCTGCGGTCGCGTTTCGGTGCGGAGCTTGCGGTGCGGGTGAGCTCGATTCGCACCGACCCTTGGAATGTCGAGCACGCTGACAACGAGTCCGGGGGAGAAGAGTCATGAAGGCCGAAGTGGCACAGCAACGTTCGCTGCTCGAGTTGTCGAAACTGGATGCCGAGCTGTCCCGCCTCACGCATCGGGCCGCGCACCTGCCGGAGCAGGAGGCGTGCCGGCGCATGCAGGAGGAATACGACACCGCCGGCGATCGGCAGGGCGCGGTGCGGATTGCCCTGGAAGACATCGACGCTCACGTCAAGCGCCTCGAATCCGAGATCGATGCGGTGCGCCAGCGCGAAGATCGAGACCGGGCGCTGCTGCAGTCAGGAGCGACCGACGCCAAGCAACTGGCGGACCTTCAGCACGAGCTGGAGACCCTGCAGCGTCGCCAGACCAGCCTGGAGGATTCCCTGCTGGAGGTGATGGAACGTCGTGAGGAGCTGCAGGCCCAGCTGGACACCGAGCAGAAGGCCCTTGAGACCCTGGAGGTCGACATGGCCGGCGCGCGGCAGGCACTCGACGCCGCGCTTGCCGAGATCACCGAAGCCCGCGAGCTGCATTCGTCACGACGCGATTCGCTGAGCGCCACGCTGGACCCGGCCCTGTCCGCCCTCTACGAACGGCAGCGCGCCGGAGGAGGGCCGGGCGCTGGGCAGCTGCTGGGAAAGCGGTGCGGGGCCTGCCGGCTCGAGATCGACCGCGGCGAACTGTCCCGCATTTCGGCCGCCGCCGAAGACGACGTGGTGCGATGCCCGGAATGCGGCGCGATCCTGCTGCGGGTCAAGGGGTTCGATCAGTGAAAGTTGTCATCGAGGCCGACGGTGGTTCGCGCGGCAACCCGGGGCCGGCCGGCTATGGCGCCGTGGTGTGGACCGAGGACCGCACGACCGTGTTGGCCGAGAACAAGCAGGCCATCGGCCGCGCCACGAACAACGTGGCCGAATACCGCGGGCTGATAGCCGGTTTGGACGACGCCCTGAAGCTGGGCGCCCGCGAGGCGGCGGTGTATCTGGATTCCAAGCTGTTGGTGGAGCAGATGTCCGGGCGCTGGAAGGTCAAGCATCCCGACCTGATCGAGCTGAATGCGCAGGCCCGACGGTTGGCGGCGCGGTTCGACAGGATCGGTTACTCGTGGATTCCGCGGGAGCGTAATTCGCACGCCGACCGGTTGGCCAACGAGGCGATGGACGCCGCGGCTGGGGCCAACGGCGCGGCGGAAAACCCCGAGCCGGCCGAAAAGCCCGAGCCCTCCGGTGCTGAGGCGGTGAAAACCGTTGCGGCGCCGGCGCCGGCGCCGACGGCGCCGGGCTGGACGGGTGCGCGCGGCACCCCCACCCGGTTGTTGCTGCTGCGCCACGGGCAGACGGAGCTGTCGGTGCAGCGCCGCTATTCCGGGCGCGGTAACCCGGCGCTGACCGAAGTGGGGCGACGGCAGGCCGACGCGGCGGCGCGGTATCTGGCTCAGCGCGGCGGGATTTCGGCGGTCTTCGCTTCCCCGCTGCAACGGGCCTACGACACCGCGGCGGCGGCGGCCAAGGCCCTGGGCCTGGATGTGACCGTCGACGACGACCTGATAGAGACCGATTTCGGTGCCTGGGAGGGGTTGACGTTCGCCGAGGCCGCCGAGCGCGACCCGGAGCTGCACCGCCGTTGGCTGCGTGACACCAGCACCGCCCCACCGGGCGGCGAGAGCTTCGATACGGTCGCCGATCGGGTGTTGCGGGACCGGGAACGGATTGTCGCCGCACACCAGGGCACCACGGTGCTGGTGGTGTCGCACGTGACGCCGATCAAGATGCTGTTGCGGGAGGCGCTGGACGCCGGGCCCGGCATCTTGTACCGGCTACACCTCGACCTGGCGTCGCTGAGCATCGCCGAGTTCTATTCCGACGGAGCCTCTTCGGTGCGGTTGGTCAACCAGACGGCTTACCTGTAAACGTCACTTTTGCTCTTGGTTGAGTCGAGGGATCAGGCCGCCGGCCAAGACGTCCTTGACCTGTCGTGGCGAGAGCCGATGCCGCACAGAGAATGACGATCCCTTGCTGACATTCTCGACCTGCAGGGCATCCCCTTGGTCCAGCGCGGTCAGATTCTGGATGCGGAGGGTGTCGTCTTGGTCGATCGAATCGTAGTCACCGGGATTGTCGAATTCGAGCGCCAAAATTCCATAGTTGGCCAGGTTCTGCCAGTGGATGCGTGCGAAGGACTTGGCGATGACGACGCGCAACCCGAGGTAGCGCGGTGCGATCGCGGCGTGCTCACGCGACGAGCCCTGGCCGTAGTTGTCCCCAGCGACGATGATGTGCCCGCCGTCGCCGGCCTGTTGAGCCCGCTCGGGGTAGGAGTCGTCGACCCGGGTGAAGCTGAACAGTGCGAGCTTCGGGATGTTGGACCGAAGCGGAAGAGCCTGCACGCCGGCCGGTGAGATTTCGTCGGTGGAGATGTTGTCGCCGACCTTGAGCAACACCGGCGCCTCGACTTCGTCCGGCAGCGGCGACAACTCGGGCAGGCTCGAGATGTTGGGCCCCTTCACGGGCTCGACACGTTGTGCCTCCTCGGCGTCCGGCGGAGGCACCAGCATTGCGGTGTTGACGGAGTTGCACTCGGGCAGATCAAGTTTCGGGTACTCCATCTGCTCCTCTTTGGCCCAGTCCCGCGGATCCGTGATCACTCCCGTCAGCGCCGATGCCGCGGCCGTCTCGGGCGAACACAGCCACACCGCGTCCTCCTTGGTGCCAGACCGGCCGGGGAAGTTGCGGGGCATCGTGCGCAGCGAGTTGCGACCGACCGCGGGAGCCTGACCCATGCCGATGCACCCCATGCAGCCCGCCTGGTGAATGCGCGCGCCGGCCACCACCAGATCCAGCGTCGCGCCCATCTTGGTCAGGTCGGCCAAGATCTCGCGCGACGTCGGGTTGATGTCGAAGCTGACCTGCGGGGCCGTCTGGCGTCCCGCCACCATCGCGGCCGCGATCGCGAAATCCCGCAGCCCGGGGTTGGCGCTCGAACCGATCACCGCCTGGGCGACGCCCTCGCCGGCCACCTCGCGGACCGGTACCACGTTGCCCGGTGACGACGGTTTGGCGATCAGCGGCTCGATCTGCGACAAGTCGATCGTGTCCTCGACGTCGTAGCCCGCGTCATCGTCGGCCAGCAACTCAACCCAGTCGTCCTCGCGCCCCTCGGCGCGCAGGAATTCGCGAACGGCCTCGTCGCTGGGAAACACCGTCGTGGTGGCCCCGAGTTCGGCGCCCATGTTGGCGATGACGTGGCGGTCCATCGCCGTCAGCTTCGCCAAACCGGGACCGTGATACTCGATGATCCGGTTCACCCCGCCCTTTACGTCGTGGCGGCGCAACATCTCCAAGATCACGTCTTTGGCTGAACACCACTGGGGCAGCTCACCCTCGAGCCGCACACCCCATACCTCGGGCATCCGGATGTGCAGTGGTCGCCCGGTGATCGCGAGCGCCACCTCGAGACCACCGACGCCGATCGCGAGCATGCCCAGCGATCCCGCCGCCGGAGTGTGAGAATCGGAGCCCACCATCGTCTTGCCGGGGATGCCGAAGCGCTGCATGTGAGTTGGGTGCGAGACCCCATTGCCCGGTTTGGAGAACCACAGGCCGAAGCGTTGCGCCGCGGTGCGCAGGTACTCGTGATCCTCGGCGTTCTTCTCGTCGCCCTGCAGCAGGTTGTGGTCGACGTACTGCACACTCACCTCGGTGCGGGCGCGATCGAGCCCGAGCGCCTCGAGTTCCTGCATCACCAGCGTGCCGGTCGCATCCTGGGTCAGCGTCTGGTCGATCCGGATCGCGATCTCTTGCCCCGGGGTCATCTCCCCGGATTCCAGATGAGAGCTGATCAGCTTGTGAGCGACGTTCATGGCCATACTTCGTTGCCTCCTACGCCATGCGTGATGACCTCACGCTGTGGAGTACCCCGAAGCGGTTGTTTTAGTGCGATTAGTGCGCGGCGGCGGTCGCCGGCTCGGCCACACGGTAGCTTCGCTGCGTGCGGCCAACTCAGGCAGCAGGGCCGGGCTATTTCGTCGGGCCAACGGTCACGGCGTTCGCAGTCGTTGTGCACTCTTGAAATTCACGCAATCCCAGGCGCAGTTCCATGCGGTTGCATCTCGACCTGGAGATCGTTGAGCATCGCCGAGTTCTATTCCGGCGGAGCATCTTCGGTGCGGTTGGTGAACCAGACGCGTATCTAGGCGGCTGAGGGCGACGCGCCGCCGTAGTCGCCGAAGGACCACAGGTTGCCTTCGGGATCGCGGACGGTGAATTCGCGTGCGCCGTAATCGGTTTCGTCGAGCGGGCGCACGATCTCGGCCTTACGCTGCAGCACCCGTTCGTAGAGCGCGTCGGGATCGGTCGTGACGACGTAACCGCCGGCGGTGCCCGGTTCGCGGCACCATTGCGCGTCGGGCTTGTAGGTGCCCAGCATGATCCCGCCGGAGCCGTGCGGCCAGTTCAGTTGCGCATGATCGACGGTCTCGCCCTGGCCGTAGCGCGCCGCGAGGACGAAGCCGAATGTGTCGATGTAGTAATCGATCAGCTTGGGCGCGTCATGGGCCTGCAATGTCAACCAGACGGTCGGATTCGAAGCGGTCATGGTCCCACTGTGCGCCGAACGAATGGCCGCCGTCTTGAATGTTTCGGAACTCGTCGGCCAGCCAGCGTCGCGGCGGCACACCGGCGAACCGGACGAATTCGCGGGTCATGTGCGCCTGGTCGCTGTACCCCGTGGCGGCCGCGACCGCCGCCAGGTCGACGCGTCCGTACCGGCGCGCCGACGCGGCGATGCGCGCCGTCGCGTGCTGGAACCGCATGAGCATCGCCACCGTCTTGGGCGAGCGGCCGACCTCCTGACCGAACAGCGTCGTCAGATACCGGGTGGTCACGCCGACCGTATCCGCCAAGGTGGCCACCGGTATCCGGCCCCGGCTGCGTTCCAGCAGGTGCCAGGCGTACGCGACCTCGGGACGCACGCTCGCGCTCTCGCGACGCCGCCGCGCCTCGATGAGGTAGTGGGCCACCAGGGCGAACACGTCCGGCCAGCCGTCCGCCTCGCTGACGCGGTCATGCAATTCGTGCCCGCCGCGATCCAACACCGCGGTCGCGTCGTACTCGGCGACGGGAAGCTCGGCGCTCGGCACGCCGAACAGCGCGCGTGAGGCCAGCGGATGCACCGCCAGCTGCACGCCGGCCTGGCCGCGGCGCTGTCGCACGTGGCTGGCCTGCACGTGCAGGCCGCTCAGCAGCAGCGGGTTGGGGCGCGCGACGGCCAGTGCGCCGGCAGTGGCGCCGGCTTCCACCCCGTCGTCGAGGCTGACGATGAAGGTCAACGTCGAGGACGGCATGCCGCGGTGCACCGTCTCGGGAACGTCGAGGGTCCGGTATCCGACCATGGACGTCACGCCCGGCGCACTGCGCGGCGCCGCCACGTGGTATTCCGAGCCCCGGTCCACCACACCACGCTAACGCCGCAGCGGTCAGCTGTGCAGGTGCAGCCGCTCGCCGTGCGGGCCGAAGATCACGATGGCCTCCACCGGCCCGTCCACCACGCCGAACCAGTGCGGCGTCCACGTCGAGAATTCGACGGCCTGGCCCGGGTCGATGGTGAAGTCACGGTCGCCGAGGATGAGCCGCATCCGGCCGGACAGCACGTACATCCAGTCCTGACCCTCATGCACGGGCAGGTCGGCGGGCGGATTGCGGCGGCGGGCGCTGACGCGAACCTTGAACGCGTGCAGGCCACCGGCCGGGCCCTGGCGGGTCAGCGGCCAGTAGGTGACGCCGTGGTGGGTGTGCGCGGCGCCACGCACCCGCGGGTCCGGCGCCGGCGAGGTCTGCAGCAACTCGTCGGTGCTCACCGACAGGGCCCGGGCCAGCCGCGGCAGATGATCCAGCGCCAAGCGCCGTTTGCCGGACTCGAGGCGGCTCAGCGTCGAGACGTCGATGCCCGCCCGCTCGCCGACCTCCTGCAGCGTCATGCCGCGCTGCGCGCGCAGCTCCCGGAGCCGCCGCCGCACCACGAGGTCGATATCGGGAGTGGTTTTTGCCTGCATGGCAATCCAGCTTGGCAAAACGATCGGGGGTGGGCAAGCTCGCGGTATGGACAGTTCGTGCAAACCCGATGATGCCCAGCAGTTCTGGGAAGAGCGCTACCGGTCGATCGAGCGGGTGTGGAGCGGACGGGTCAACGCCCGGCTCGCCGAGGTGGCCGCAGACCTGCCGCCCGGCCGCGCCCTGGACCTGGGCTGCGGGGAGGGGGCCGACGCGCTGTGGCTCGCCGACCGCGGCTGGCGGGTGGTGGCCGTCGACGTCTCCGACACCGCGCTGCAACGCGCCCGCGCGGCCGCCTCGGAGCGGAATATACTGGCCCGCATCGACTTTGAGCGCCACAACCTCAACGAGAGCTTCCCGCAAGGGATGTTCGACCTGATCTCCGCCCAGTATTTTCATTCACCGGCCCGCCTGGATCGCGAAGACGTGTTGCGGCACGCCGCCGACCGGGTGAGTCCCGGCGGCGTGCTGCTGATCGTGGACCACGGGGCGGTGCCGCCGTGGGCGCAGCACCACGATCACTCCTTCCTCGGTATCGAGGAGGTGATCGCCTCGTTGCGGCTGGACACCGCCGCGTGGACGCGGTTGCGCGCCGACGCCGTCGAGCGCGAGATGACCGTCAACGGGGAAACGGCCAGGGTGCCCGACAACGTGATCGCGTTGCGGCGAGACCGATAACCCCTACGCCGCGTCGTGAAAGATCAATCCCATGGCGTAGCGCTGCCCACTGCGAACCACAGACACGCCGTGGCGCACCGGCGCCGCGGACCAACCGCGCGCCGAGCGCACCGGCCGTTCCCGCGTAGTGAAGACGTAGCCGTGCCCCTGCGGCAATTGTGTTGCCGTGCCGCGGGATTGCGCCCGCAGTCGCTGTTCGACCAGCAGGAATTCACCGCCGGTGTAGTCGGTGGCCGGGTCGCTGAGATTGATCACCACCTGCAGGGGGAACACCAGCTCCCCGTAGAGGTCCCGATGCAGCGCATTCCAGTCGCCCGCACCGTACTTCAGCATCAGGGCGGTGGATCGGGTCTGGCCGGCGGCGTGGCAGGCCGCCAGCCAATCGTCGAGGCGGTCCGGCCAGGGCGTGTCCCGGCCGAGCCTGCCCCACCAGTCGCGGGCGATCGGCAGCAGCCGGGGATAGAGCGCCTGTTTGAGTTCCTCGATCGGTTCGGGATAGGGCGCGTGGAAATAGCGGTACTGCCCGGACCCATAGCGTTTGGGCGCCATGTCGATCGTGGAGCGGAACAGGGCGTCGTCGGCATAGAGCTTGCGCAGCCGCGCCGCCTCGCTGGAGGTGACCAGTCGCGGCAGCAGTGCCCCGCCGTGCTCGTCGACCGCGGCGGCGATGGCCTCCCAATCACCCGAGTCGACGCGGCTTCTCCATCGGGACATCCGCGTCCTTCCGATTCGTGATCCGAGTCCACGGTAAACGGTTGCTGGCCCCGGCATCGCGCAGGTAGTACCGTTTATCGTCGCGGACGAGTTGGCCGGGCGGCCGCGGACCGTCGCAAGGCGGTTCGAGGAAAGTCCGGACTTCACAGAGCAGGGTGATTGCTAACGGCAATCCGAGGTGACTCGCGGGAAAGTGCCACAGAAAACAGACCGCCACCCTCGCGGTGGTAAGGGTGAAACGGTGCGGTAAGAGCGCACCAGCATCCCGGGTGACCGGGGTGGCTCGGCAAACCCCACCCGAAGCAAGGCCAAGAAGGCCGCACCTCTGGTGCGGCCGCGCAGGCGTTTGAGGGCTGCTCGCCCGAGCCTGCGGGTAGGCCGCTCGAGGCACCCGGTGACGGTGTGTCCAGATGGATGGTCGCCGCCGCACCGCCGTTGCTCACGCGCGGCGGTGGGGAACAGAATCCGGCTTACAGGTCAACTCGTCCGCCCGCCCCCCGCGAAACTGCAACTAGCGACCCATTCGCCGAGTGGAGGTGTCGGTAGTTGCAGTCTCGCGACCCGGCACACGCGCGCTAGTGCCCCGCCTTGCGTACCGCTTTGGCGAGTTTGCGTAGGGCGCCGTCGAGGTCTGCGCGGCACCGCTGCGCCAAGTCGGCCTCCCGCTGATACAGCAGGCCGTAGGTGAAGGTGTCTTCGCCGGCGGCGTGGGCGATTTCCGCCTCCTGGCGCAGGTGCTCCCGGCTGACCACGCTGTCTTGATGATCACCGAGCAGCGACTGCACGGCCTTGGCCTGCTCGGACACCTTGTCCGCGCCGGTGGCGGCCGCGGTGTATCGAAGTCGCTTGGCGCGCTTGCGGATTCGGTGTATCGCCTCGTCGCGGTGGTGGTGGTCGTCGGGCTGTTCCCGGTCGACCTGGGCGGCGGCCTTCGCGGCCTTGCGGACCTTCTTGTAGGCGGCGTCGATCGTCACCGGAGCCTGTTCCTCGGCAGTGGCGGCGCCGGGGGTCGCGGCCGCGATCGCGTCCAGGGAGTCGAGCAACCGGAAGTAGCGCTGCGAGCGCATTGCGATCAACGACCGGCGCAGCCCGGTCTGGTAGCGACGCTGGGCGCCCCCGACCAGGCGTTCGCGCACCGGGCCGCGCACCAATTCCGGTGTGAGCCCGTCCAAGTCACGTTCGTAGCGCTCGGCGAGCACCTCGGCGTCGCGCGCTATCCCCAGAATCCCGGCGAGCTCACGCAGCTCGTCGAGGACCCATCCCTCGTCGGGCAACCCGAACGAATCCTGGTAATCGCGCAGCAGGCTGCGCAGCTTGCGGGTGGTCACCCGCATCTGGTGGATGGAGTCATACGCGTCGGCGCGCACCGCGCGATCCCACACCAGCAACTCGCGGACCTGCTCGGCGATGGCGCGTTGCAACGGATCCTCGGACGGCTGCGCGCCGTCCAGCGGTGGCGGGGTGCCCAGCACCCGCGCCAGCTTGGAGCCGTGGCCGGCGGGTGCGGCGCCGGCGTCCAGCAGCCGGTTGCTCAACCGGTTCAGCAGCTCGGTGGCGGCGGCGCCGTTGGATCGGTTGCCCGCCTCGAGCAGCTCCAACTCCCACTCCCGCCATTCCAGCTCGGTGGGCGCTGCACCGGTTTCGTCGATGGTGTCGGCAGGGCTGTCCTCGGGGCCCCGCGTCGACCACGCGGTGACGTGGTCGTTGCTGAACTCGGCCAGCGCGACGCCCGCGGCGTCGTACAGCACCTGGCTCTCGCGCTCGGTGGTGATGCGCGCGACCGGCTGCAGCGGCCGGTCGCGGACGATGGCCAGCACGACGTCCGTCAGCTCGGTGGGCACCGTGTTGTTGCCGTCGGGTCCCGAGGCGTCCAGCGGGGTGCGAATCTCGGTGCGCGCGTCGGGCCCGGCCGGCAGCTTCAAATGCCAGCCCGCGTCGGAGCCGCCGGTGCGGCGACGCAGCGTGATCTTGTTGCGCGCGAGGTCATGTGCGGGCGTGTCGAAGTACGTCGCATCCAGGGTTTGCGTCGGCGACTTCTCGACGTGGGCGACCGCGGCGATCCCTTCGAACGACGGCGACACGGTGGACTCGACGACGTCGAACTTGCGCTCTACCTCCAGGTGACGCGAGGTCTGCGGCGTTTTTGCAGGCATCTTCGGCTCCGTTGACGGCGCGTCGCCGCGGCCTTGAACGTGGTGGACGGTGGGGATGAGACCCATAGCCTGCCATACGGAGGTGACGACGTTATGGCGGCGGAGGAGGGGCCGTCGTCTCGTCCTCCGGCAGCGGCGCATAGACCGCGGGCGGCGGGGCGTAGCGGGCGATGTTGTCGGCGATGTTGGTACAGCCACTCACCGAGATGCGTCGGCCCGCGCCCACGCACACGGTCGCCTCCACCCGATCGGCGGACGGCACCGCGGTAAGGATCGCGGGGACGGCAACCACGCCCGAGAACACCAGCAATGCGGCAAGCCCGCGGCGGCGATTCATCTGCAATCTCCTTCCGACCCTCAGTGCATTGTGCCGTCGTGCGGCCCCTGGCGGGCCGAGATTCTGAATATCGACGCCGCCGCCGGACCGGTCAGGCGGTGTGCATGTCCGGAGTGCGGACGTGTTCGGGCCGCAGGCCGCGTCCGAAGGCGATCGGCGGGATGGATTGCAGCGGGCCGCGACCCACGATCGCGGGAATGGGGATGGGGGACAGGTCGCCGTTCAAGTTGGGGGCGATCGCCCGGTCCTGGGCGACCACCTGAATGGCCTGGATGACCCGGGCTGGCAGCTCGCGGCGGCGCTGCACCTTGGCGAGGTCGGTGTCGCGCAGCCGGCCTTCGCGCAGCGGGGCGCTCAGGATGTTGGCCGCCGCCACCGCGTCGGCGACGGCGAGGTTGATCCCGACGCCACCGATCGGTGACATGGCATGGGCCGCATCGCCGATGCAGAGCAGGCCGGTGCGCCACCACGTCTTGAGCCGGTCCACCCGCACGTCGAGCTGACTGGTCTCGTCCCAGGAGCGAAGGTCGTTGACGTGTTCGCGTAGCTGAGGCCGTGCCGTCACGATGCGCTCTTTGAATGCCTCGAGCGATCCGTCGCGGGGGTTCGATCCCTTCGGCATTAGATGGGCGATCTGCCAGTAGTCGCCCCGGTAGATCAGGGCCATGATGAAGCCTTTGCGGGCCACGCCGTACAGCTCCTGCGGATCGCCGGGACGCCAGTTCAGCCGGAACCACAGCACGTCCATCGGCGAGTGCGCCCGGGCGACCTCCAGCCCGGCCGCGGCCCGGACCGCCGATTTGCGCCCGTCCGCGCCGACCACCAGGTCGCAGCGCACCTCGAGCTCGGGCGTGCGCACCCCGACCACCCGGCCGCCGTCGAAGATCAGGTCTTTGACCTCGGCGTTGCGGATCAGCGTGAATTCCGGGTAGGCGGAAGCTTTTTCGGCGAGAAAGTCGAGGAAGTCCCACTGCGGCATCAACGCGATGTAGGGCTGCTTGAAACCCAGCCGTTTGAGCACACCGAAGTTGCCGAAGGTGCGAATGGACCCGTCGGTGTCAAACGCGACCCGGTCGACTTTGGTGTGCGGCAGCCGCAGCAGCTCGTCGACCAACCCGAGCTCGTCCATGATCCGCAGGGTGCTCGGATGCACCGTGTCGCCGCGGAAGTCGCGCAGGAAGTCATTGTGTTTCTCCAAAACCACAACCCGAATTCCGGCGCGGGCGAGCAAGAGCGCGTGAACCAGGCCGGCGGGGCCCCCACCGGCGACACATACCTGGGTCTGAAGGACTTCCGCCACGGCCCGACCCTACCGCGCGCCCGCAATTGTTTGCCGTCTGATTCGCGCGTGTGCGCCGCCGAAACCCCTTATGGTGTGCGGTACGAATACCGCTCGCCTTGCGCGATGGTCGACGAAGGAGCGTGTGCATGGGGTCTTTTGTTCGCCCGGCAGCCCGGGCCGTTGCCGGCGGCATGGCGGCCTGCGCGGCCAGTGTGGCAATGCTTTTCCCGGCGGCCGGTTCGGCAGCGGCGGACGTGCCGATGGACGATCCGGAGCCGGCCCCCGTGTCGTCGCTGCCCAATTGCACGGCGGCCGATCTGGCCCAGGTTTCGGCGGGCGTCGCCGCGGCCACGTCGGCCTACCTGTTCACGCATCCGGACGTCAACGCGTACTTCACCAGTTTGAAGGGCCAACCGCGCAGCGACATGCGTGATCAGTTGAAGCAGTACATGGATGCCAACCCCCAGACCCATACCGACCTCGAGGGCATTCGCCAGCCGCTGACGGACTTCCAGAATCGGTGCCGCTGACGCATCGCGGTCAGCCGGCCGGCGGCGGCTGCAGATGCATCGCCAGGTCGCTCAACTCGAGGATCGTCTGAATCTCGGTGTCGCGGAACGGCCGTCCGTCGGGGCCGAGCAGGTCGTGAAACCATTCCTGCGGCATCGCCGGATCCGGGTTCGGCTGGTCCCAGGAGTCCCAGGGAAAGTACGTCTGGGTCTTGCCGGCCACGAATCCCCAATTGAATGCGCCGACGCCGGCGCGCTTGGCGATCGGCAGGATGTTTTGCACCGTGCTGCCCAGCGGCCGGGCCATGTACTCGGTGCACAGGATCGGCCGCCCGAGCGGGACGAGCTGGTCGATGCGCCTCTCGAACTCCGCCGGTTCGCCGTAGCAGTGGAAGGTGATGACGTCGGAGTTGTCGAGCTGGATGCCGGCGATGACGCTGCGGCTTGCCGGGTCGGCCCACTCGCCGTGCCAGACGCCGCTCGTCAACGGCTGGCGCGGATCGACCAGCCGCGCCCACTCGAACACCTGAGGGAGCAGGTTGGCGACCAGGTCGAGCTTGTCCTTGCGCTCCACCGACGCGTAGGTGTCCGCGGGATTGTCCGGTTCGTTCCACAGGTCCCAGCCCAAAATGCGGTCGTCATTGCGGAATTGGGTCAGGACGCCGGTGACATACCCGCGCAGGGTGCGGACGTAGCCGCGGTCGTCGAGGCGCGCGGCGCCCGGGCTCTGCACCCAACCGGAGTTGTGGATACCGGGCCGGGGCGCGCGCTGCGGACCCGGCTGCGGGAACGGATCCCAACACGAATCGAACAAGACGAACAGCGGTTTGATGCCGTGGTGGGCCGCGATGTCGACGAACCGCGCGAGACGGCCCTGGAACCCGCGGTGGTCCTGCGCCCAGAGCAGGTCGTGCAGGAAGACCCGCACCGCGTTGAAGCCGTTGGACTGGGCCCAGCCCAATTCGGTGTCGATGCGCCGGGGATCGAACGTGTCGGCCTGAAACATCTCCAGCTGGTTGATGGCGTTGGACGTGATGTAGTTCGCGCCCACCGGCCAACCCTGCGCTTGATACCAGCGGTTGGCCCGCTCGGGCGACCAGCGGCTGGCCTGCGGTGAGGTGCGCGGGGGCTGCGCTGACGCATGTGGTGCGCGGGCCAAAGCAATGCCTCCTGCCGCTAACAGCGGCAACTTCAACACCATTCGACGGTGCACGAAGTCACCTCGGTTCCCCCGGTCGATGTGGTTCACCCTTGCTCGTAGAGTATGGATCGTTTCTCTAAAGCAATCGTACATCCCTGTCACACAACGCATTTCGGCGGTTTCATAGTGACTGGGATAACGCCGTCAACCAGCCGGGACCCTCAGATCGGCGGTCTGAGAGCGCGGCGCAGCGCGCCGACTATTCTTCAATCCTACGCGGCCAATCAGAAGCAGTGTTCGTCGGCCGGGAAAACCCCGCCGGCCACCTCGTGCGCATATTGCGTTGCGGCCCGGCGCAATTCCCCGCCGATGTCGGCGAAGCGCTTGACGAAACGGGCGGCCTTGCCGCTGCTCATGCCGGCCATGTCCTGCCACACCAGGACCTGCCCGTCGCAGTTCGGTCCGGCGCCGATCCCGATGGTCGGGATGGTCAGCTTGCCGGTGATCTGCGTGGCCAACTCGGCCGGCACCATCTCCATCACCACCGAGAACGCCCCGGCCTCGGCGACGGCGATCGCGTCCGCGACGGTCTGTTCGGCCGCGTCGCCGCGGCCCTGGACCCGGAAGCCGCCCAGGCTGTTCACGCTCTGCGGGGTGAACCCGATGTGCGCCATCACCGGGATGCCCGCGGCGGTCAGGCAGGCGATCTGCTCGGCGACCCGTTCGCCGCCCTCGAGCTTCACCGCGTGCGCGCCGCCCTCTTTCATGAACCGCGTAGCGGCGGCCAGCGCGGCGGCGGGCCCGGCCTCGTAGCTGCCGAACGGCAGGTCCGCGACGACCATGGCGTGCTGGGCGCCGCGCACCACGCCGCGGACCAACGGGATCAGTTCGTCGATCGACACCGGCACGGTGGTGTCGTAGCCGTAGACGACGTTGGCCGCGGAGTCGCCGACCAGCAGGACCGGGATGCCCGCCTCGTCGAAAATGCGGGCGGTCGAATAGTCGTAGGCCGTGAGCATGGCCCACTTGTGCCCTTCGGCCTTCATCTTCTGCAGGTGGTGGGTGCGAATCTTGGTGAGCGGCTGCGCGGGCGCAGACGAGTTGGCACCGTAAACGTTGTGCTCAGACATCATTGTCCCTAATGGGTGGTCGGGTCGATCCTCGTGGCCCAATGCGGGTCCCCGGGTTCGTCTGACGGGTGTCATTCTGCCATTTCTTCGGCGCGGTTGAAACGGCGCGACAGTGTGAGACAGGCCATGCTCCGGGCGCGGCGGTGCCGCTGATCAGGATCTCCGGTTTCCTCTGGCAGCATATGTTGGCATGGGTTTGTCTCGCCGCGGTATGAGCGCGCGCACGCTGCTGATCTGGACGTCGATCGCTGCCGTTGCGCTGCTTGTGGCGGGCTGCGAGCGCGTGGTGGTGGGCCGCGCCGTCATGTCCGAGCCCAAGCTGGGGCAGGCGGTGGAGTGGACGCCGTGCCGGGCCGCGAACCCGAAGATCAAGCTGCCGGCCGGCGCGTTGTGCGGCAAGCTGGCGGTGCCGGTCGACTACGACAACCTCGACGGCGACGACGCCACGCTGGCGATGATTCGTTTTCCCGCGACCGGGGACAAGATCGGTTCGTTGGTGATCAACCCCGGCGGGCCGGGGGAGTCCGGCATCGAAGCGGCGCTCGGCGTCGTCCAGTCGTTGCCGAAGCGGGTCCGCGAACGCTTCGACCTCGTCGGCTTCGATCCCCGCGGGGTGGGCGCGTCGCGACCGGCGGTCTGGTGCAACTCCGACGCCGACAACGACCGGCTGCGCACCGAGCCGAACGTGGACTACAGCCCGGCCGGTGTGGCCCACATCGAGGACGAGACCAAGCAGTTCGTCGGTCGCTGCGTCGACAAGATGGGCAAGGGCTTTCTGGCCAACATCGGCACGGTCAACGTCGCCCGGGACCTCGATGCCATCCGGGCGGCGCTGGGCGATGACAAGCTGACCTACCTCGGCTACTCCTATGGCACCCGGATCGGCTCGGCGTATGCCGAGGCCTACCCGAACAAGGTGCGCGCGATGATTCTCGACGGCGCCGTCGACCCCAACGCCGATCCCATCGAAGCCGATCTGCGGCAGGCCAAGGGATTCCAGGACGCGTTCAACAACTATGCCGCCGACTGCGCGAAGCAACCGACGTGCCCGCTGGGCACCGACCCGGCCAAGGCCGTCGACGTCTACCACAGCCTGGTCGACCCGATGGTCGACCCCGACAACCCCATGATCGGCCGGCCGGTCCCGACCAACGACCCGCGCGGACTGAGCTACAGCGACGCCATCGTCGGCACCATCATGGCGCTGTACTCACCCAACTTGTGGCACCACCTGACCGACGGCCTGTCCGAACTCGTCGACCACCACGGCGACACCCTGCTCGCCCTGGCCGACATGTACATGCGCCGCGACGTGCACGGCCACTACACCAACGCCACCGACGCGCGGGTGGCCGTCAACTGCGTGGACCAGCCGCCGATTACCGACCGGGCCAAGGTGATTGACGAAGACCGCCGCTCCCGGGAGATCGCACCGTTCATGAGCTACGGGCAGTTCACCGGCCACGCCCCGCTGGGCACCTGCGCGTTCTGGCCCGTGCCGCCGACGAGCAAGCCGCACACGATCTCCGCGCCCGGGCTGGCGCCGACGGTGGTGGTGTCGACCACCCACGACCCGGCGACCCCCTACAAGGCCGGCGTGGATTTGGCCAACCAGCTGCGCAGCTCGCTGCTGACCTACGACGGAACCCAGCACACGGTCGTCTTCCAGGGCGACGGGTGCATCGACAACTATGTGACGGCCTATCTGGTCGGCGGCACCACCCCGCCCAGCGGCGCCAAGTGCTGAGCCGCGCGATCATTTCCGCGCCGAACGTGCACTCACGGCGGGATTTTCGTCGATTCGTCGCCGTGAGCGCACGCTCGGCGAGCGAGGCAGCCGAGACCAAGGCGTAATCATTTCGCGCCGCCACGGGTACCCGCGGCTGCAACGATGACAGCCATGTCGCGCCTGAGATCCGTGAGCTCGGCGCTGCTTTCATTCGGTCTGGTGCTCACCGGCTGCGCCGGACTGCCGGTGGCCGGCGCGACGCCCGAACCCGGGGCCGGGCAAACCCCGGCCCCCAACCCGCCGGCGGCCGCGGTTCCGCAGGGCTGGGGAAGCTGCGACCAATTCGTCTCGGACACAAGCGATATCCCCGCCGCGCGATGCACCACGGTGTCGGTCCCGATCGACTACAACAACCCCGGCGGCGCCCAGGCCAAACTGGCGGTCATCCGCGTGCCCGCGACCGGACAACGGATGGGATCGCTGCTCGTCAATCCCGGCGGACCCGGCGGCTCGGCGGTCGACATGGTGGCCGCGATGGCGCCGGACCTGGAGAACTCGGCGATCCGGCGCAACTTCGACCTGGTCGGCTTCGACCCACGCGGGGTGGGCCACTCCACCCCGCCGCTGCGCTGCCGCACCGACGCCGAGTTCGACGCGTATCGGCAAGAACCGATGGTCGACTACAGCCCGGCCGGCGTCGCGCACATCGAGCAGCTCTACCGGCAGCTGGCCCAGCAGTGCGTCAACCGGATGGGCGCCGCGTTTTTGGCCAACACCGGCACCGCGTCCGTCGCGCGTGACATGGACGCGGTGCGCCAGGCGCTGGGCGACGAACAGATCAACTACCTGGGATACAGCTACGGCACCGAGCTGGGCACCGCCTACCTGGAGAAGTTCAGCAACCACGTGCGGGCGATGGTGCTCGACGGTGCCATCGACCCGACGGTCGGGCCCATCGACGAGAACGTCAACCAAATGGCCGGATTCCAAACCGCTTTCAACGACTACGCCACCGACTGCGCCCGCTCGCCGGGCTGCCCGCTGGGCACCGACCCGTCCCAATTCGTCGCCCGCTACCACGCCCTGGTCGACCCGCTGGCCACCAAGCCGGGCCGCACCGCGGACCCGCGCGGGCTGAGTTACGCCGACGCGACCACCGGCACCGTCAACGCGCTCTACACGCCGACGCACTGGAAATACCTGACCAGCGGCCTGCTCGGCCTGGCGCGCGGCACCGACGCCGGCGACCTGCTGCTGCTCGCCGACGACTATCAGGGGCGAGACCGCACCGGGCATTACTCCAACGACCAGGACGCGTTCAACGCGATCCGCTGCGTCGACGCCCCGAATCCGACCGACCAGGCCAGCTGGGTGACCGCGGATCAGCGGATCCGCCAGGCCGCGCCCTTCCTGAGCTACGGACCGTTCACCGGAAACGCTCCCCGCGATTTGTGCGCGCTGTGGCCCGTCCCGCCGACGTCGGCGCCGCACGCCGCGCCGCCCATGGCGCCGGGCAAGGTCGTCGTCGTCTCCACCACGCACGACCCGGCGACCCCGTATCAGGCCGGGGTGAACCTCGCCCGCCAGTTGGGCGGACCGCTGATCACCTACGACGGCACGCAGCACACCGCGGTCTTCAATGGCGACCAGTGCGTGGACAACGCCGTGGTGCGCTACCTGGTCGCGGGCGCGCCGCCGCCGGCGTCCTACCGCTGCGGCTCCTGACCAGCCCTGGGCGGCCCCGCGCGCGACCATCGCAACGCTTCTGAGCGGGCATCGGTAACACAGAATTAACAGCCGTTGCATACTGTTCGAGTTATGGATCGCCAGAAGGAATTCGTGCTGCGCACGCTCGAGGAACGAGACATCCGCTTCGTTCGGCTGTGGTTCACCGATGTGCTCGGCTTCCTCAAGTCGGTCGCCATCGCCCCGGCCGAACTCGAAGGCGCCTTCGAGGAGGGCATCGGCTTCGACGGCTCCTCGATCGAGGGCTTCTCGCGGGTCTCGGAATCCGACACCGTGGCCAACCCCGACCCGTCCACCTTCCAGGTGCTGCCGTGGGCCTCGCCCAGCGGCCACCACCACTCGGCGCGGATGTTCTGCGACATCACCATGCCGGACGGCTCACCGTCCTGGGCGGACCCGCGGCACGTGCTGCGACGCCAGCTGCAGAAGGCCAACGACCTGGGCTTCTCCTGCTACGTGCACCCCGAGATCGAATTCTTTCTGTTGAAGCCCGGTCCCGATGACGGATCGGTGCCGCCCGTTCCCGTCGACACCGCCGGCTACTTCGACCAAGCCGTCCACGACTCCGCCTCCAACTTCCGCCGCCACGCGATCGAGGCGCTGGAGTTCATGGGCATCTCGGTGGAATTCAGCCACCACGAGGGCGCGCCCGGCCAGCAGGAGATCGACCTGCGCTTCGCCGACGCCCTGTCGATGGCCGACAACGTGATGACGTTCCGCTACGTCATCAAAGAGGTGGCGATCGAAAACGGCGCCCGCGCGTCGTTCATGCCCAAGCCGTTCGGGCAACACCCCGGCTCCGCGATGCACACCCACATGAGCCTGTTCGAAGGTGACGTCAACGCCTTCCACAGCCCCGACGACCCGCTGCAGCTCTCCGATGTGGGCAAGTCCTTCATCGCCGGGGTCCTCGAGCACGCCTCGGAGATCAGCGCCGTCACCAACCAATGGGTCAACTCCTACAAGCGACTGGTGGGCGGTGGCGAGGCGCCGACCGCCGCGTCGTGGGGTGCGGCAAACCGCTCCGCGCTGGTGCGAGTGCCGATGTACACCCCGCACAAGACGTCGTCGCGGCGCGTCGAGGTCCGCAGCCCCGACTCGGCCTGCAACCCGTACCTGACGTTCGCCGTGCTGCTGGCCGCCGGGCTGCGCGGGGTGGAAAAGGGCTACGTGCTGGGGCCGCAGGCCGAGGACAACGTGTGGGACCTGACCCCCGCCGAGCGCCAGGCGATGGGATACCGCGAGCTGCCCACAAGCCTGGACAGCGCGCTACGTGCCATGGAGTCCTCCGAGCTGGTCGCGGAAACCTTGGGGGAGCACGTCTTTGACTTCTTCCTGCGCAACAAGCGCACCGAGTGGGCGAACTACCGCAGCCACGTCACCCCGTACGAACTGAGCACCTACCTGTCCCTGTAGCGCAATTCCCGTTCCGGGATGCGCCGCCCGTGCCTGAAGATCGGCCGGTTGCGCTACGGTCGTGGTCGTGACCAAACCCGCGACGCAGCGCCCTCGGCTGCCCAGTGTGGGCCGGCTCGGGTTGGTCGATCCGCAAGCGGCCGAACGCATAGCGCAGCTGGGCTGGCACGAGCACGACGACCAGGCACACGTCGACCTGCTGTGGTCGCTGTCGCGCGCCGCGGACCCCGACGCCGCCCTGCTGGCCCTGGTTCGGCTGGCCGAAAACCCCGACGCCGGATGGAACGAGCTCAATGCCGCCCTGCTGGCCGAACGCCCCCTGCGCGGGCGGCTGTTCGGTGTGCTCGGCGCGTCGCTGGCCCTCGGTGATCACCTGATCGCCCAGCCGCAGTCCTGGAAACTCTTGCGCGGCAACGTCACACTGCCCACCCACGATCAGCTGTGCGCGACGTTCACCGAGTGCGTCGAGGAGGCGCTGGCCGACCCCGGTTCGGCGATGGTGCGCCTTCGCACCCTGTACCGCGATCAGCTGCTGGTGCTGGCCGGGCTCGACCTGGCCGCCACGGTCGAGGACGAACCGGTGGTCCCGTTCACCGTGGTGGCCGCCCACCTGTCGGACCTCGCCGACGCCGCGCTTGCCGCCGCGTTGCGGGTGGCCGAGACCACCGTGTGCGGCGACAAGACGCCGCCACGCCTGGCGGTCATCGCGATGGGCAAATGCGGTGCCCGCGAACTGAACTACGTCAGCGACGTCGACGTCATCTTCGTCGCCGAGCACGCCGACACCGTCACCACCCGGGTGGCCGGCGAGATGATGCGGCTGGCCTCGGACGCGTTCTTTCAGGTCGACGCCGGGCTGCGACCGGAGGGCCGCAGCGGCGAGCTGGTCCGCACCGTCGAGTCACACGTCGCCTACTACCAGCGATGGGCGAAAACCTGGGAGTTCCAGGCGCTGCTGAAGGCGCGGGCGGCGGTGGGCGACGCGGAGCTCGGACAGCGTTACCTGGCCGCGCTGATGCCGATGGTCTGGGTCGCCTGCGAGCGCGAGGACTTCGTGGTCGAAGTGCAGGCGATGCGGCGGCGCGTCGAGCAGTTGGTGCCCGCCGAGGTCCGCGGCCGCGAGATCAAGCTCGGCAGTGGCGGACTGCGCGACGTCGAATTCGCCGTGCAGCTCCTGCAATTGGTGCACGGGCGCGGCGACGAGTCGCTGCACGTGGCGTCGACGGTCGACGCGCTGGCCGCGCTCGGACAGGGCGGCTACATCGGGCGTGAGGACGCGGCGAACCTCACCGCCTCCTACGAGTTCCTCCGGTTGCTCGAGCACCGGTTGCAGCTGCAGCGGCTCAAGCGCACCCACCTGCTGCCCGAGCCCGACGACGAGGAGGCGGTGCGCTGGCTGGCGCGGGCCGCCCACGTCCGGCCCGACGGCCGCCACGACGCGGCCGGGGTGCTGCGCGAGGAGCTGCGCCACCAGAACCTGCGGGTGTCGCAGCTGCACGCCAAGCTCTTCTACCAACCGCTGCTGGAATCGATCGGCCCGGCGGGCCTGGAGATGGCGCAGGGCATGACCTCCGAGGCCGCCGAGCGTCAGCTGGCCGCCCTGGGCTACGAGGGCCCGCAGTCCGCGCTGAAGCACATGTCGGCGCTGGTCAACCTGAGCGGCCGGCGCGGCCGGGTGCAGTCGGTGCTGCTGCCCAGGCTGCTGAACTGGATGTCGTACACGCCCGACCCCGACGGCGGTCTGTTGGCCTACCGGCGACTCTCCGAGGCGCTGTCGGGGGAAAGTTGGTACCTGGCCACGCTGCGGGACAAGCCCGCGGTCGCCCGTCGGCTCATGCACGTGCTGGGCACCTCGGCGTACGTGCCGGACCTGTTGATGCGCGCGCCCCGGGTGATCCAGGACTATGGCGACGGGCCCGGCGGCCCGCGGCTGCTGGAGGCCGACCCCGCCGCGGTGGCCCGCGCGCTGGTGGCCTCGGCCGCCCGCTACTCCGACCCCGTGCGGGCGATCGCGGGCGCACGCACTCTGCGGCGCCGCGAGCTGGCCCGGGTGGCGTCGGCCGACCTGCTCGGCATGCTCGAGGTCGTCGACGTGTGCAAGGCGCTGACGTCGGTGTGGGTGGCGGTGCTGCAGGCCGCGATGGACGCGATGATCCGGGCCAACCTTCCCCGCGATGGCGGTAAGGCGCCGGCGACCATCGCCGTCATCGGCATGGGCCGGCTGGGCGGCGCGGAACTGGGCTACGGCTCCGACGCCGATGTGATGTTCGTGTGCGAGCCGGCGCCCGGGGTCGAGGATTCGGTGGCCGTGCGCTGGGCGACGACGGTCGCCGAACAGGTCCGCACGCTGTTGGGGACCCCGAGCGTCGACCCGCCGCTGGAGGTCGACGCCAATTTGCGGCCCGAGGGCCGTAACGGCCCGCTGGTGCGCACCCTGGCCTCCTACGCCGCCTACTACGAGCAGTGGGCGCAGCCCTGGGAGATTCAGGCGCTGCTGCGCGCGCACGCCGTCGCCGGCGACGCCGAGCTGGGGCAGCGGTTCCTGCTGATGGCCGACAAGACGCGCTACCCACCCCACGGGGTGTCCTCGGACGCGATGCGCGAGATCCGCCGCATCAAGGCCCGCGTGGAGTCCGAGCGGTTGCCGCGCGGCGCCGACCCCAACACGCACACCAAGCTGGGCCGCGGGGGACTGGCCGACATCGAATGGACCGTGCAGCTGCTGCAACTGCGGCATGCCCACGAGATCCCCGCCCTGCACACCACGTCGACGCTGGAGTGCCTGGACGCCATCGCCGAGGCCGAGCTGGTGCCCGCCGACGAGGTGGAGCTGCTGCGACAAGCCTGGCTGACCGCCACCCGCGCCCGCAACGCGCTGGTGCTGGTCCGGGGTAAACCCACCGACCAGCTGCCTGGCCCCGGACGCCAGCTGAACGCGGTCGCCGTGGCCGCGGGCTGGCCGACCGACGAGGGCGGCGAATTCTTGGACAACTATTTACGGGTGACGCGACGCGCAAAAGCGGTCGTGCGCAAGGTGTTTGGAAGTTGAGTCAGGAGGCCGGCGCGTTGGACGCCATATTCGAGGTGCTCAGCGCGACGGAAGCCGATCGCGTGACCGCGCTGTATGCGCCGCTGGCCGATGCGGTTCGCGAGCTCGTCGACGCGACCATCCGGACCGAAGCCGACGACGACGTCGTCGCCGACGCGCGGTCGGCGATCGAGGCCGTCACCGCGTCGTTGCGGCAACGCACCCGCCCGATGGGGGTGAGCTACCGCGTCGACGGCCGCCCGCTTCCGCTGGGCAACGCCGCGATCGGCGTGTGCAACCCCATCGCCCCGCCGATCGTCGTGCACCACGAGGGCGAGGGGCGCTGCTGGAGCGAGTTCGTCCTCGGCTCGGCCTACGAGGGACCGCCCAAGCTGGTGCACGGCGGCGTGAGCGCCCTGGTGCTCGACCACATGCTCGGCGAGGCCGCCAGCGAGGGCTTGTCCAAGGCGCGGTTCACCGGGACCATCACCGTGAAGTATCTGCGCGGCACCCCGCTGGGCCCGCTTCGCTGTGAGGCGTGGGTCGACGGCAAGGAGGGCCGCAAAGTCTTTGCGCGCGGCACCATTTCGGATTCCGAAGGCGTCACCGTCGAGGCCGACGGTGTGTTCATCGAGCCGGCCTGGGCGGCGGAGGAGCAGTGAAGTTCTACATCAGCAGCGCCTTCCTGAACACCCGCGAGATCATCGAACTCGCCAAGGCAGCCGACGAACTGGGCTACGACGGGATCGGCATCCCCGACCACGTCGTCAACCTCGAGACGCTGGACACGCCGTATCCCTATACCAAGGACGGGGAACGGCGCTGGCAGCCTTTCACCGACTGGCCCGATCCCTGGGTCCTCGTCGGGGCGCTCGCCCAAATCACCACGCGGTTGCGGTTCGTCAACACCGTCTACATTCCCGCGATGCGCAACCCGTACTCGGCAGCGAAAGCCATTGGCACCGCGGCGGTTTTGGCGTCGGGCCGGGTGGAGCTTGGCATCGGCGTGGGCTGGTGCCGCGAGGAATTCGCCTTGATGGGTGAGCGATTCGAGGCCCGCGGCAAACGCACCGACGAAATGATCGAGCTGATGCGGGCGCTGTGGTCGCCGGGCTGGACGGAGTTCGAGGGTGAGTTCTATTCCGCGCCGCGCCTCGAGATGCAGCCCACCCCGCCGCCGATCCCGGTGTACGTCGGCGGGCTCAGCGAGATCGCGCTGCGCCGAGCCGCCCGCAACGACGGCTGGATCGGCGATTTGATCAACACCGAGCGGGCGCTCGAGGCCATCGGTCGGCTGCGGGAGATGCGGGCCGAAAACGGGTTGTCCATGGAAGATTTCACCGTTCTCACCCCGTTGACCGACGCGTTCACCACGGCCGACTATCAGCGGGCGGAGGCGGGCGGCATCACCGGGATCATCACGATGCCGTGGATGTTCTACGCCGGGCCCGACGCCAGCCTGGACGACAAGATCGACGGCATGCAGCGCTTCCGCAAGGATCTCGCGCTCGACGGCTAACCCATCGTCAAGATCGCCGATGCGGCCAGCGCCATGATGACCGTCAAGGCTACAAAGATCACCGCGATCGCTGCTCGCACGATTTCGTCTTCGCTGGCCGGCCAGCGAAGAGTACGGGAGTTCACGACAGCCCCGTTGCTCATGCCAGATCCATGCCGCGACCCGAGCCTGACTTGCGCGACCGCAGCGGTTGCGATCGTCCAATCAGCCATCGCGAGGCCCGCGGTCGGCCACAACGGCTCAGTTGCAGGCGAAGGCTCGAGGCTTGTCATGTAGTCAACGATACGAAGTGAGCGTAACTAGATCAGCCACAGTTGAGACAAAGCTGGCTAACGGTACGAGCACGGAATGATATCCAGCACAAGACTCTTGGTGCGGCTGCCAGCGCGCTCCTTCGAGACCGGATGGGCCGCAAGATCCAGCGCGGTCAATGACCTTGTCAGCCTGTCCCGGTGGGGGCACAACGGACCGACAATCTTGGGGCAAGAGCCGCGCGCGTCGCCGGCCCGGCTCCGGGTCAGCGCTCGAATCGCTCAATACCTTCGACGTCTTCGCGCCCTAAACTCCTGACTTCGTCATAGGTGAGCACACCGGCGGCGGCGGAGGGGGTGGCGGCTGACCGCGATCAAAGGCGCTATCGGCGGTGCTATAGGTGGCGGGGTGATCACCCCGGAAATCGGCGGCGCTGGTGCAATACCTGGGGCTGTCCTAGGCTTTGTCGGCGGCTTCGCGAAAGGGCTTTTGGAAGCGCCGGTTAAAGCCGCAGTTGAGGGCGCGGTGGAATGCGTCGTCGATCCGATCCCAGGGGTGCCATGATCAACTTGAAGCGGGCGGTTCTTTTTCTGCCGCTGTATGTCGCGGCCATGATCACCGTGGACATTGTGTTCAAATCAGCCCACGTAAGCCCCACCAAACCTCTGCCGGTCTGGATCGTGGTCGGCTTTATCGCCTCCGCGATTGTCGTTGTCGCCGTTGGGGTCTGGTACTTCACGCAACGGAGCGCCGGGAAGGTCACACCGAAACGCGAACACGCCTACATCGCCATCATGGTCGGGGTGATGGTGTCCGGCTTCGTCGGTGACACACTGAGCGGCATAGCTGGGATCTTCATGGGCGGAAAATCACTGTGGGTCATGGCACCTAGCTACGCACTCGCCTACGTCGTCCTCCTGTGGACGATCGCGTTCACGGCGAAAACGCTGGACAACCGCGCCGGCAACATCGATGACCATAGCGGCTCCCCACGCGCGTGAAGACCAATTCCCTGTACAGCCCGGTGTTCTTCGCAGTAATGGCCGCGCTATTCCTGACCCTGTTTGTTTTAAACGTCATCCACGCCACGTGGCTGGGCTTGATCAGTACCGGAGGCCTCGCCGTGTTGATGGGCTACCGGGCCTGGTCCGGCAAGCGCCGCACGAACCAGCAATAGACCCACAAGCAACGTAGCTGCGTTCGCAACCTCGTCCGACGCTTTCTGTGGCATTTCTATGAGGGCGAACAATTCCGGCCCGCACCTCGGGCCGCGGTTGTTACCGTAGGCCGCTTTCCATGGCCCACCGAAGGTGACGCAAATGCTGTCCGAATCAGAGCGTGCGAGCGCGCTCGACCAGGAGTTGATGGCGGCGGTGGCACGCGGCGGCCGCATCGAGGCACGCATGCCGACGTCGGCGGTCGTGGCCACGGGCAAGCCGGTCAATCACGTTCTGCACCTGCTGGTAACCGTTCTCTTGTTTGGTCTATGGCTGCCGGTGTGGATCATCTTGGCGATCGACGGTGGCGAGAAGCGCACCACGGTCAGCGTCGACGAAAGCGGCCACGTGCGACGCACAAAAGGAGCACCTGCGTCGCCGACCGCGAACTGGCTCGGTCGGATGTCGGAGAACCAGGCAACGCTGGTCGTCATTGGCGCACTGGTCGGCGGCTGCATGCTTGTCGGCTTCATCGTGAGCCTATTCCACTGACCCAATCACACCCGATTCCGCAGGATCTCGCGCTGCTGTTGTCGGCGTCGGTACAGAAGTACCCGACCGAGATGATGGTGACCAACGGACTCGGCACGGATCGGTGTGGGCCGTGGATGATCGAGCGGGCCATCCGCGATGTACGCGGCGGGATCCCGGCCTACCCGAAGGGTTCTCGTTTCACGACTTGCGCCACTACCTTGCGTCGCTGCTGATCGCTCGAGGCTGCGACGTGAAGACGGTGCAGGCGCGGCTCCGGCACAGCTCGGCCAAGACAACGCTGGACACCTACAGCCATCTATGGCCGGACGCCGACGAGTCCACCCGCTCGGCGATCGGAGCTGTGCTCGCCGAGCGGGTGGACTCTGGTGAAACTACTGCGGACGAACTGCGGACGACGCGGCCCAGCCGCGGGCGTCGGCGCAGGTCAGGAGGTTAGCTGGGCCTACACGTCGTAGTACAGCGCGAATTCGTAAGGGTGCGGCCGGATCTGGACCGGCAGGATCTCGTTCTCGCGCTTGAAGCTGATCCACGTCTCGATGAGGTCGGGCGTGAAAACGCCGCCCTCGGTGAGGTATTCGTGGTCTTCTTCGAGCCGGTCGATCACCGCGGACAGCTGGGTGGGCGCCTGCGGGATGTTGGCGGCCTCTTCGGGCGGCAGCTCGTAGAGGTCCTTGTCGACCGGCGCCTGCGGCTCGATCTTGTTCTTGATGCCGTCCAGGCCGGCCATCAGCATGGCCGAGAACGCCAGGTACGGGTTGCCCGAGGAGTCGGGGCAACGGAACTCGAGCCGCTTGGCCTTCGGGTTGGTGCCGGTGATCGGGATCCGGACACAGGCCGAGCGGTTGCGTTGGCTGTAGACCAGGTTGATCGGGGCCTCGTAGCCGGGCACCAGACGCTTGTAGGAGTTCACCGTGGGGTTGGTGAACGCCAGCAGCGACGGCGCGTGGTGCAGCAGACCGCCGATGTAGTGCCGCGCGGTGTCCGACAGGCCGGCGTAACCGGTCTCGTCGTACATCAGCGGAGTGCCGTCCTTCCACAGCGACTGGTGGGTGTGCATGCCGGAGCCGTTGTCACCGAACAGCGGCTTGGGCATGAACGTCACGGTCTTGCCGTTCTGCCAGGCCGTGTTCTTGACGATGTACTTGTAAAGCATCATGTCGTCGGCCGCGTGCAGCAAGGTGTTGAACTTGTAGTTGATCTCGGCCTGGCCGCCGGTGCCCACCTCGTGGTGGCCCTTTTCCAGGCTGAAGCCGGCCGTGATCAGGTTGGTCAGCATCTTGTCGCGCAGGTCGACGTAGTGGTCGACGGGGGCGACGGGGAAGTAGCCACCCTTGGGGCGGACCTTGTAGCCGCGGTTGGGGCTGCCGTCGAGCTCGTTGGGCGCGCCGGTGTTCCACCACCCCGAGATCGCGTCGATCTCGTAGAACGAGCCGTTGGTGCGCGAATCGAAGGTCACCGAATCGAAGATGTAGAACTCGGCCTCGGCGCCGAAGTACGCGGTGTCGGCCACGCCGGTGCTGATCAGGTAGTTCTCGGCCTTACGCGCGATGTTGCGGGGGTCGCGCGAGTAGGGCTCGAGGGTGAAGGGGTCGTGCACGAAGAAGTTCAGATTCAGCGTCTTGGCTTCGCGGAAGAGGTCGATCTGCGCCGTCGCGGGGTCGGGCAGGAGCAACATGTCGGATTCATGAATGGACTGGAATCCGCGAATGGACGAGCCGTCGAAAGCCAAGCCGTCCTCAAAAACGCTCTCGTCGAAAAACGAAATCGGAATGGTGAAGTGCTGCATGATGCCGGGCAAATCACAGAACCGCACGTCGACAAACTCGACGTTCTCGTCCTTCGCGAGTTTGAAGACGTCGTCGGGCGTCTTTTCCGTCACAGAGTGCTCCTTTACTTGGTGAGATCCGCGGCCTGACGCTAGGGAGCAGATGTTGCCCGTCAGTCAACCCGATGTTGCGCGCACGTTACGTGACCATGCCACACGCAAAAAGTGGCCGCTTTGGCGGCGGGTTCTATTGTGGGGCCATGGATCGCAAGATCGTATCTTTTCTGGTGACAGAGCGCACCGGCCGCCCACCGTTCCGGGCCGGGCCCACCATTTATTCGGACCCCGGTCCGCGCCGATGATGCCGGAATCGCGATCCGCATACCCCGGCGAAAAGCTGGGATTGCCCGAGAATGGGTCGGGCTCGCTGGCGCGGATGGGACGCCGGCTGGGCGCCCTGACGATCGACTGGCTGATCGCGTTGGGCCTGGCGGCGCTGGTCATGCGTTTCGGGTTGATCCCCCAAGGGGCGCTGGCCACCGCCGAGCTGGTGATCTGGTTCATGTTGGGCGTGGTCTCGCTGCGCTTGTTCGGCTTCACGCCCGGCCAGCTGGCGCTGGGCCTGCGGGTGGTGACGGTGGACGGGCGCGGGCAGGTCGGCACAGGTCGCGCGGTGGTGCGCGGCCTGCTCGTCGGGATGGTGGTCCCGGCGCTGTTCACCGACTGGGACGGGCGCGGGCTGCAGGATCGGCTGACCGCGACGGCCGTGGTGAGGCGCTGACGTTTCTCGGTGGCGGCGACCCGCTACGCCCGGCTAATCCTGTAGCGGCGACCCGCTGCGCCCGGCTACGCCGCGCTTGCGATCGCCACCGCCTCGCTTGCGATCGCCGCGGAGCCGGCGACTACTTGCGGCGCACGGTGCGCTGCACGCCACGCATCTTGCCGGCGTTGGGCAGCGGACCCTTGGGCATGATGGCGGCCCCGGCACGCGTCCCCAGCGCGGCCAACCGGGACTCCAGCGTGTCCATCTGCTTGACGGTGATGTTGGCCGGCAACCGGGTGAGATGGCGCTCCAGCTTGGCCAGCGGGACCTCGTCCTCGCCGTTGCCGACGATGATGTCGTAGATCGGCACGTCCCCGATCAGGCGGGCGGTGCGCTTCTTCTCCTGCGCCAGCAGCGGGCGCACCCGAGTGGCCGACCCCTCGCCGACCAGGATCACGCCGGGCCGGCCGATGACGCGGTGAACGGCGTCGAAGTGACCGGTCGCGGCCACGCCCGGGGTCACTCGCCACTTACCGCGCAGGTTGTCCAATGCCCATGCCGCCGCCCCGGTTTGGCCTTCGGCCTTGCGGTAGACCGATTTCTGGGCGCGGCGCCCGAAGACGATGAATGCGACCAGCCCGCCCAGCACCACACCGAGCGGGATCAAGGTGATCATCGTCAGGCCGCCGGCCCAGAGCCCGACGCCCACCGAGATGCCCACGATCAGCACGAAGGCGCCGATCATGTACGGCAGCAGGCGCTTGTCCTCCTGGCGCTGCAGGTTGAACGCCTGCCACAACTGGGTGCGGCGCTCCCGCGCGGCGGCCTTGCGGGCAGCCTGCGCCTGCGCTCGGGCGGCCTTGTTCTCAGCGGCAGTGCGGGTTTTAGCCATAGTCAAAGGATACGTAGGGCCGCGCCAGGCAAACTCCGCTACCGTGCCCCGGCGTCCGAGGCGCGGGCGGCGGCCGCCTGCTGATAGAGCCGCCCCGCGCGATAGGAGGAGCGGACCAGCGGTCCGGACAACACCCCGGAGAAACCGAGCTGCTCGGCGTGCTGTGCGAACTCGACGAACTCCTCGGGCTTCACCCACCGCTCGACGGGGTGGTGCCGCGCCGACGGGCGCAGGTACTGGGTGATGGTGATGATGTCGCAGCCGGCGTGGCGCAGGTCGGCCAAGGCGGTGCGCACCTCGTCGGGGGTTTCGCCCAGACCGAGAATGAGGTTGCTCTTGGTGACCAGCCCGAAATCGCGCGCCGCGGTGAGCACGTCGAGGCTGCGCTGGTAGGTGAAGGCGGGCCGGATGCGCTTGAAGATGCGCGGCACCGTTTCGACGTTGTGCGCCAACACTTCCGGGCGTGACTCGAAGACCTCGGCCAGTCGGCCGGGCTCGCCGTTGAAGTCGGGGATCAACAGCTCGACGCCGGTCGACGGGTTGAGCTCCTTGATGGCGCGCACCGTCTCGGCGTAGAGCCACGCGCCGCCGTCGGGCAGGTCGTCGCGGGCCACCCCGGTGACCGTGGCGTAGCGCAGTCCCATCGTGCGCACGCTGTCGGCCACCCGCCGGGGCTCGTCGCGGTCCAGCTCGGCGGGCTTGCCGGTGTCGATCTGGCAGAAGTCGCAGCGACGGGTGCACTGGTCGCCGCCGATCAGGAAGGTGGCCTCGCGGTCTTCCCAGCATTCGAAGATGTTGGGGCAGCCGGCCTCTTCGCAGACCGTGTGCAGCCCCTCGCGCCGGACCAGGCTCTTGAGCTCGGTGTATTCCGGGCCCATCCGGGCCCGCACCCTGATCCACGGCGGCTTGCGCTCGATCGGGGTTTCGGCGTTGCGCACTTCCAGGCGCAGGAGTTTGCGTCCCTCGGGTGCGACAGTCACATCGCTGATGCTACGCGGGCGGCAGGTGCGTGGTCTTGCACCGGCAGGACCCCGTCCAAGGCGTCGCACACCGCGTCGGCGACGGTGGTGCGTATGTCGTCGACGGTCACCGGGCGGCGCAATTCGGCCGACATGGACGTCACCCCGGCGTCGCCGATGCCGCACGGCACGATGGCGTTGAACGCGCTCAGGTCGCAGTCACAGTTGAGCGCGAACCCGTGCAGGGTGGTGGCGCGCGATACCCGCACGCCGATGGCGGCGACCTTGCGGTCGGGCCGGCCCTCGTCGCCCGGCACCCACACCCCGGACCGGCCCGGGACGCGCACCGTGTCCAGGCCCAGGTCGGCGCACACCTTGATCAGCGCTTCCTCGAGCCGTCGCACGTAGTTCACCACGTCGAGCGGTTCGGCCAGGCCGATGATCGGATATCCCACCAGTTGGCCGGGACCGTGCCAGGTGATCTTGCCGCCGCGATCAGTGTCGACCACGGTGGTACCGTCCATCGGCCGCTCGTGCGGTTCGGTGCGCCGGCCCGCGGTGTAGACCGCCGGGTGCTCCAGCAACAGCAATGTGTCGCTGCCGCCCGCGACGCGGGCGTCGGCCAGCTCGCGCTGCTGCTGCCAGGCCACGCGGTAGTCGACGGTGCCGAGCTGGCGGACGTCGATCAGGGACCGGCTGGACCGGATGGAATCGATCACGTTCGCGACGGTACTCGGCTTGCGCGCGCCAGGCCCAATCCGGTCGACGCGCGGCTGTGGCTAGTCGTGCTCGCGCCGGGCCGTCGCGTAGCCGAGCGCCTCGCCAATGGTGTTGTGGTGGAACACAAAACCGGCGCGCTCCAGCACCGACGGGATCGCCCGCTGCCCCGTCAGCAGGCCTTCGTCGGCGAACTCTCCCAGTCCGGCCCGCACGGCGAAACCGGGCAGCATCAACGGCGTCGGGCGGTTGACCGCCCGCCCGAACGCGGTGGTGAATTCGGCGTTGGTGACCGGCGCGGGCCCGGTCATGTTCACCGGCCCCGACAGCGCGGTGTTCGATATCGCGAACAGCAGCGCCCGCACTTCGTCTTCGAGCGTGATCCACGACATGTATTGCCGCCCGCTGCCCAGCCGGGCCCCCAGGCCCGCCCGGAACAGCGGCCGCAACCGGCCCAGCGCGCCGCCGGCGGGGGAGAACACCAGCCCGGTGCGGGCCAGCACCACCCGGGCGCCGCCGTATTGCGCCGGCAGCGTGGCGGCTTCCCACTCCTCACAGAGCCGGGCGAGGAAACCGCTTCCGGCACGGTCGTTTTCGTCGACCACGCGGTCCTTGGTGTTTCCGTAGAAGCCCACCGCGCTGGCGTTGATCAGGGTTGCCACCCCGGCGTCGGCGACGGCGTGCGCCAGGACTTCGGTGGGGGCGATGCGGCTGTCCCGCAGGCTCTGCTTGAAGGCGCCAGACCACCGGCGCTTGCCGATGTTGACGCCGCACAGATTGACGACGGCGTCGACGTCGCCGAGCGTGTCGGGGTCGAGGTCGCCGCTCTCGGGGTTCCAGTGCACCTCGTCGGCGTTGCTCGGGGCGCGGCGCACGATGCGCAGCACCCGGTGATCGGCGGCCCGCAGGGCCGCGGTGAGGGCGGAGCCGATCAGGCCGGACGACCCCGCGACCGCGACGACGAACTTTTGACCGGCCACGTTCGCGCTCAGAGGCCGAGGTCGGCCTCGAACGCTCCCTCTTCGAGCCGATGCTTGATCGTGGTCAGGAACCGCCCGGCGTCCGCGCCGTCGATGAGCCGGTGGTCATAGGTCAGCGGCAGGTAGCAGATCGAGCGGACACCGATCGATTCGTTACCGAACTCGTCGACGATCACCCGCGGACGCTTGACGATCGCGCCGGTGCCCAGCATCGCGGCCTGCGGCGGAACCAGGATCGGGGTGTCGAACAGCGCGCCCTGGCTGCCGATGTTGGTGATCGTGAAGGTGCCGCCCGAGAGCTCGTCGGGTTTGAGGTTGCCCGACCGGGCGCGCGCGGCGATGTCGGCGATCGCCCGGGCCAGCCCGGCCAGCGACAGGTCGCCGGCGTTGTGCACGACGGGGGAGAGCAAACCCTGTTCGGTGTCGACCGCGAAGCCGAGGTGCTCGGCGTCGTAGTAGGTGATCTCCTTGGTTTCCTCGTTGTAACTCGCGTTCACGTTCGGGTGGATCTTCAGGGCGTCGATCACCGCGCGGGCGATGAACGGCAAGAAGGTCAGGTTCACGCCTTCGCGTTCGGCGAACGCCGTCTTGGCCCTGGTCCTCAACCCGACCAGCCTGGTCATGTCGACCTCGTGGGTCTGGGTGAGTTGGGCTGTGGCCTGCAGGGATTCGCGCGTCTTGTTGGCGGTGATCTGGCGGATCCGGCTGGCCTTCTGAGTGGTGCCCCGCAGGTGCGCCAGCGCCGGCGCCGGGGTGGGCGCGGGAGCGGCCTTGCGGGCCTCGGCGGGCGCGGCGGCCGGCGCCGCCGCGGGGGCCTTGTCGGCCTGCTGCTTGCGCTCGGCGGCCGCCAGCACGTCTTGCTTGCGGATGCGACCGCCCACCCCGGTGCCGGTGACCGAGGTCAGGTCGATGTTGTTCTCGGCGGCCAGTTTTCGCACCAGCGGCGTCACATAGGGGGTGCCGTCGCCGCTCGCGTCCGCCGGCTGCGCCTGTGCCGGTTGGGCTTTCGGCTCGGGCGCGGCCTTCGGCTGCGGCGCGGGGGCCGGGGTGGGTTCGGGCTTCGGCTGCGCCTGGGGCTGGGGTGTGGGTTCCGGCTTGGGTTCGGCTCTGGGCGCGGGCGGCGGCTGCGGCGCGGCGGGGGCCGCGGGCGCGGCGGCGTCGGAGCCGGTGCCGATGCGGGCCAGCTCGCCGCCGACGGGCACGGTGGCGTCTTCCTCGGCGGTGATGCTGATCAGCACACCGGCCACCGGTGACGGGATCTCCGTGTCCACCTTGTCGGTGGACACTTCGACCAGCGCATCGTCGACCTGGACCGAATCGCCGACCTTCTTGAGCCAGCGGGTCACGGTGCCCTCGGCCACCGACTCACCGAGTTCGGGCATCAACACCGGGGTCGCGTCGCCGCCACCGGAGCTCTGCTGGGCGGGTTGGGGCTCCGGCTGGGCCTGCGGCTGCGGCTCGGGTTCGGGTTCGGGCTGCGCGGGGGCTGCGGGCTGCGCCTGCGGCTCGGGCTGGCTCGGCGCCTGGGACCCGCCGTCCTCGGCACCGTCGCCGATCACGGCCAGCTCGCCGCCGACCTCGACGGTGTCGTCTTCCTGGGCGACGATCTTGGTCAGCACACCCGCGGCCGGCGACGGGATCTCGGTGTCGACCTTGTCGGTCGACACCTCGACGAGCGGCTCGTCGAGTTCAACCGTGTCGCCTTCCTGTTTGAGCCAGCGGGTGACCGTCCCCTCGGTGACGCTCTCACCGAGTGCCGGCATCTGGACGGAGAAGGCCATCTTTTTTGACTCCTCGATCGCTCGTGGGTCGGGGCGGGTCGTTCAGCTCGCGTGTGGAAGGCGAAGTAGCAATCCAAAACTATCCTGTCACTGCGCCTTCGTCGGCACACATCCAGGGCAGACAGCGCGCGCTGGCCGGGTGACACCGATCACGCTTGCTACCGTGTGGCCACTGCAGCCAGAGCGGGGAGGTCCGATGCCGCCATCACCACAGCTACCCCAACATTTCGTCGACAGCGCCGACGGCGCGCGCATCGCCGTCTACGAAGAGGGCAACCCCGACGGCCCCACGGTGGTCTTGGTGCACGGCTTCCCCGACTCGCATGTGCTCTGGGACGGGGTCGTGCCGCTGCTCGCCGAGCGGTTCCGGATCCTGCGCTACGACAACCGCGGGGTCGGCCTGTCCTCGGTGCCCAAGCCGGTGTCGGCCTACAGCATGGACCGCTTCGCCGACGACTTCGCCGCGGTGACCGCCGAACTGAGCCCGGGCAAGCCCGTGCATGTGCTGGCCCACGACTGGGGCTCGGTGGGGCTGTGGCACTACCTCAAGCGCCCCGGCGCGGGTGACCGGGTGGCCACGTGCACGTCGGTGTCCGGACCCAGCCAAGACCAGCTGGTCGACTACATCTTCACCGGTCTGCGGGCGCCGTGGCGTCCCCGCACCTTCGCCCGGGCGATCAGCCAGGCGCTGCGGTTCACCTACATGCTGCTGTTCTCGATCCCGGTGCTGGCCCCGTTGTTCCTGCGGCTGACGCTGTCGGTCCCGGCGCTGCGCCGCAACGCGGTCGACAACATTCCCGTCGAGCAGATCCACCATTCCGACAAGCTCGCGCGAGACGCCGCCCAATCGGTAAAAACCTATCCCGCCAACTACTTTCGCTCGTTCACCGGTCGCAAGGAGGGCGTCGCGGTCATCGACGTGCCCGTGCAGCTGATCGTCAACACCGAGGACAAGTACGTGCGGCCGTACGGATACGACCACACCCCGCGCTTCGTGCCGCGGCTGTGGCGCCGCGACATCCGGGCCGGTCACTTCTCCCCGATGTCGCACCCGCAGGTGATGGCGGCGGCGGTGCACGACTTCGCCGACCTGGCCGAGGGCAAGCCGCCCGGCCGCGCGCTGCTGCGCGCCCAGGTGGGGCGCCCCCGCGGGGCGTTCGGCGACACCCTGGTGTCGGTCACCGGCGCCGGCAGCGGGATCGGGCGCGCGACCGCGTTCGCGTTCGCCCGCGAGGGCGCCGAGCTGGTGATCAGCGATATCGACGAAGCGGCCGTCAAGGCCACGGCCGCCGAGATCGCCACCCGGGGCGGCGTCGCGCACGCCTACGTGCTCGACGTGTCCGACGCGCAGGCAGTGGAGGGGTTCGCCGAGCGGGTCAGCGCCGAGCACGGCGTGCCTGACATCGTCGTCAACAACGCCGGCATCGGGCAGGCGGGCGGGTTCCTGGACACCCCGGCCGAGCAGTTCGACCGGGTGCTCGACGTCAACCTCGGCGGGGTGGTGAACGGCTGCCGCTCCTTCGGGCGGCGACTGGTGGAGCGCGGCACCGGCGGCTACATCGTCAACGTGTCGTCGATGGCCGCCTACGCCCCGCTGCAGTCGCTGAGCGCCTATTGCACGTCCAAGGCGGCGACGTACATGTTCTCGGACTGCCTGCGCGCCGAACTCGACGCCGCCGGCGTGGGGCTGAGCACGATCTGTCCCGGCGTCATCGACACCAACATCATCAGCACCACCCGGTTCGACGCGCCCGCGGGAAAGCAGGCCGACGCCGTCGACGGGCGCCGCGGGCAGCTCGGCAAGATGTTCACGCTGCGGCATTACGGCCCCGACAAGGTCGCCGACGCCATCCTGTCGTCGGTCAAGAAGAAGAAACCGATCCGTCCCGTAGCGCCGGAAGCCTATGCGCTGTACGGGCTTTCGCGGGTGGCGCCGCAGGGCCTGCGTAACGCGGCGCGGATACGGGTGATCTAAGCCGGGCTAGGCACGGGGTCCGGCCGCCCCGCGGCGCCCGGTCAGCAACGTCGCGCCGATCCCGATGACCCCGAGCACCGCCAGCGGGATGGCCCACGCGCGGCGGCCGCCCACCGACGACTGGCACTGCGCGACAAAGTCGGTGTGCGGGACGATTTGGTTGAGGATCGGGATATTCGCGCCATTGCTGTTGTTCGCGCTTCTGGCCTCGGAAAGATCAGTCGCGACCGCGTTCCCGCAGCCCACCGAATGGCCATTGCTGTCGGTCACCGACACCGGCGCCAACAAACCGATGACCCCGGCCAACAGCAGTACCGCGCCCACACCGATGATCAACCGTCGCGCCGTCATGGTTTGCCTTTCGCGCCTTTTCCTGCCCGGGATTACGACCGCTAGCAGATTAACCGGAGCGCAGCGCCGGTAAACCCGGACGGATACAGCGCCGGTTGGTGGGTATCCCGCCGCGGTGGCCCAAACGGACCCAGGAGGGAAGGGACTTGTGGTGATCACTGCAACGCGAGAGGTGCCTGTCCCGTGCGAGCGCGTCTGGGAGGTGCTTGCACAGGGCTGGACCTACACCCAGTGGGTGGTCGGCAACAGCCGCATGCGTGCCGTGGATCCGAACTGGCCGGCGCCCGGCTCCTCGATCAGGCATTCCATCGGGATCTGGCCGCTGGTGATCAACGACGCCACGATCGTGGAGGAGAGCGAACCGCCGCACAGGCTGGTGTTGTGCGCCCGCTTGGGGCCGATGGGCGCCGCGCGGATCACGATGCTGCTGCACGAGATCCCGCAGGGGTGCCGGATCGAAATGATCGAGGTGCCGGTCGAAGGCCCGATGGGGCTGGTCCCCGATGCGATCGCGTTGGCCGCCGCGTACCCGCGCAACGTGGAATGCCTGCTGCGACTGGCAGCCCTGGCGGAACGCCTGGAGCCGAGCCAGGTGAAGTGACGGTGCGTGACACCGCCGACGCGGTCGTCATCGGGGCGGGGCACCACGGGCTGGTCGCCGCCGCGATGCTGGCCGACGCCGGGTGGGACGTGCTGGTGCTCGAAGCCCAGCCGGAACCCGGTGGCGCGGTGCGCAGCGCCGAGCTGACGCCGGGCTACATCACCGACCTGTTCAGCTCGTACTACCCGATGACGGTGGCTTCGCCCGCGATTGCGGCGCTGCAGCTCGAGGACCACGGCCTGCGGTGGTCACACGCGCCGGCGGTGGTCGGCCATCCCCGCGCGGGCGCCGACGACGACCCGCCCATCATCTACCGTGACCCGGCGCGCACGGCCGCGGAATTCGCGCGCCGCGAGCCCGCCGACGGCGAAAACTGGTGGCGCGTCGTGAAGTTGTGGGAAGACATCAAGTCGCCGCTGCTCGACGCCATGCTGGCCCCCTTCCCGCCCGTGCGCCCGCTGCTACGGCTGCTGACGAAACTCGGTACGTCGGACGCGATCCGGGTCGCGCGGCTGCTGGTCCAGCCCGCCAACACCATGGTGAGTGAGCTGTTCGCCGGTGAGGCGCCGCGAGTGTTGTTGTTGGGCAACGCCATGCATGCCGACGCCCCGCCCGACGCCCCCATCAGCGGCGCCATGGGGTTTCTGATGACCATGCTGGCCCAGGACTGCGGCTGGCCGGTACCGGTCGGGGGTTCGGGCCAATTGACGGCCGCGCTGGTCAACCGTGCCCGCTCGGCGGGGGCGCGAATCGAGTGCAACGAGAACGTTTCTCGCATCGAGGTGCGGGGCGGGCGGGCGGTCGGGGTGACGACGGCCGGGGGGCGCACGGTGTGGGCGCGCCGCGCGGTCGTGGCCGACGTGACGGCACCACGACTGTTCTGCGACATGCTGCCCACCGACGCGGTGCCGCCCAAGGTGCGCCGCGACCTCGAGCACTTCATCTGGGATCCGCCAGTGGTCAAGGTCAACTACGCGCTGCGCGGGCCGGTGCCGTGGCGGGCGCAACGGCTGCGCGAGGTGGGCACCGTCCACCTCGGGGCCGACGGCGACGGGCTGGTGCGCTGGATGGCCGACCTGAACACCAAGACGGTGCCCGAGCATCCCTTCATGCTGTTGGGGCAGACCACCACCGCAGATCCCACCCGGTCGCCGGCGGGCACCGAAAGCGTCTGGGCCTACACGCATTTGCCGCGCAACATCGCCGACGACGCCTCGGCCGAACGGCTCGCTGAATCGGTGGACCGGGTCATCGAGGAGCACGCGCCGGGCTTCGGCGCGGCGGTGATCGACCGGTTCGTGCAACGCCCGTCGGACCTGGAGGCCAGCGACGCCAACCTGCACCTGGGCGCGCTCAACGGCGGCACGGCGCAGCTTCACCAGATGCTGATCTTTCGCCCCGCCGCCGGAATGGGCCGGGCCGAAACCCCGGTCGAGGGGCTGTATTTGGGCAGTGCCTCGGCCACCCCGGGCGGTTCCGTGCACGGCGCCTGCGGGCGCAACGCGGCCAACGCCGCGCTGGCCGCCAACGGGATCAGCGGCTGGCCGCGGCGCCGGTTGACCCGCGCCGCGATGTCGCTGCTGACGAAGTAGTGCGCGCTTTCTCTCGGTCGCTGACCGTCACGCCGCCGTGACGCTCGGCGAGCACGCAGCCCCTTGCTAGCCGTTTTCGCAGATGTCCTCGAGCACCGCGAACATGGTGCGGACCGGCACACCCGTGGCGCCCTTGGGCGAATACCCCCACGGTCCGCCGGTGTTGTAGGCCGGCCCGGCCACGTCGATGTGTGCCCACCCCACGCCGTCGGCGACGAACTCGCGCAGGAACACGCCCGCGACCAGCATGCCGGCGAAGCGCTGCCCGCTGATGTTCGACAGGTCGGCCACCGTGGACTTCAGGTCTTCCTTGAGTTCGTCGGGAAGCGGCATCGGCCAACCGTTTTCGCCCACCCGCTGCGAGATCGCGGCCACGCGGTCGCGGAACTCGTCGCTGCCCATCACGCCGGGAATCCGGCTGCCCAGCGCCACCGTCTGCGCGCCGGTCAGCGTGGACGTCTCGATCAGATAGTCCGGGTCGTCCTCGCACGCGCGCACGATGGCGTCGGCCAGAATCAGCCGGCCCTCGGCGTCGGTGTTCTGCACCTCGACGGTGATGCCGCCGTACTGCGTCAGCACGTCACCGGGGCGCTGGGCCGTCGCCGAGGGCATGTTTTCGGCCATCGGCACGGTCGCGATCACGTCGATGGGCAGCTGCAACTGCGCGGCCAGCGCGACGGTCGCGATAACCGCCGCGGCCCCGCCCATATCCGAGGTCATATGGTGCATCCCGGCCGCCGGCTTGATCGAGATGCCGCCGGTGTCGAACGTGACGCCCTTGCCCACCAGGGCGACTCGCTTCGCCTGCTTGGACCGCTTGGCCAGCTTCGAACCCCGATGGGTCAGCCGCACCAGCCGCGGCGGCCGCGACGACCCCTGGCCGACACCGATGATCCCGCCGTAGCCGCCCTTCTGCAGCGCCTTGTCGTCGAGCACCTCCACCTCGAGGCCCACCGACTCGCCCAAAGCCCTTGCGCGCTTGGCGAATTCGTCAGGAAACAGGTGGCTCGGCGGGGTGTTGACGAAGTCGCGCGCGGTGGCGACGGCCGTTGCGACGGCCGCACCGTGCGCGGCGTCCTTCTTGGCGTCCTTAGCGGTCGCGAGCACCGTGATCTTGCCCAGCCCTTTATCTTTGGGCGCGGTCTTGGGGCTGCGGAAATCGGTGAATCGGTAGCTGCCCAGGATCAGGCCTTCGACGGCGGCCGAGGCGACGCCCTCCCCGGGCAGCTCGCCGAGCGTGGTGAGCACGGCCGCGGTGTTGCCGAGCGAGCGCGCGGCCACACCGGCGGCGCGGCGGACCGTGTCGGCCGGCCACTCAGGTCGCGGCTTGCCCAGGCCGATCGTCAGCACGCTGGACACCGGCAGCGACGGCACCACCAGCCGGTGCACCTGGTCGGCGCCGCCGGTGGCCTCCAGGGCGCGCAGCCCGGATTCGATCTCGGCGATCGCGCCCGAGGACAGGAACGGCTCGGCCGAAGCGACGGCCGCGCCCGGCTTGTCGTCGTCGCCCGTGGAGACGACGGGCACGATCAGCACGGTGGACGCGGTGGCGCGCCGGGGCAGCGAGGAGGCGACACTGACAGCGGGGGAGGCGTAACCGGGTTCGTTGCTCATCCGCATCACCCTAACGGGCCGCCCGGCGCGGCCCCTTAGGGTGAAGAGTCGTGAGCAACGAAGCCGACCTTCTGCACGGACCGTTAGAAGACCGTCACCGCGACCTGGGCGCCAGCTTCGCCGAGTTCGGCGGCTGGCTGATGCCGGTGTCGTATGCGGGCACGGTCAGCGAGCACACCGCGACGCGCAACGCCGTCGGCCTGTTCGACGTCAGCCACCTGGGCAAGGCGTTGGTGCGCGGGCCGGGCGCCGCGCGGTTCGTCAACGCCGCGCTCACCAACGACCTCAACCGGATCGGGCCCGGCAAGGCGCAATACACCCTGTGCTGCACCGAATCCGGCGGCGTGGTCGACGACCTGATCGCCTACTACGTCGACGACGACGAGATCTTTCTGGTGCCCAACGCCGCCAACACCGCCGCGGTGGTCGAGGCGCTGCAGGCCGCCGCGCCCTCCGAACTGACCATCACCAACCTGCACCGCTCCTATGCGGTGCTGGCCGTGCAGGGCCCGCGCTCGGCCGACGTGCTCGGCGAGCTGGGCCTGCCGACCGACATGGATTACATGGCCTATGCCGACACCGAGTTCTCGAGCGTGCCGGTGCGGGTCTGCCGTACCGGCTACACCGGCGAGCACGGCTACGAGCTGCTGCCGCCCTGGGAGTCCGCCGGTGTGGTGTTCGACGCCCTGGCCGCCGCGGTCAAGGCGGCCGGCGGCGAGCCGGCCGGCCTGGGCGCCCGCGACACGCTGCGCACCGAGATGGGCTACCCGCTGCACGGGCACGAACTGTCGCTCGACATTTCCCCGCTGCAGGCCCGCTGCGGCTGGGCGGTCGGCTGGAAGAAGGAGGCGTTCTTCGGCCGCGACGCCCTGCTGGCCGAGAAAAAGGCCGGGCCGCGGCGGCTGCTGCGCGGGCTGCGGATGACCGGACGTGGGGTGCTGCGCGCCGGGCAGACGGTGCTGGCCGGCGACACCCCGGTCGGGGTTACCACCTCGGGCACCTTCTCCCCGACGCTGCAGGCCGGCATCGCACTGGCGCTCCTCGACGCCGACGCCGGGGTCGAGGACGGCCAGGAAATCACCGTCGACGTCCGCGGCCGCCCGGCCGCCTGCGAAGTCGTGCGCCCGCCCTTCGTCACGGTGAAAACCCGCTAGCCGCGCCGCTTGCGCGGGCGAAATCCGATTCGGCAGGCGGATATACAATCAGCGGATGACCAGTGGCTCCCTCGAGTTCACGGTTTCGCGCTCGACACGTCCGGCGACCGACAGCGAACGCGAAACCATCCTGGCCGAGCCGGGTTTCGGCAAATACTTCACCGACCACATGGTGGCGATCGAGTACGACGACGGCCGGGGCTGGCACGACGCGCGCGTTATCCCCTACGGCCCGATCCAATTGGACCCGTCGGCGCTCGTGCTGCACTACGCCCAGGAAATCTTCGAAGGCCTCAAGGCGTACCGCTGGGCGGACGGCTCCATCGTGTCGTTTCGCGCCGAGGCCAACGCCGCCCGGCTGCAGTCGTCGGCGCGACGGCTGGCGATTCCCGAACTGCCCGAAGAGCTGTTCATGGAATCCCTGCGCCAGCTCATCGCGGTCGACAGCGCCTGGGTCCCGGCCGCCGGCGGGGAAGAGGCGCTGTATCTGCGCCCGTTCGTCATCGCCACCGAGCCCGGACTGGGCGTGCGGCCCTCTCGGCAATACCGCTACCTGCTGATCGCCTCGCCGGCCGGTGCCTACTTCAAGGGCGGCGTCAGCCCTGTCACGGTCTGGGTGTCGACGGAGTACGTGCGGGCCAGTCCCGGCGGCACCGGCGCGGCCAAGTTCGGCGGCAACTACGCCGCCTCGCTGTCCGCCCAGGCCGAAGCGGCGGCCAACGATTGCGACCAGGTGGTGTGGCTGGACGCCGTCGAGCGACGCTTCGTCGAGGAGATGGGCGGGATGAACATCTTCTTCGTGTTCGGCAGCGGCGGGTCGGCGCGGCTGGTCACCCCGGAGTTGTCGGGCTCGCTGCTACCGGGGATCACGCGAAATTCGTTGCTGCAGTTGGCGATTGATGCCGGTTTCTCCGTCGAGGAACGCAAGATCGACATCGACGAGTGGCAGAAGAAGGCCGCCGCCGGCGAGATCACCGAGGTGTTCGCCTGCGGCACCGCCGCGGTCATCACACCCGTCGCGCACGTGAAGTACGGCGACGCCGAGTTCACCATCGCCGACGGCCAGCCCGGCGAGGTGACGATGGCGTTGCGCGACACGTTGACCGGGATTCAGCGGGGTACCTTCGCCGACACTCACGGCTGGATGGCGAGGCTGGGGTAGCGCGGCGTTGCCGCCACCGTGACTGTGCAGTCACGGTCGGCGGCGAACGTGACTGCACCGTCACGTTCGCGGCGCGCTAGAACCGCACCAGGCCCGCGAGCGCCACCGCGCACACCGTCGTCGTCAGTTCGATCGCGGCGCCCAGCACGTCGCCGGTGATGCCGCCGAAGCGGCGCGCGCAGTGCCGCACCAGCACCGCGCCGCAGCCCAGGCCCAGCAGCACCGCCGCCGGGCCATGCCACGGTCGCGGCCCAGCCGTCAGCGACGCCGCCAGCAGCACCGCGACCCAGGCCGCCACCACGGCCGTCGGCTGGCTTCCGGCCACCGCGGCGCCCAGCGCGCTACCCTCGGCCGCCGGCACCGAGCGGTGGCCGGCCAGCACCGCGGCGACCCGGCCGGCGAAGACCGCCACGGCGATCCCGACGACACCGTGCGCCCCGGCGCCCGCTCCCAGCGCCGAGAACGCCAGCGCCTGCAACGCCACCACGACGACGACGGCGGCCACCCCGAACGGCCCGGTCGATCCCTCTCGCATCACCGTCAGCGCCCGCTCGGGCGGCCCGTAGCAGCCCAGGCCGTCGGCGGTGTCGGCGACGCCGTCGACGTGCAGGCCGCGTGTGATCAGCAGCAGCACCACGACCGCGAGCAGCCCGGCCAGCGGGCTGGACCGGCCGAACGCCAGCTCCCCGCTCCAGGTCACGGCCGCGGCCAGCGCCCCCAGGGCCGCGCCCACCACGGGCAGCGCGGTCATGGCGCCGCGGCCCATCGGCGCGGACCGGGCACCAGGGACGGGCAGCACCGTCCCGAACGCGAAAGCCGTTGCCAGCGAACGGATCACGATGGGGGAGCAGCTTGGTCGGGTCGGTTGGCCACGCCGGCCTCGGTGAACGTCGCCATCGACGACAGGGTGGCCACCGCGGCGCGCAGGACCGGCAGCGCCAGCGCGGCACCGGTTCCCTCGCCCAGCCGCATGCGCAGGTCGAGGATCGGCTCCAAATCCAGTGCCGTGAGCGCCAACGCGTGGCCCGGCTCGGTGGACCGGTGACCGGCCTGCCACCACATCCGGGCGCCCGGAGCCAGGTGCTCGGCCACCAGCGCCGCCGCCGTCACCGCCATGCCGTCGAGCAGCAGCGGCGTGCGCCGGACCGCGGCCTGCGCGCAAAAGCCCGCCATCGCCGCCAGATCCGCGCCGCCCGCGCAGCGCAGCAGCGCGACCGGATCCGGCAGCACCTGGCGCGCGCGGAACAGGGCGTCGCGCACCGCGGCGGTCTTGCGTCCCCACCCTGCGTCGCTGATCCCGGTGCCGAAGCCCACCACCACGACCGGCTCGGCGTTGGTCAACGCGGCCACTAAAACCGCTGCGGCCGTGGTGTTTCCGATGCCCATGTCGCCGGCGATCAGCAGATCCGCGCCCGCATCGACCTCCTCGTCGGCGATGGCCGCGCCGGACGCGAGCGCCCGCGCGGTCTCGTCGTCGCTCAACGCGTCCTGCTCGCTGATGTCGCCGCTGCCGCGCCGCACCTTGTGGGCGCCGATCGACGGGCTCAGCGGGTCGGCGTCGACCGCCAGATCCGCGACGCGCACGCCCGCCCCGGCGATCCCGGTCAGCGCGTTGATCGCGGCCCCGCCGGCGTCGATGTTGGCGACCATCTGGGCGGTCACCTCCGGCGGGTACGCCGACACCCCCGACCGGGCGACGCCGTGGTCACCGGCGAACACCACCACCCGGGCGCGCTCGAACTGTCGCGGGGGGCACTGCCCCTGGCACGCCGCGACCCACACCGAGAGATCCTCGAGGCGGCCCAGCGCGCCGTGGGGCTTGGTGAGGGTGTCCTGGCGGGCGCGGGCGGCGGCGGCGACGCCCGCGTCGGGCGGCGACACGGCGGCGAATTCCATTAGGCCCCCGACGGTTTGATCGGCACCGCTTGGCCGGCCACCACCAGCACCACGCGTTCGCACACCCCGGCGAGGCGTTGGTTGAGGTTGCCGAGCTCGTCGGCGAATCGGCGCCCGGACGCGGTGGCCGGCACGACGCTCAGCCCGACCTCGGGACTGACCAGCATCAGCGTCGAGGCGAAGTCGTCGACCGCGGACACCACCTCGTCGACCGAGGCCGCCACCGAGCCGCCCTCCCACGCGTGGCCGCGGTCCATCGCGCCGGTCAGCCAGGTGCCGAGATCGTCGACCAGGGTGGGGGTGTCCGTGGCTTGGCGCAATTGGGTTGCGATGTCCTCGGTTTCGATCGTCGACCAATGCGCGGGCCGACGGTCACGATGCGCGGCGACCCGGTGCGCCCAGTCCGCATCGTCGTCACCGGCCGGCCCCGCGGCCAGATAATGAACCGGCCGGCCGGGCGGCAATCCCGCGGCGATGGCGTCCTCCGCCCACCGTGACTTGCCCGACCTGATCCCGCCGAGCACCAGGGTGCGCACCGGCGTCAGCCGGCCTTCGGGCGAGGATTACTCGACACTGGCGCCATGCTTGACCTGAGGCCGCGGCGCCCGCAACCGGCGCATCTGGGAGGCGCGGCCGGCGGCGTAAAGGCCTAGCTTCCAACGGCTTTCGGTGTTATTCGGAAACTTCGCGTCGACCAGCTTGCTGATCTTGCGGCCCAGGATCAGGCCGTCGACGCTCATCACCGCCATCAGCACCAGCATCGCCGGAGACACCCAGAGCTGCAGCTGCGGGACGCCGAACATGACAAACATCAAAAAAAGGGTCGACGGCATGAACAGGCCCAGCAGGTTGCGCCGGGAATCCACCACGTCACGCACGTAGCGCCGGACGGGGCCCTGGTCGCGCGGCAGCAGGTAGCCCTCCTCGCCGGCCATCATGCGATTTCGGCGCTCCGACATGCGCGCGCGGTTGGCGGTCTTGTCGGCGCGGCGCTCCTCGCGGCTGAGCTTGGGGCCGGCCAGCGTTCTGCGCCGGGCCCGGGCCTCCGAGGAGGTCATGGGTGCGGGTGCGACGGGGCCCTTCTTCGCGTTCCGTCGTGCCTCGTTGCGTTTGGGCGTGGGGCGGCCTTTGGGCCCGGTCCGGTGGGGTGTGGCGCCGGCGGCGCCAGCAACGTCGGAGGCGGCCGACGCGGCCACGTTTTCGTCGAGGTCGGTGTCCTGGCCCTTCTTGCGACCCAAAAGCTTCACAGGGGCCAGGTTACTTCGCGGATGACGCGCGCCGGAATTCGCCTGGAATGCCTTGCTATTAGACCTGCGTTAGTGCCGCCCTTGGCCCTACTCTTACACGTGATGAATGGCTGCCTTTGATGGACGACGGGTCGATGGCCTCGGATGATGCTGCCCCCGGCCTGGCACCCGGCCGTCTTCAGCTACCCGCGATGCAAGTTCTGGTGGCCCCGGACTGTTACGCCGACAGCATGTCGGCCCTGGAAGCCTCGGCCGCCATCGCGACCGGCTGGACCCGGTCGCGGCCGGGCGACCGGTTCATCGTCGCGCCGCAGTCCGACGGCGGGCCCGGCTTCGTCGAAGTACTGGCCAGCAGGCTGGGGGAGATGCGGCGCTTGCGGGTGTCGGGGCCGCTAAAAGCCATGGTGGAAGCCGAATGGGTCTTCGATCCCGGGTCGGCGACCGCCTACCTGGAGTGCGCCCAAGCCTGCGGCCTGGCGCTGCTCGGCGGTCCGCCCACCCCGGAGACCGCGATGGCGGCCCACAGCAAAGGCGTCGGACAGCTGATCGCCGAGGCGCTGCGGGTGGGGGCGACGCGGATCGTCGTCGGCTTGGGTGGCAGCGCGTGCACCGACGGCGGCCAAGGCATGATCGCCGAGCTGGGCGGCCTGGACACCGCGCGCCGCCAACTGGGCAACGTGGAGCTGATCGCCGCGTCCGACACCGAATACCCGATGCTGGGTCCGTGGGGAGCGGCCCGAGTGTTCGGGCCGCAGAAGGGTGCCGACACGGCCACCGTCGCGGCCCTGGAAGTTCGGCTGCAGGCGTGGGCGCTCATCTTGGAGGCGGTGGCCGGGCGCGACGTGAGCGCCGAGCCGGGCGCGGGGGCCGCCGGCGGCATCGGCGCCGGCCTGCTCGCGCTCGGCGGGCGGTGCGAGTCCGGCGCCGCCATCATCGCCGAACACACTCGGTTGTCCGACGACCTCGACACGGCCGAGTTGATCGTCACCGGTGAGGGCCGCTTCGACGAGCAGTCCCTGCACGGCAAAGTGGTCGGCTTTCTGGCCGACGCGGCCCGGCCCCGCGGGATCCCGGTGGTGGTGCTGGCCGGCCAGGTCGACCTGGACAACGCGACGGTGCGCTCGTCGGGCATCATGGCCGCGCTGTCGATTGCTGAGCATGCCGGATCGGTGCGGCTGGCCCAGGCCGACGCGGCCAATCAGCTCATGGGTCTGGCCTCCGTTGTGGCGGCGCGACTCGGGAATAGCGGTCCTGCAAGGTACCGTTGATGGTGTGGACTTCCCGGCAGCCCGGGCCGCGCGGCGCAAGCCGGCGGCGTCGGGCCTGATCGGTCCCACTCAACAATGAGGCATGTAGGAGAAGCAATGACGGTGCAAAACGAGTCGAACGCCAAGACCCACGGCGTGATCCTGACTGAGGCCGCCGCCACCAAGGCCAAGTCGCTGCTGGACCAGGAGGGTCGCGACGACCTGGCGCTGCGCATCGCGGTCCAGCCGGGTGGGTGCGCTGGGCTGCGCTACAACCTCTTCTTCGACGACCGGTCGCTGGATGGCGACCTGATCGCGGAGTTCGGGGGTGTGACCCTGACGGTGGACCGGATGAGCGCGCCCTACGTCGACGGCGCGTCCATCGACTTCGTGGACACCATCGAAAAGCAGGGGTTCACCATCGACAACCCGAACGCCGGCGGGTCGTGCGCCTGCGGCGATTCGTTCAACTGATTTCACGCGAGACCGCAACTACCGACGCGTTCCCCGAGTAGGGCCGTCGGCAGTTGCAGTCTGGCGGCACGAAAAGCTCTAGTACGAGCCGCCGGTGCGCAGCACGTACGAGCACACCATGATCTGGCCGCGCTGGAAGAGCAGCTGCGCGATGCCCTGCACCTGCCCGCGCATGGGACCCCCGCTCACCGGTGACACCCGCATGGTGAACAACGCCTGAGCCTGGTACTGCGACAGGTACACGATCTTGTCGATCGAGGTGATCTCCACATCGGAGAATTGCTTGCGGAATGCGTCGCTGCTGAGCTTGGCCAACGCCTGGTCGGACCGCTTGTCCTGGACGCCGTCGTAGAGGCCGCACAGCGCGTTGCGGGCGATCTCGTTGATGTCGCGGTGCTCGAGCGCGTCCAGGTACCCCTGAATCGCCGTCTTCGCCGCGCCCTCGGAGAACGTGGTGCCGGTATTGGCCCCGTTGGTGCGCACGCCATAGACGATGGCCACCGTCATCACCGCGACGAGCGCGATCGCCAGCGCCACGCCGACGATCAGCCGCCGCTTGGAGCGGGGCGGCGGGTACGGCGCCGGTCCGGGCGGCGGCCCGGCATAATTGGCCGCAAGGGGTCCTGCCTGGGGAGCTGGGGTGAAGCCCACGCCGCCCGGGTTGGGGTCGTCGTCGGGGAACTCGAGTGGCGCCGATTCGCTGGGGGAGTCATGTCCGCTCGGTCCGTTGCCGCCGACAGCGTGGTTCGGCGAGTGCGGGCCTGCCATCGTGGTTCTCCTACGGTGGTAGACGGGACTGCAAGCGGGTTGCGGCCCAAGCATTGTGATCCCGGCGACTTGAGTGAGTTCCCTAGGGAGGCTAGCGCAGACCTCGCGGCGACCGTGCACGCAACGACGGCCGCAGGCGCCTGAGTAAGCTAGATAACCTTACTAACGAAGGATGGAGATTTCGTGACGATCGCGGTGACAGGTTCGATTGCGACCGACAACCTGATGCGGTTCCCCGGCCGATTTTCCGAGCACCTGCTGGCCGAGCACCTGCAGAAGGTGTCCCTGAGCTTCCTGGTCGACGACTTGGTGATTCACCGCGGCGGGGTGGCGGGCAATATCGCGTTCGCCATCGGTGTGCTGGGCGGCGACGTGGCGCTGGTCGGCGCGGCCGGTGACGACTTCGGCGAGTACCGCGACTGGCTGCAGTCCCACGGCGTCAACTGCGACCACGTGCTGATCTCGACGACCGCGCACACCGCGCGCTTCGTGTGCACCACCGACGAGGACATGGCCCAGATCGCGTCGTTCTATCCCGGCGCGATGTCCGAGGCCCGCAACATCAAGCTCGCCGACCTGGTGTCGGCGCAGGGCAAGCCGGACCTGGTGATCGTCGGGGCCAACGACCCGGACGCGATGGTGGTGCACACCGAGGAGTGCCGCAAGCTCGGCCTGCCGTTCGCAGCCGACCCGTCCCAGCAGCTGCCCCGCCTGTCCGGGGACGAGATCGACAAGCTGGTCGACGGTGCGGCCTACCTGTTCACCAACGACTACGAGTGGGAGCTGTTGCGCTCCAAGACCGGCTGGTCCGAGGCCGATGTGCAACAGAAGGTGGACCTGCGGGTCACGACGCTGGGCGCCAAGGGCGTCGACATCGTCGAGCGCGACGGGACCACCACCCACGTCGGCGTGGTGCCCGAGACCAGCCAGACCGACCCCACCGGCGTCGGCGACGCGTTCCGGGCCGGCTTCCTCACCGGGCGCAGCGCCGGGCTGAACCTCGAGCGTTCGGCGCAGCTCGGCTCGCTGGTGGCGGTGCTGGTGCTGGAATCGACCGGAACCCAGGAGTGGGCGTGGGACCGCGAGGTCGCCAAGACCCGGTTGGCCGACGCCTACGGCGACGTGGCGGCCGCCGAGATCGCGGCGGTGCTCGCCTAAAGCCATTTCCCGCCCGGGCCGCATCGAGTGTGGACCCAGGGCGTCGAGTGTGAGCCGGCGGCGGCGACACGCCGACAAGTCGCGCCCCGTGTGCACACTGAAAGCGCGGGATTCACATTCGAACCCGGGGTGGACCAGGCCTAGAGCTGCACCGGGTACGCGGGCTCGCTGATCTGGGGTACCACGCTGCCCTCGACGAAGATCGCGTGCCAGAGCATGAAGATCAGCAGCGTCCACAGCCGGCGGCTGTGATCGGCGGCGCCGCTGCGGTGCTCGTCGAGCATCCTGCGCACGGCATCCAGGTCGACGAAGTTGACCACCGAACTGGCCTGCGCCGACGCCACCAGCTCGTAGGCCCACTCCAGCAGCTCGCCGGCGCGCAGCCAGTGCCGGATCGGCACCGGGAACCCGAGCTTGGGCCGGTGCAACACGTGCGCGGGGACGATCGGCTCCAGCGCGCGGCGCAACGCGTACTTGGTGGTCGTGCGGGTGATCTTGGCCTCCACGGGCAACCGCGAGGCCACGGCGAACACTTCGGGATCCAGGAACGGCACCCGCAGCTCCAGGGAGTTGGCCATGGTCATCTTGTCGGCCTTGACCAGGATGTCGCCGCGCAGCCAGGTGAACAGGTCGATGTGCTGCATGCGGGCCACCGGGTCCCAGCCCGCCGATTCGGCGTACAGCGGCGCGGTCACGTCGGTATGGGTCCACTCCGGGCGGAAGCCGGGCAGCACGTCGCGCAGCTGCGCGTCGGAGAAGCTGCGGGCATTGCCGTAGTAGCGCTCTTCGAGCGTCAGCGAGCCCCGGTGCAGCAGGCTCTTGCCCCGCATCCCCTCCGGGAGGGGGCGCGACACCTTGCCCATCGACCGCCGCAGCGGGCGGGGCAGATAGTCGAAAGGCTTCAGCGACAACGGCTCCCGGTAGATCGTGTAGCCGCCGAACAATTCGTCGGCGCCCTCGCCGGATAGGACCACCTTGACGTGCTTGCGGGCCTCGCGGGCCACGAAGAACAGCGGCACCAGCGCCGGGTCGGCGACCGGCTCGTCGAGGTACCAGACGATCTCGGGCAGGGCGGCGACGAACTCGTCGGGCGTGACGACCTTGGCGATGTGGCGCGCGCCGATGGCCTCCGCCGAGGCCACCGCGACGTCGATCTCGGAGAATCCCTCCCGCTCGAAGCCGGTGGTGAAGGTGATCAGCCGCGGGTTGTGCCGGATGGCCAGCGCCGCGATGGCGGTGGAGTCGATCCCCCCGGACAGGAATGACCCGACGGTCACGTCGGCGCGCATGTGCTTGGCCACCGAGTCCTCGAGCACCGCGGTGATCTCGTCGTACCGGGCCTGTTCGCCGCCGCGGATGATCGGGGTGGCGGCGAAGCGCGGCGCGAAGTACCGGGTGACCTGCGGTTGCAGGTGGTCGGGTCGGATCCGCGCGTAGCAGCCCGATTCCAGCCGGCGCACCCCGCGATGCAACGTCTCGGGCTCGGGCACGTACTGCAGGACGGTGTAGTGCTGCACGGCCCGTTCATCGATGCGGGAGTCGAAGCCGATCAGCTCGGCCAGATCCAGCAGGCACTTTTTCTCGCTGGCCACGGCGGTACCGCCGGCGCCGGTCGCCATGAACAGCGGTTTGATGCCGAAAGGGTCTCGGGCGCAGAACAATTCGCGGGTAGCGGTGTCCCACAGCGCGAACGCGAACATGCCGCGCAACCGGGTCAGGACATCGGTGCCCCAGTAGTGATAACCCGCGACGACGGCCTCGCCGTCGCCGTCGGTGGCGAAGACGGCCCCGTGGGAGGTGGACAGTTCGTCGCGCAGCTCCAGGTAGTTGTAGATCTCGCCGTTGAACACCAGCACGTAGCGGTCGGGCGCCTCCGGCGGCCCCCAGCGCAGCGGCTGGTGCGAGTGCGCGATGTCGATGATGGACAACCGGTTGAAGCCGAACACGACCGAACCGTCGGTGTCTGGGTCCACCCAGGTGCCCGGCTCGTCGGGCCCGCGATGGCGCATCGAGTGCGACGCGCGCGCGATCGCATCGTCGGCGCGGGCGGCCGCCGCCTCCTTGTCCCCATCCTCGGGGGCGGCAACGAACGCCAGCAGACCACACACGGCGCCCCAGTATGCCGCACTTTCCAGACCGCTGGTGGATGCCGCACGCGGCACGGCGCGACACTGGCGGGCCGGGGTTTCGTCGCCCGGCTCAGACGCGTGGTCTACGCTGCGTAGTATTCGATATCCGAGCAGGAGGCGCCAACGTGACCCCTCGCGAGCAGGACCGTTCGCAATCTTTGTCGCAGGGTAGGTTTCAGCGCCGTCCTCAAGGCTCTGCCAAGGGTGTTTCCCGCCGTCTACGGCCGCTGGCGCTGGCTCTGTCGCTGGGTGTGCTGGCGATTTTCCTGAGCGGTTGCAGCAGCTGGGCCGACGCGCTGGCCCTGGGCTGGCCGAGGGGCATCACGCCGCAGGCGCACCTCAACCGCGAGCTGTGGATCGGCGCGGTGATCGCCTCGCTGGTCGTCGGCGCCATCGTCTACGGCCTGATCTTCTGGTCCTCGGCCTTCCACCGCAAGAAGGCGACCGACACCGAGCTGCCCCGCCAGTTCGGCTACAACATGCCCCTGGAGCTCGCGCTCACGGTGACGCCGTTCCTCATCATCTCGGTGCTGTTCTACTTCACCGTGGTGGTGCAGGAAAAGATGCTGCACATCGCCAAGGATCCCGAGGTCGTGATCGACGTCACCGCCTTCCAGTGGAACTGGAAGTTCGGGTATCAGCGCGTGGCGTTCAAAGACGGCACGCTGACCTACGACGGCACGGACCAGGCGCGCAAGAAGGCGATGGTGTCCAAGCCGGAAGGTAAGGACGAGCACGGCGAAGAGCTGGTCGGCCCCGTCCGCGGGCTCAACACCTCGGACCGCACCTACCTGAACTTCGACAAGGTCGAGACCCTGGGAACCAGCAACGAGATCCCGGTGCTGGTGCTGCCGACCGGCAAGCGCATCGAATTCGATCTGGCGTCCGCCGATGTCGTCCACACGTTCTGGGTTCCGGAGTTCTTGTTCAAGCGCGACGTCATCCCGAACGCCGACGCGAACAACTCCGTGCACGTCTTCCAGGTCGAAGAGATCAACACGCCCGGGGCGTTCGTCGGCCACTGCGCCGAGTTCTGTGGCACCTACCACTCGATGATGAACTTCGAGGTTCGCGTGGTGTCGCCCAACGACTTCAAGGCCTATCTGCAGCAGCGGATGGATGGCAAGAGCAACGCCGCGGCGCTGCAGGCGATCGGACAACCGCCGGCCGCGGTGACCACGCACCCGTTCGACACCCGCCGCGGTCAGCTGAGCCAGTAGGTTAGGAAACCAAATGCATATCGAAGCCAGGCTATTCGAGTTCATCGCCGGGTTCTTCTTTGTGGTTGCGGTGCTCTACGGGGTTTTGACCGCGTTGTTCGCCACCGGCGGTGAGGAGTGGGCGGGCACAACCGCGCTGGCGCTGACGGGCGGCCTGGCGCTGATCGTGGCCACCTTCTTCCGGTTCGTGGCGCGCCGGCTCGACACTCGGCCCGAGGACTACGAAGGCGCCGAGATCAGCGACGGAGCAGGGGAATTGGGCTTCTTCAGCCCACACAGCTGGTGGCCGATCCTGATCGCGCTATCGGGCTCGGTGGTGGCGGTGGGCATCGGGCTGTGGCTGCCGTGGCTGATCTTCGCTGGGGTGATGTTCGTCCTGACGTCGGTGGCCGGACTGGTCTTCGAGTACTACCTGGGTCCTGAGAAGCACTGATTCGCGGCATAAAGGTCACAATCCGATCACGTGATCGCTTGCGCCGTTCGCCACGGCGGCTCTGCCTGTTTTGGGTTCGGTAGTGTTTCGCGCAGGCAATGAGAAGTTTCCCAGCGCGCCCGGCAACGAGGTGATTGCGGAGTTTTACGCGCAGGTGATGCAGTCGAACAGGGTAGGCAAAGGGCAGAGATGAGCGGGTCGAAACCCCCGGGATGGGAACCTGACGAACCCGATCCTGTCGACCCGATCAGCCCCCAAGCGGACGCCGATGACGGCGCGGACGCCGGCGGCGACCACGACGTCGAGGGCACGGCGGAACCCTTCGACGACAGCGCCGAAATGGCCGCTGCGGACGAGACGGACGCCTACTCACGCGCCTACTCGGCCCCGGAGTCCGAGCACTTCACCAGCGGCCCCTACATGCCCGCCGATCTGCGGCTCTACGACTACGAGGACTACGAGGAGTCCGAGGACGACGACGAGCGCAGCACCGCACGCTGGCCGTGGGTGGTGGGGATCGCCGCCATCCTGGCCGCGATTGCGCTCGTCGTATCGGTGTCGCTGTTGTTCGCCCGCACCGACACCACCAAGCTGGCCAACCCCAACACCACCACCGCCCCGTCCACGCCGCCGCTGCAGGACGAGATCACGACCACCAAACCGCCGCCCCCACCGCCTCCACCGCCGCCCACGACCGAACCGCCGCCGCCCCCGACAGCAACGGAGACACAGACTGTGACGGTGACGCCTTCCCCGGCACCGCCGCCCCCGCCCGCACCCGCTCCGGCGCCCCCGGCGACCTCCACGGCCGCAGCGCCCCCGCCGCCCACGACACCCACCGGGCCGCGGCAGGTCACCTACTCGGTGACCGGCACCAAGGCCCCGGGCGACATCATCTCGGTGACCTACGTCGACGCGTCCGGCCGGCGGCGCACCCAGCACAACGTGTACATCCCCTGGTCGATGACCGTCACCCCGATCTCGCAGTCGGACGTGGGCTCGGTGGAGGCCTCCAGCCTGTTCCGGGTCAGCAGGCTCAACTGCTCGATCACGACGAGCGACGGAACCGTGCTGTCGTCGAACAGCAACGACTCGCCGCAGACGAGCTGCTGATGGTCAGCAGATATTCGGCATATCGGCGCGGGGTGGGCGACGACACCATTTCGCCCGAGGTGATCGACCGCATCCTGCTCGGCGCGTGCGCCGCGATCTACCTGGTGCTGTTGGGCGTCAGCGTGGCCGCGGCCGTCGCGCTCACCGACCTGGGCAGGGGATTTCACAAATCGGCCAGCAGCCCGCACACGACCTGGGTGTTGTACGCGGTCATCATCGTTTCCGCGCTGATCATCGCCGGCGCCATCCCCATCCTGTTGCGGGCCCGGCGGATGTCGCAGTCCGAGCCGGCCGGCCGTGCGATGACCGCGCCGAACCGGCCGCCGGTGCGCCTGATGTCCCAGGCGCCGCGCACGTCGGCCGAGCGGGCGCGACAGGCCACGGTGCAGGCCGCGCCGCCGAAAACCGACGCGGAATGGTCAGGGGAGACGGTCGACCGAGTCTGGTTGCGCGGCACGGTCATCCTGACCGGCACCATGGGTGCGGCGCTGATCGCGGTCGCGACCGCGACCTACCTGATGGCGGTCGGCCACGACGGCGCGTCCTGGACGGCGTATGTCTTCGCCGGCGCCATCACCGCCGCGATGCCTGCGGTCGAGTGGCTGCACATCCGGCAGCTGCGCCGCGTAGTCGACGAGCACTAAGCCGCCCGTCTCCCGGTGGCCGCGCCGGTCGCGTGGCCGAGCCCGCCGCGACACGCCAACGATGCACACGACCCCACCGAGACGCGTGCCCCCGCTTCGCATTTCGCGGGGGAGCGGGAGCAGCGGGGGAGCGGGCGCAGCCGCTAACGCGAACGGCTCGCGGCGGGCTCCCTGCGGAGCCGCCGCGAGCCGTCACAGAGCCGCGCTAGTGCTTGCCGGACTCGCCGTTCGTCGAACCGTTGAGGCCGTCCTGGTGTTCGCGCAGTGCGGTCAGGGCACGCTGCTCGGAGCTGTGCGCCGCCTCCCGCAGGGCCGTGTCCTCGGACACCGGATCGGCGAACATGAAGCTGCCGCTGCCTGGCGACCCGGCCGAGCCCAGCTTGTTCATCTTCTTGGGCAGCGCCGATCCCTGGTATTCGAGCGGCAACGGGTGGCCGTGGTCGTCGACCGGGCCCAACGGCTGGTGCAGCTCGACGTAGGCACCGTGCGGCAGCCGCTTGATGATGCCGGTCTCGATGCCGTGCTCGAGCACCGCGCGGTCGCTGCGCTGCAGGCCGATGCACCACCGGTAGGTGACGAAGTAGACGATCGGCGGCAGGATCACCATGCCGATGCGCCCGATCCACGTCGTCGCGTTGAGCGAGATGTCGAACTTGAACGCGATGATGTCGTTCATGGCCGCCAGCGTCAGCAACATGTAGAACGAGATCGCCATCGCGCCGATCGACGTGCGCACCGGCACGTCGCGCGGACGCTGCAGCAGGTTGTGGTGCGCGTTGTCACCGCTGAACCGCTTCTCCAGGAACGGGTAGATGATCAGCAGGACGAAGATTCCGCCCATGATCAGCGCCACCCAGACCGCGGCCGGAATGGTGTGGTGCCAGAAGTAGAACTCCCACGGCGGCCAGATACGGGCCAGGCCCTCGGTCCACATCATGTAGAAGTCCGGCTGCGAGCCCGCCGAGACGTGAGATGGCTTGTAGGGCCCCAGGTTCCAGATCGGGTTGATCTGCAGCAGACCGCCCAGCAGGCCCAGCACGCCGACGATCGCGGCGAAGAACGCGCCGGACTTGACCGCGAACACCGGCATCACGCGCACCCCGACCACGTTGTGCTCGGTGCGGCCCGGTCCGGGGAACTGGGTGTGCTTCTGGAACCACACCATGGCAAGGTGCAGGCCGATCAGCGCCAGGATGATGCCGGGCAGCAGCAGGATGTGCAGAGAGTACATGCGGGGGATGATGTAACCCGCTGTGGCGCATTCGTTTCCGACGCCGCCGCAGGGGAAGTCGCCACCGAACAGGGCCCAGTGCAGCCAGGTGCCGATCACCGGCATGCCCAACGTGATCGACGACAGCGCGGCGCGCAACCCGATGCCCGACAACAGGTCGTCGGGCAGCGAGTAGCCGAAGTAGCCCTCGAACATGGCCAGGATCAGCAGCAGCGAACCGATGACCCAGTTCGCTTCACGCGGCCGGCGGAACGCGCCGGTGAAGAAGATGCGGGCGAGGTGGACCATGATCGACGCCGAGAAGATCAGCGCCGCCCAGTGGTGGACCTGACGAACGAAGAGGCCGCCGCGGACCTCGAAGGAGATGTCGAGGGTCGACGCGAAGGCCTTCGACATGTCCACACCGCGCAGCGGCTGGTAGGCGCCGTTGTAGGTGACCTCGCCCATGGACGGGTCGAAGAACAGCGTCAGGTACACCCCGGTGAGCAGCAACACGATGAAGCTGTACATCGCGATCTCGCCCAGCAGGAACGACCAGTGGGTGGGGAACACCTTGTTGAGCTGTCTGCGCACGGCAGCCGACGGGTGGTAGCGCGTGTCGATGTCCTCGCCTTGACGGGCCAGGACGTCGCCGATCTTTGGGGGACTCAGTTTGGGACTCATGATGTCGTCCTCTCCCAGAATGCCGGTCCGACGGGCTCGATGAAGTCACCGTTGGCGACCAAATACCCGTTGGTGTCGATGGTGATCGGCAGTTGCGCCAACGCACGCGCCGCCGGCCCGAAGATCGGCTTGGCGAAGTGCAGCGCGTCGAACTGCGACTGGTGGCAAGGGCACAAGATTCGGTAGGACTGCTCCTCGAACAGCGACGCCGGGCAACCCAGATGCGAGCAGACCTTCGTGTAGGCGAACAGCTCGCCGAAGTTGAAGCTCTCCTGGCCCTGCCGCTTGACCACGCGGTGCATGTCGGTGGGGCGAATCCGGATGAGCATCACGGGATTACGCACACCCTGGTTGATCGCCCGCAGCTTCTCCTGCGACTCCGGGGTGGTGCCGTCGCCGTCGGACTCCCGCCACGGGAAGACGGTTTCCATGCCGCCGGCGTCGAGGTCCTCGGGCCGCATCTTGACGAACGGCGACCCGGCGAAGCTGCCGGTGGCGCGCGCGAGGTAGATGGTCTCGCCGTGGTAGCGCGGGGTCCAGTCGGAGGTGAACAGCACCGCCTTCTTGCCGTTGGCGGTCTGCACCACCGGCTTCCACGGGTTCTTGATCAGGCCGCCGGCAAACGCCACCAGGGTGGACAGGCCGAACGCGCCCAGGCCCACGCCCAGCGACAGCCCGACCAGCTTGCGCCGCCCGATGCTGGAGCCGTTATAGGCGTCCGCCAGGTTCGCCACCACGGTCTTGCGGTCGACGTCGCGGGACGCCCCGTCGTGCCGGTCTTGAATCGAAATCTCTTCGGGGATAAAGCGCTTCTGGTACAGGATGGTGCCGATCCCGATCGACAGGATCGACATCCCGAAGGTCAGGCCGTACAGCGGAGTGGTCAGTGTGTAGAGCCAGCTGCCCGCGGCCTCCTTGGGCTTGTACTCCCATGGCCAGAACAGGAAGATCAGCAGCAGCGCCAGTCCGAAGCCGCCGCCCAGCAAAAGCCAGAGGGCGACGCCGCGCTCGGCGCGCTTCTCGGCCTTGGTGCCCTCGACCGGCCAGCGGTTTTCCTTGAACACGGTCTCGACGCCGTCGAGCCTGCCGCCGAGGGCCACCAGTTCCTGCTGCGACATCGCGGCCAGCGCCGCATCGTCGGGTTCCCTCTCGCCGGTGCCCTGCGGGCTCCCGCCCGTGTCAGAGCCGCGAACGTCTTGGTCGCTCATGCTCGTGCCCCAATCCACAGTGCCAGCCCGATCGCCGCGACCATCCCGATGATCCAGGCGGCCATACCCTCGGGTGCGGGCCCGAATCCGCCCAGGCCGTAGCCGCCCGGCTGACGCTCTTCGGTCACCGCCTTGATGTAGCCGATGATGTCCTTCTTGGCCTCGAAAGACAGCTGGCGGTCGGAGAACTTCGGCATGTTCTGCGGACCGGTCCGCATGGCCGCCAGGATCTGCTGCTCGTTGGCGGGCTCGAGGTCCGGCGCGTACTTGCCGGACGACAGCGCCCCGCCCTTGCCGGTGAAGTTGTGGCACGACGAGCAGTTGAGCCGGAACAGGTCGCCACCGCGGCCGAGGTCCTCGCCGCGCAGCGAGTGCATCGCCAGGCTGCCGTCGGGGTTGCGCACGGTCGTCGGGCCGCCGCCGTTGGCCTGCACGTAGGCGCCCAGCGCGTCGATCTGGCCCGCGTCGAAGATCGGTTCCTTGCGGGGCGCCTGCGCCTCGCCGGTCATCGCCGGCATCCGGCCGGTGGACACCTGGAAGTAGACGGCCTCTTCGCCGACACCGATCAGGCTCGGCCCACGGTCGGGCACACCCTGCAGGTTGGCGCCGTGACAAGACACGCACGACGTGTCGAAGAGCTGCTTTCCATTCCGCAGCAGCGCCGAGTTCGACTCATCGGCGACGGCCACCTGCGGACGGGGGGTCAGGATGGCGGCCAGACCACCGGCGATGGTCAGCGCGATCAGCAGCAGCAATCCGCCCGACAACCGGCGGCGCAGCCGCCGTCGCGAACGGTCACGCTGCCCTTGTTGCGACTGAGTAAGCCGCGAACCGGATCGGGTAGACCCCAGTTTCTTCAACCGAGCACTCCTGTTCGTCCAGCGCCTGCTCATCGGATGAAATAGATCACGGTGAACAGCGCGATCCACACGATGTCGACGAAATGCCAGTAGTACGAGACGACGATGCTGGCCGTAGCCTGCGCCGGCGTGAACTTGCTCATCGCGGTGCGGGCCAGCAAGAAGATGAAGGCGATCAGTCCGCCGGTCACGTGCAGGCCGTGGAACCCGGTGGCCAGATAGAACACGCTGCCGTAGGCGCTGCCGGGGATGGTGGTGCCGTGGGTCGCCAGGTGGAAGTACTCATAGCCCTGCCCGCAAACGAAGAACAGACCCATCAGGAAGGTGATGACGTACCAGCGGCGCAGCCCGAACACGTCGCCGCGCTCGGCCGCGAACACCCCCATCTGGCAGGTGAACGACGACGCGATCAGCACCAATGTCACGGGGACGGCCTGGTACAGATTCAGCTCGGTGGGCGGCGGCGGCCATTTCCCACCGGACTGGGCACGCGCGGTGAAGTACATCGCGAACAGGCCGGCAAAGAACATCAGCTCGCTGGAGAGCCAGACGATGGTGCCGACACTGACCATGTTGGGTCGATTCAGCGAATGAACCCGCGACGTAATTGCAGTACCTGAGGTCCCGACAGCGCTGGTCACATCCGCAAGTATGACGCTTTGTAGTTGTTGATCTCCACCCGGGGCGCAATTTGATGTCTGGCGCGTCGCGCGCGCGTGGGGGCCGGGCCGCTCGCGGTCGGCGGTTGGGGCCGGTGTGGTCCCCGTGGGACCATCGGCGCGTGGCTTTGTCATCTGAGGTTTCGCCGTCCGGCGGGTCCGCAACGTCGTGGCCGCGGGTCCTGGGCCGGCTGACGGGCGGTCAGGACCTGACCCGCGGCCAGGCCGCCTGGGCCATGGATCAGATCATGACCGGCGAGGCGAGCGCCGCCCAGATCGCGGCCTTCGCGGTGGCGATGCAGGTGAAGGTGCCGACGTCGGCCGAGGTGATCGAGCTGGCCGAGGTCATGCTCGGCCACGCGCTGCCGATGCCCGACAGCGCATCGCGCCAGGAAGTCGGAGATACCGTCGACATCGTCGGAACCGGCGGCGACGGCGTCAACACCGTGAACCTGTCCACGATGGCCGCGATCGTGACGGCGGCCGCGGGTGTGCCGGTGGTCAAACACGGCAACCGGGCGGCCTCGTCGTTGTCCGGTGGCGCCGACACGCTTGAGGCGCTCGGCATCCGCATCGACCTCGGACCCGACGAGGTGGCGCGCAGCCTCGCCGAGGTCGGCATCGGGTTCTGCTTCGCGCCGCTGTTCCACCCGTCGTACCGGCACACCTCGGCGGTGCGCCGCGAGCTTGGCGTGCCGACGGTGTTCAATCTCCTTGGGCCGCTTACCAATCCGGCCCGGCCCCGGGCCGGATTGATCGGCTGCGCGTTCGCCGACCTGGCCGAGGTGATGGCGGGGGTGTTCGCCGCCCGCCGCTCCAGCGTGCTGGTGGTGCACGGCGACGACGGGCTCGACGAGTTGACCACCACGACCACCAGCACGATCTGGCGGGTGCAGGCCGGCACAGTGGACAGGCTGACGTTCGATCCGGCCGGGTTCGGGTTCCCCCGCGCCGACCTCGACGACTTGCTGGGCGGCGACGCGCAGGCCAACGCCGCGGAGGTGCGCGCGGTGCTGGCCGGGGGCAAGGGCCCGGTGCGCGACGCCGTCGTGCTCAACGCCGCCGGCGCGATCGTGGCCTACGCCGGGCTATCCAGTCGCGCCGAATGGTTGCCGGCGTGGGAGGACGGGTTGGCCCGCGCCAGCAAGGCCATCGATTCCGGCGCGGCCGAACAGCTGCTCGCGCGTTGGGTGCGGTTCGGCCAGCAGGTCTGAATCGCGCAGGGCTTGCTCGGCGGCCACCCGCGCCGAGCGCGCCGCCTCCGCCCAGGCCGCCCACCCGCCGGCGGATCGCAGCGGGGACGCCCAGCCCGCGCCCTCCCCGGTTCCCTCGACCCGCACGATGCGCACGCCGGGCGCGCCCAGCCAGCGCGCGATCAGTGCGGTCTCCTCGACCAGCGCCCCGCCCAGCGGGGCCGGCACGGGCAGAATCGCTTGTGCCCCAGCGGTAATCGCGTCGACGACCGGCATCGGCGGCACCCCCCGTCGGGCGTTGCCGGCCGCGGCGAGTTGGCCGTGGCGGATGACGACGAGGTGATAGCCGCCCTGGCCGTCGGGGGCGGCGGCGATCAGTTCGGGCAGCGCGGCCAGGGCGCGCAACCGCTGACCGCGCCACAGCGTCTCGACGGCGGCGGCGGTGCGGTCGCGCAGCCGCGCGGCGCTTTCGAAGTGACTCCGCTCGGCGAGGGCGGCGACCTGGGCCACGGCGGCCGTCAGGGCGGTGTTGTCCGCGCCGTCGACCAACGAAGCCATGTGCGCGACGGCCGCGGCGTATTGCGTGGCGGTGACGTCGCGCGCGGCCGGGCACGGTGACACCTCCGCCTCGGCGCACAGCGGCCCGTGTAATGCCGAGCGGCCTAACCGGTTCGTGCAGGTGCGCAGCCCGGTGAACCTGGCCAGCAGGGCGGCGGTGTCGGCGGCGTCGGCGCGTGCCCGGAACGGTCCGACGGCGCGGTCGTGGCGCGGGGCGCGCACCACCGCCAGGCGGGGGAACGCCTCCTCGGTCAGCGCCACCCACCACCACCGCTGCGGGAACCTGGATCGGCGGTTGTACGGCGGGGCATGCGCGGCCAGCAGCCGCAGTTCGCGCACACCGGCCTCCAGCGCGTGGGCGCACTCGACGTGGTCGACCGCGCCGGCCAGTGTGACCATCTCTTTCATGCGGCCGCGGGGATCGGCTCCGGTGAAGTACTGCGAGACCCGCCTGCGCAGGTCGACGGCGGTGCCGATGTAGAGCACCTCGCCCGACGGCCCGCGAAACAGGTACACCCCCGGCCGGTGCGGGAGCCCGTCGGCGAGCACGCGTTTGCGGCGCTGGGCCGGTGTCACGTCGGGCAGATAGGAGCGCAGGTCGGCGTAGGTGTGCACGCCCTGGTTGCCCACCCGCTCGATGAGGGCGTGCAGCACGTCGACGGTCGCGCGGGCGTCGTCGAGCGCGCGGTGGGTGGGTTGGGTGACCCCTCCGAGCCGGTTGGCGAACAGCCGCGCCAGGGAGGCCAGCCGCACACTGGGGGCCTCCTCGCGGCTGAGCACCCGGCGGGCCAGCCGCACGGTGCACAGCACCTGCGGCCGCGGCCAGGCGATGTCGCACTGCTGGGCGGCGGCGCGCAGGAAGCCGATGTCGAAGCCGGCGTTGTGCGCGACCAGCACCGCGTCGCGGGAGAACTCCAAAAACATCGGCAGCACGGCGTCGATGGTCGGCGCGTCGGACACCATCGCCGTGGTGATGCCGGTCAGCTGCACGATCTGGGGCGGGATGCTGCGCTGCGGATCGATCAGGGTGGCGAACTCGCCGAGCACCACGCCGCCGCGCACCTTGACCGCCCCGATTTCAGTGATGGCGTCCGGCTGCGCCCCCGCGGTGGCTTTGGTGCGTCCGCCGGTGGTCTCGAGGTCAACCACGACGAAGGTGGTATCGCGCAGCGAGAGCTCATCGGGCGTGCAGGGTGACCCCACGTCGGCGAAGCTCAGCTGAGTCGCGCCACGTGCAGCCACGGGGGTGACGTTAGGCACGGCGACCGACATCGGCGGCGTCCCACGCCGCGGCCGGGAAGAGATGTCGGTGCCCGCGGTTAGCGTTCGGGCTGACCGGCGTGATGTTCGTCGGAGCCAGACCGAGAGGACGATCCCGATGGCACCAAGAACTGGACCCACCAACGTCGCGATGCCGCCGCCGGAGCCGGGCGCGCCGGTGGTGATCGACTGTGACGACTGCGCGGTGCGCGGCCCCGGCTGCCGCGACTGTGTGGTCAGCGTGATACTCGGGGTCCCGGATACTTTATTGCAGGACGAACGAGCGGCATTGGAAGTTCTCGCCGAGGTCGGCTTGGCGCCGCGGCTTCGGCTAGTCCCGATTCGTCGGGACCGTGGATCTGGGGTAGCCTAAATGCCTTGTCCGCCAAAGGCCCTCGACCCAGGCGGAATGGATCACATGAAAATGACAGAATTCTTTCTAATTTCTTAACCGCCCGCTTTGGACAAACGCCGATATCGTTTCGTAACCTGTTTGAGACCTAAACCCGCTCGACGACCAGCATTCGTCGATGGCCGTTTAAGGAAGCAAAATCTTGAGGCTTGACTCTAGGTACCCGGTTGCGCGTGTCCTGACACGTTCGGTCCTGGGGACGCTAGCTGGCTTCGCGATTCTGTTCGGCGTGGTGACCGCCCCCTCATTGGCGGATCCGGCCGAAGACGCCATGGCAAAACTCAACGAGCTGTCGCGTCAGGCCGAGCAAACCACCGAGGCGATGCACAGCGCCCAGCTCGACCTGAACGACAAGGTGGCCGCCCAGCGCGCCGCCGACAAGAAGCACAACGACGACCAGGCCGCCGTCGACGCGACGAAGGCCCACTTGGCGTCGTTCCAGAACTCCGTCAACAACCTAGCCGCCGCCACCTACATGGGCGGTCACGTCGACGGCATGGAAGCCATCCTGACCGCCGGCTCGCCGCAGGGGCTCATCGACAAGCTCGCGGTGCAGCGGGTGATGGCCACGCAGATGGCCAGCCAGATGAAGAGCTACCGGATCGCCGGCGAGCAGGCCGCCAAGGCCGAGCGCGAGTCCGCGAAGTCCGCCGCCGACGCCAAGAGCGCGGCCGAGCAGGCCGCCGCGGTGCGGGCCAGCTTGCAGTCCAAGCAAAGTCAGCTGCAGGTGCAGATCGCGGTGGTCAAGTCGCAGTACATGTCGCTGACCGCCGACCAGCGCACCGCCCTCGCCAATCCCGCGCCGGCGGTGCCCGCGGCGGCGCCGGCTCCCGGCGCCCCGGCTCCGGAAGCGGCACCCCCGGGGCCCGGCCAGGCGCCCGGTGAGGCTCCGCCTCCGGGCGGGATGCCCGGGATGGCTCCCGGCGGCGGGGTCGGCGGCGGTGACCGCGCCACCGTCGTGCAGGCCGCGCTGACCCAGGTGGGTTCGTCCTATGTGTGGGGCGGCGCCGCGCCCGGCGGCTTCGACTGCTCCGGACTGGTGATGTGGGCGTTCCAGCAGGCCGGCATCTCGTTGCCGCACTCCAGCCAGGCGATGGCCCACGGCGGTCAACCCGTGTCGCTGTCGGACCTGCAGCCCGGTGACGTGCTCACCTTCTACTCCGACGCCTCGCACGCCGGCCTCTACATCGGTGACGGCATGATGATCCATTCCTCCACCTACGGTGTGCCGGTACAGGTCGTGCCGATGAACTCTTCAGGCCCGATCTACGACGCCCGCCGTTACTAGACATCTCGCGCTGCGCCGGCGGCTTCCGATCCTGCTGGCCTGGGTTTTCGTCGTCGAACTGATCGTGGCCGCGGCCGTGCCGTTCGACGCCGTGCGGAACAGCCGGCTCCGGCCCCCGCAGCTGATCACGCCCGCGCGCAGCCAGGTCAGCGCCTCGACGAAGTCGATCGTCGTCGGCGACCGTACCGTCCGGCTGCTGGGCCTCGGCGGCGCGTCGAGTGAGCGCCTGTTGTCGCGGGTGGCCTCGGACATGGGCGCCGCGATCAACGCCGTGGAGGCGTTCTGGGGCGCCGACTGGCCACGCGAAATCTCGGTGGTCGCGGCCGGCACGGACGAGGAATTTCGCGCCGCCGCCGGCGGGGGACCGGCGGCGCAATGGGCCGACATCGCCGCCGCCACGGTCTCCGACCGGATCGACCCCGCTCGCCGGGTCGCCCTCGGCCAGCGCATCGTGTTCGCGCCGGGCGCCGCCACCATCAGTGCAACGTCCCTGCGAATCGTGTTGACCCACGAGCTTTTTCACTACGCCTCGCGCGCGGACACCGTTGCGGACGCACCCCGCTGGCTCACCGAGGGCGTCGCCGACTTCGTCGGCCGCCCCCCAACGCCGGTGCCCAGGGAGGGGATGCTGCCCATGACGCTGCCCTCGGATGCCGACCTGGACGTGCCGGGCGCGCCGCGCTCGCTGGCCTATGACCGCGCCTGGTGGTTCGCCCGGTTCGTGGCCGACACCTTTGGCGCGCCGAAGCTGCACGACCTCTACCTGGCGACCTGCGGCGTCAGGCGCGCCGACATGGCGACGGCGGCCCACGACGTGCTGGACACCAGCGAGGCGGGCCTGCTCACCGGTTGGCGCCAGTGGCTGACCCATTAGGGCGCACCGCCGGGCTCAGGCCGTGTGCACGGACCGCATCGCCGTCACGCTAGCCTGTCGCAGGTGAGTCGGGTCCTGCTGGTAACCAACGACTTTCCGCCCCGCCCGGGCGGCATCCAGTCGTACCTCGGTGAGTTCGTCGGTCGACTCGCCGAGGCCACGTCGCATTCGGTGACGGTGTATGCGCCGCAGTGGAAGGGCGCCGAGGCCCACGACGAGGCGGCCGGCTACCGCGTGGTGCGCCATCCGGGAACCCTGATGCTGCCCGGCCGGGCGGTCGATGCCCGGATGCGGCGGCTGATCGGCGACCGGGGCATCGAGACCGTCTGGTTCGGGGCGGCCGCGCCGTTGGCCCTGCTGGCCCGACGAGCTCGTGGGGCGGGGGCGAAGCGGGTGGTGGCCAGCACGCACGGCCACGAGGTTGGCTGGTCGATGCTGCCGGTCGCGCGGTCCGTGCTGCGTCGCATCGGTGACGACACCGACATCGTCACGTTCGTCAGCCGCTATACGCGGTCCCGGTTCGCGCCGGCGTTCGGTCCCAAGGCGTCGCTGGAATACCTGCCCTCCGGGGTGGACACCGACAAGTTCCGGCCCGATCCGGCCGGGCGCGCCGAGCTGCGCCGGCGCTACGGGTTGGGCGAACGGCCCACCGTGGTGTGCGTGTCGCGGCTGGTGCCCCGCAAGGGCCAGGACATGCTCATCAGGGCGCTGCCGTCGATCCGGCGACGCGTCGACGGGGCCGCCCTGGTCATCGTCGGCGGCGGACCCTACCTGGAATCGCTGCGGGCCCTGGCCCGCGACTGCGGGGTGGCCGACGAGGTCATCTTTACCGGGGGCGTGCCGGCCGCCGAACTGCCCACGCACCACGCGCTGGCGGACGTGTTCGCGATGCCGTGCCGCACCCGCGGCGCCGGGCTGGACGTCGAGGGGCTGGGCATCGTCTTCCTGGAGGCCTCGGCGAGTGCGGTGCCCGTCGTCGCCGGAAAATCCGGGGGAGCCCCGGAAACGGTGCGGCACAACGAAACCGGGCTCGTCGTCGACGGGGGCTCGGTCACCGAAATCGCCGACGCCGTCGCCGAGTTGCTGAGCGATCGGGACAGGGCGGCCGCGATGGGCGCGGCCGGGCGCGAATGGGTGACGGCCCAGTGGCGCTGGGACACCCTGGCGGCGAGGCTGGCCGGGCTGCTCGGCTAGCGGCGCCGAGCGGTCAGTCCTTTTGGTAGATGGCCTCGATGTCGGAGGCGAACTTTTCGGCCACCACGTTGCGCTTGACCTTCATCGTCGGGGTCAGCTCGCCGGTGTCCTCGGTGAAATCGACCGGCAGGATGCGGAACTTGCGGATCGACTCGGCGTGCGACACCGCCAGATTGGCGTCCTTGATGGCCGCGTCCACCTCGGCGACGAGGTCGGGATCGGTGGCCAGGTCGGCCACCGAGGTGCCGGATCCCTTCTGGTTGCGCTGTTTCCAGCCGTCGAACGCCTCGGGGTCGATGGTGATCAGCGCGGCGATGAACGGCTTGTTGTCGCCGACGACCATGGCCTGACTGATCAGCGGATGCGCCCGCAGCCGGTCCTCGAGCACGGCGGGCGCGACGTTCTTGCCGCCCGCGGTGACGATGATTTCCTTCTTGCGTCCGGTGATCTTCAAGAAGCCGTCCTCGTCGAGCACGCCCAGATCGCCGGTCCTGAACCACCCGTCGGTGAACGCGTCGGCGGTGGCCTGCTCGTTGCGCCAGTAGCCGCTGAACACCACGCCGCCGCGCACCAGCAGCTCGCCGTCGTCGGCGATGCGCATGCTGTTGCCGGGCAACAACGTTCCGACCGTGCCGATCTTGACGTTGCCGACCTGGTTGACCGTGATCGCGGAGCTGGTCTCGGTCAGGCCGTAGCCCTCATGGATGGTCAGGCCGACGCCCCGGTAGAAGTGCCCCAGCCGCGACCCCAGCGGCGCGCCGCCCGACACGGACGCATGGCAGTCGCCGCCCAGCGCCCCGCGCAACTTGCGGTAGACCAGCCGGTCGAACAGCGCGTGCTTGGCGCGCAGCAGCGGCCCCCGCCGGCCGCGGTCGGAGGCCTCGCTCCAGTCGACGGCGGTTTGCACGGCCATGGCGAAGATCCGGCCCTTGCCGTCGTTCGCCGCGTTTTGCTCGGCCGTGTTGTAGACCTTTTCGAACACCCGCGGGACCGACACCACCACGGTCGGTTTGAACACCGCGAACATCGGCACCAGGTTCTTGATGTCGCTGGTGAACCCGACCGTCACCTTGTTGGCGAAGGCGGACAACGTCAGCGAGCGCGCCAGCACGTGCGCCAGCGGCAAGAAGATCAGCAGCCGCTGGCCCTCGTCGAGCAGCGTCGGCAGGCTCTCCTTGGCGCCGCGGGTCTCATACAGCAGGTTCGAATGCGTCAGCTGGCAGCCCTTGGGCCGCCCGGTGGTGCCCGAGGTATAGATCAATGTCGCGGGGTCCCCGGCCCGCAGGGCCTCCAGGCGTGCGGTCAGCTCGGCCGGCTCCACCGACTCGCCGGCCTCGACGAGTTGGTCGAGCGCCTTGGGGCCCGAACCGTCGATGTGCAGCACCCGGCGCAGGGCGGGCAGTTCGGCGGTCAGTTCGGTGACCATGGCCGCGTGTTCGTCGGTTTCGGCGAAGGCCAGCACCGCCTCGGAGTCCTGCAGCACCCAGCGCACCTGTTCGGCCGACGACGTCTCGTAGATCGGCACGGTGACCGCGCCGATCGACAAGATCGCCAGGTCGAGGATCGCCCATTCGTAGCAGGTGGCACAGAAGATCGACACCCGGTCGCCGGCCTGCACCCCGAGTGCGATCAAACCCAGTGCGGCGGAGCGGATCTGGCCGGCCGCCTCGGCGCAGGTGACGTCGGTCCACTCGCCGTCGACCTGACGCTGGTAGATGACAAAGTTCGGGTCGTCGCGCTCGTGTTCGAAGACCATCGCGGCGATGTTGTCGTCATCGTCGACCGGAAAGCGGGCGGGGACGCTGTACTCACGCACTCTTATGACCTCAATTGACCTCGTGACGTTTCCCGGCAGCCGGGGTTGCTGTCGACCAGCCTAATCCGAGCATCGAACCAGCACGGCGATAGTCGCTGCGGCGGGGGCCGCGATTGCCCCGCCGCGATGCCCGCCCTCGGCGGGACGCCGCGGGCCGGTGTGTGAAGCTGTGGGCATGAGCAGCATCCAGATCGCGGATGAGACGTTTGTCGCCGCCGACGGCGCACGGGTGGGCGCCGCGGTCGCGGATCGGGCGAGTTGGCGTCGCTGGTGGCCCGACCTGCGGCTGCAGGTCGTCGAGGACCGCGCCGACAAGGGCATCCGGTGGTCGGTCACCGGCGCGCTGACCGGGACCATGGAGGTCTGGCTGGAACCGTCGCTGGACGGGGTCGTGCTGCACTACTTCCTGCACGCCGAGCCCACCGGGGTGGCGGCCTGGCAGCTGGCCAAGCTCAACCTGGCGAAAATGACACACCGCCGCCGGGTGGCGGGCAAAAAAATGGCCTTCGAGGTCAAGACGACACTGGAACGGTCACGTCCGGTCGGAGTTTCTCCGGTAGTTTAGCCGGGTCGGGTCCGCGCAGAGAGTACCGTTTCGGACCGAGACCCGCGGGGGTCCCCGCACGGCAGGTTCGAAGCAGCCGGGGCCGATCCGCGTGCGGGAGAGAGGGCAGCAACCAGGTGGCGGAGAAGACGACGCAAACCATCTACATCGAAGCCGACCCGGGCACCGTGATGCAGGTGATCGCCGATATCGATTCCTACCCGCAGTGGATCTCGGAGTACAAGGAAGCCGAGGTCCAGGAGAAGGACGCGGACGGCTACCCGAAGGTGGCCCGGATCGTCATGGACGCCACCGTCCTCAAGGACACCATGGTGATGTCCTACCAATGGCACAAGGATCGCCAATCGGTTAGCTGGACGCTGGTATCGAGCTCGCTGCTGCGCTCCCTCGAGGGCTCGTACCGGTTGGCGCCCAAGGGATCTGGCACCGAAGTCACCTACGAACTCTCCGTTGACCTGGCCATGCCGATGATCGGACTGCTCAAGCGCAAGGCCGAGCGGCGGTTGACCGACACCGCGTTGAAGGATCTGAAGAAACGAGTCGAGGCTGAGTGAGACGGCTGCGCCCGCCCCGGCCCGGATCAGTCTCTTCGTTGGCAAAGGCGGGGTAGGGAAATCCACCCTGGCTTGCGCCACCGCGGTCAGTTCCGCCAGCGCGGGGCAGCGGGTGCTGGTGGTGTCCACCGACCAGGCGCACTCGCTCGGTGACGTGCTGGGCATACCCGTCCCGCCCAGCCAGGACGAACTGGTGCGGGTGTCCGCCGATCTCGAAACCGGGCGAGCGGAGGCCGGCGGCGGGTTTCTCGATGCGCTGGCCCTGGACACCCTCGCCCTGCTCGAGGTCCGGTGGCGCGACGTCGTCGCCACCCTGGACCGGCGGTTCCCCAACTCCGAATTGAGCACCATTGCGCCCGAAGAGCTTTCGGCGTTGCCCGGCGTTCAGGAGGTGCTCGGCCTGCATGCCGTCGGCGAGCTGGCCGGCTCCGGGCGATGGGACCGCGTGGTGGTCGATTGCGCGTCGACCGCCGACGCCCTGCGGATGTTGACGTTGCCCGCCACCTTCGGGCTGTACGTCGAGCGGGCGTGGCCGCGGCATCGCCGGCTGTCCGTCACCGCCGACGACGCCCGCTCGGCGGCGGTGGTCGAGTTGCTCGAGCGCATCAGTGCCAGCGTGGAGACGCTCGGCGCGCTACTCACCGATGGCGAGCTGGTCGGTGCGCATCTGGTGCTGACCCCTGAGCGGGTCGTCGCCGCGGAGGCGGCCCGCACGCTGGGGTCGCTGGCCTTGATGGGTGTGCGCGTCGAAGAGCTGATCGTGAACCAGGTTCTGCTGCAAGATGACTCGTACGAATACCGCAATCTGCCCGAGCATCCGGCCTTCTACTGGTACACCGAACGCATCGCCGAGCAGCAGGGCGTGCTCGACGAACTCGACGCCACCATCGGTGAGGTCGCCCTCGTGATGACCCCACACCTGTCCGGCGAGCCGATCGGCGCCAAGGCGCTGGGCGCGCTGCTCGATGCCGCCCGCCGCCGGGGAGGCACCGCGCCGCCGGGCCCCTTGCGGCCCACCGTCGACCTCGAATCCGGGACGGGACTTGGGTCCGTCTACCGGATGCGGCTAGCGTTGCCGCAACTCGATCCGTCGGCGCTGACCTTGGGGCGGGTCGATGACGACCTCATCATCAGCGCCGGCGGACTGCGGCGCAGGGTGAGGTTGGCGTCCGTGCTTCGGCGCTGCACGGTGCTGGACGCACGCCTGCGGGGTAGTGAGTTGACGGTGCGTTTTCGACCAGATCCGGAGGTGTGGCCTAAGTGAGTGGGGCTCATCCCGAAATCGGTCCGGAGCTACGCAGGCTCGCACAGTCGATTCTGGACGGCATCGATCCCGCGGTGCGCGCGGCGGCGGCGCTGACGGCGGGTGCGGGACCCGGCACCGGCAAGTGCCAGCAGGTGTGGTGCCCGGTGTGCGCGCTGGCGGCGTTGGCGACCGGCGACCAACACCCCTTGCTCACGGCGATCGCCGACCACAGCATCGCCCTGCTTCAGGTGATCCGCGACATCGTCGACGACATCGACCGCGCGTCCACGCCCCCGACCGAACCGCCGCCCGACGGTCCGCCCGACCCCGGCGACGGTGCCCCGCGGACCCGTTATCAGCCCATCCCGGTCACGCTGGACGAGTGAGGTGCCTGCGTCGCAGGTGGTCCCTTCTCGTGGGGATAGGTACAGTTGGCGCAGAACATCAGCGGGGTGTAGCCGAGAGGGAGGGCCATGTGGTACTGGCTGTTCAAGTACGTACTCCTCGGCCCGCTGCTGTCTCTGCTGGGGCGGCCGAAAGTTGAAGGCTTAGAACACGTTCCGAGCTCCGGACCGGTGATACTGGCAAGCAACCACCTGGCCGTGATGGACAGCTTCTATCTTCCGTTGGTGGTGCGCCGCCGAATCACCTTCCTGGCGAAGTCGGAATATTTCACCGGCACCGGTGTGAAGGGGTGGTTCCAGCGGTGGTTCTTCACCGCCGTCGGGCAGGTGCCCATCGACCGGACCGATGCCGACAGCGCCCGGGCCGCGCTGACCACCGCCCAACAGGTGCTGAGCCAGGGCAAGCTGCTGGGCATGTATCCCGAAGGCACGCGATCCCCGGACGGCCGGCTCTACAAGGGCAAGACGGGGCTGGCGCGGCTCGCCCTGGAGACCGGGGTCCCGGTGATCCCGGTCGCGATGATCGGCACCAATGTCGTCAACCCGCCCGGAACCAACATGTTGCGGTTCGGGCGGGTCACCGTTCGCTTCGGCAAGCCGATGGACTTCTCGCGCTTCGACGGGTTGGCGGGCAACCGCTTCATCGAGCGGGCCGTCACCGACGAAGTGATCTACGAGCTGATGGGGCTCTCCGGCCAGGAGTACGTCGACATCTACGCGGCCAGCCTAAAAATGGGCGGCAGCGGTGACGAGGGCGACGGCGAGGCCGTGCGGATCCCCGAGACCGCTGCCGGTTAGCCGACCGCGGTAACCGGCGCGAGCGGCTCCGGTGCGATCTCCCGCGACACCGCGCGGGCGGCGACGGTGCAGCCGGCCGCGAGGATGACCGCCAGCGCCCACCACACGTAGGACATCCCGGCAAGCTGGCGCCACCAGGCCGCGCTCGCCTCGTGATGCTTGGGCAGCAAGTCGATCGGCGTCCACCTCATCAGCGCGACGCCGACGGCGCTGAGCACCATCAGCGGCGCGTTGCGGCGCCGCCAGCCCAAGACCGCCGTCACCAGCACCGCGGGCAGCACCCACACCCAGTGGTGTGACCAGGACACCGGCGACACCACCAGCCCGAACAGCGCGACGCAGACCAGCGCGAGCGTGGGTTCGTCGGCGCGCAGCACCCGCCGCATCGCCCACACCGTCAGCGCCAACACCAGCAGGGACGCGCCCACCCACAGCAGGAAGCGCTCCTGTTGTCCCAGTCCCAGCCGGGCCAGCGCGCCGGCGATGTTCTGGTCGGTGTTCAACGACGCGGAACCGATCCGGTCGGTGTGGTGCACGGTGTGCGTCCAGTACTCCCACGAGTCGTTCCAGGCCAGGGCGAAACCCAGCAGCGTCGCCCCCACGAACGACGCCAGCGCGGTCAGCGTCGCCCGGTGATCGCGGCGCAGCAGGAAATAGAGCAGAAACACCGCCGGCGTCAGCTTCAGCGCCATGCCCAGCCCCAGCAGCAGGCCGCGCGGCCACGGCGTGCGGCGCGGCACGCAGTCGGCGATCACCAGCGTCATCAGCACCACGTTGATCTGACCGAAGGCGAAGTTCGAGCTGATCGGTTCCAGCCAGATCGTCGCGGCCGCGGCGGCGACGATCGCCAGCCACCACCGGCGCAGCCAGGCAGGGCCGGGCAGTACGGCCGACGCGCTCCAGACGTCGAGCCGGGTCAGCACGATCACGGTGGACACGACCAGCAGCACCAGCGTCAGGGCGGTGATCGCGACGCTGGCTATCGGCATGTGCATCCATGCGAACGGGCAGAACACGATGGCGGCCAGCGGCGGATAGGTGAACGGCAGGTCCACGATCGGCGTGTGGAACAACACGTCACCGCGGTACAGCGGGCGCCCGTCCATCCAGGCCTGGGCGCCCATCTGATAGACGTCGATGTCGATGCGGTACGGGATGTGCCCGAACAGCTGCCAGGCCGCGTAACCCAGCCCCGCGGCGGCCGCCAGCCACGCCAGTCCCCACACCAGCGCCCGCTCGGGGCCACGCTTACCTGCCAAGCCCGCCCCGGGCGCCTGCCGTGTACTCATGTCGCACAACAGCGTAATGGGTGCCCGCGCCCGGACATCCCTGGTGCAGCGCGGCTCCCACGGCCCCGGCGCGCGAAGGCGTAGGTTTCAAGAGTGCTCCACTCGTTCGTGGACGAGATGTCCCGATGGTTCGAACATGACATTCACGCCCGGGGCCACCTGCCACTGTTGTGCTGCCTGGTGGCCTTCATCCTGACGTTCTTCGTCACGCGGACGTTCGTGCGCTTCATCCGTCACCGGGTCGACAACGGCCGGCCCACTAAGTGGTGGCACCCGCGCAACGTCCACGTCGGGGGCGTGCACATCCACCACGTGACGTTCGGGGTGGTCCTCACGCTGCTCTCCGGGCTGACGCTGGTCACGCTGTCCATCGACGGGCACGAGCCCGAGTTCATGGTTGCCGCCACCTTTTTCGGGATCGGGGCCGCCCTGGTCCTCGACGAGTACGCGTTGATCCTGCACCTGTCCGACGTCTACTGGTCCGAGGACGGCCGCACGTCGGTCGACGCGGTGTTCGCCGCCGTCGCGGTGGCCGGGCTGTTGATCATGGGCCTGCACCCACTGATGTTCTTCCTGCCGATCTGGCACGACGCCAATTCGGTGGCGCTGCGCGCCGTGGTGGGCGGCGCCATGGCGTTGACGCTGCCGTTGGCCGTCGTGGTGGTGCTCAAGGGCAAGGTCTGGACCGGCCTGCTGGGCATGTTCCTGGTCATCCTGCTGGTGATCGGGGCGGTCCGGCTGTCGCGCCCGCACGCGCCCTGGGCCCGCTGGCGGTACTCCACGCAGCCGGACAAGATGCGCCGCGCACTGCAGCGCGAAAGGCGGCTGCGCCGCCCGGTGGTGCGGGCCAAGCTGTATCTGCAGTGCGCGATCGCCGGCACGCCCCGGTTCCCGGACCAACATGCGGTGGACGCCCAACTCGACGACGAGATCCATCCCGCCCCGGCCCCCACCGGTCCCATCCTGATCGGCCGATAATCTCTGTTTGGTGCGGTACTTCTACGACACCGAATTCATCGAGGACGGCCGCACCATCGAACTCATCTCGATCGGGGTGGCCGCCGAAGACGGCCGCGAGTACTACGCGGTGTCCACCGAATTCGATCCCGAGCGCGCCGGGCCATGGGTGCGCGCCAACGTGCTGCCCAAGCTGCCGCCCCCGGCGTCGCAGTTGTGGCGCTCACGCCGGCGCATCCGCGAGGACCTGGAAGAGTTCTTCGGCCTGAATTCCGGGCGGGCGGCCGCCGAGCCGATCGAGCTGTGGGCGTGGGTGGCGGCCTACGACCACGTCGCCCTGTGCCAGTTGTGGGGCCAAATGCCCGATCTGCCGCGGGCCATCCCGCGTTTCACCCGGGAGCTGCGGCAATTGTGGGAGGACCGGGGCAGCCCGCGGATGCCGCCGCGGTCACCGGATGCCCACGACGCGTTGGTCGACGCCCGCGATCAGCTCCGCCGGTTCCGGTTGATCACGGCGGCGGACTGAGACCGGGCGGATCGACCGCGTTCACGCTGATCAACCCTGACCAGGGGTGTCCTCGACCCGGTTACGATGGACCGATGAACTGGACCGTCGACATACCGATCGACCAGCTGCCGCCGCTGCCGCCGCTGCCGACCGATCTGCGTGCGCGGCTGGACGCCGCCCTGGCCAAGCCGGCCGCCCAGCAGCCCAGCTGGCCCGCCGATCAGGCATCGGCGATGCGCACGGTCCTCGAGAGCGTGCCGCCGGTCACCGTGCCGATGGAGATCGTGCGGTTGCAGGAGCAGCTCGCCCAGGTGGCCAGGGGTGAGGCGTTCCTGCTGCAGGGTGGTGACTGCGCGGAGACGTTCACCGAGAACACCGAACCCCACATCCGCGGCAACGTGCGCACCCTGCTGCAGATGGCCGTGGTGCTGACCTACGGCTCGAGCATGCCCGTGGTCAAGGTGGCCCGCATCGCGGGGCAGTACGCCAAACCGCGATCGGCGGACCTCGACGCGCTGGGGTTGAAGTCCTACCGGGGCGACATGGTCAACGGCTTCGCCCCGGACGCCGCGGTGCGCGAGCATGATCCGTCGCGGTTGGTGCGCGCCTACGCCAATGCCAGCGCGGCGATGAATCTGGTGCGGGCGCTGACGTCGTCGGGGTTGGCCTCGCTGCATCTGGTCCACGACTGGAACCGGGAATTCGTCCGGACCTCACCCGCCGGCGCCCGCTACACGGCCCTGGCCACCGAGATCGATCGCGGCCTGCGCTTCATGAGCGCCTGCGGGGTGGCCGACCGGAACCTGCAGACCGCCGAAATCTACGCCAGCCACGAGGCTTTGGTGCTCGACTACGAACGGTCGATGCTGCGCCTGTCCGAAAGCGATACCGGCGAGCCCCAGCTGTATGACCTGTCGGCGCACACCGTGTGGATCGGCGAGCGGACCCGCCAGCTCGACGGGGCGCACGTCGCCTTCGCGGAGGTGATCGCCAACCCGATCGGCGTCAAGATCGGCCCGACCATCACCCCCGAGCTGGCCGTCGAATACGTCGAGCGGCTCGACCCGCACAACAAACCCGGCCGGCTGACGCTGGTGAGCAGGATGGGCAACAACAAGGTGCGCGATCTGCTGCCACCGATCGTGGAGAAGGTCCAGGCCACCGGTCACCAGGTGATCTGGCAGTGCGACCCCATGCACGGCAACACCCACGAATCGTCCAACGGCTACAAGACCCGCCACTTCGACCGCATCGTCGACGAGGTGCAGGGCTTCTTCGAGGTCCACCGCGCGCTGGGCACCCATCCCGGCGGCATCCACGTCGAGATCACCGGCGAGAACGTCACCGAGTGTCTTGGTGGGGCGCAAGACATTTCGGACACCGACCTGGTCGGCCGCTACGAGACCGCGTGCGACCCGCGGCTGAACACCCAGCAGTCGCTGGAGCTGGCCTTCCTGGTCGCCGAGATGCTGCGCGACTGAGTTCTGCTCGCCGCCAGTGGGCGGCTACAACAGCCCGTCGAGGTTGCTGCCGATGGTCCAGGCCGCGGTCGCGACCAGCCCGGTGAACGCCAGCACCAGCGCCACCCACACCAGCACCATGCGCCGGTTGTGCTGGCGCGTCCACACGAATTCGCTGATCGGGATGCCCGCGAATTCGCCTGTGACGGGCTCGTATTCGTAGTCCTCGTCGTCGACCTCGTCGACCTCGGCGTCGGTTTGCGCCGGAGGCGGCTCCGGCCAATCCTCGGGACCCCGGGTGAGTTGGCGCGTGGGCCGGCGCACCGGGGCGGGCTGCTGCGGGGCGCCCGGGTGCGCGTCGGTCCGGCTGTGGTGCAGCGCGGCCGAGCGGTGCTGCGCGGAGTTGCGCGGCGCCGGCACCCGAAAGTCCGGCAGCGCAAGCTCGTCCGCGATCGCGTCGAGATCGGCGCCCATCTCGGACGCGTCGGCGTACCGCTCGGCCGGGTCGCGGGCGGTCGCCCGCTCCACGAACTGGTCGAACTGCACGGGCACGCCGTCGATGGACGCGCTCGGCGGCGGCACGTCGGTGTCCAGCCGCTGGTAGGCGATCGACAACGCCGAGTCGCCGGTGAAAGGGGTGTGCCCGGTCAACAGCTCATAGGCGAGGATGCCCGCGGAGTAGACGTCGCTGCGCGGGCTGGCGTCGCCGTCGCGCACCTGCTCGGGCGACAGATACGCCGCGGTGCCCAAAATCACACTGGTAGAAGTGATTCCGGCTGCCGCGACGGCGCGGACCAACCCGAAGTCGGCGATCTTCACCTCGCCGTCGTCGGAGATCAACACGTTCTCCGGTTTGACGTCGCGGTGCACCAGTCCGGCCCGGTGCGCCGCGGCCAACCCGCCGAGCACCGGACGCAGCACCGCCGCCACGGCGTAGGGGGGCATGGGGCCGCGCTCGCCCAGCAGCTCGCGCAGGGTGCCGCCCTCGATCAGCTCCATCACCAAAAACGGGTGCCGCGCGTCGGCGCCCTGGTCGTAGACCGCGACCAGACCCGGATCCTTCAGCCGCGCGACGGTGCGGGCCTCGCGCTGGAAGCGGGTGAGGAACTGTTCGTCGCCGGCGTAGCGAGAGTCCATCACCTTCACGGCGACCGGACGGTCGAGCCGGGTGTCGAGACCGCGGTACACGGTCGAGGTGCCGCCGCTGGCGATCTTCGCCTGGATCAGATAGCGGCCGTCCAGCAACGCGTTGTCCAACGGGTCCGCCGTCCCCGCCTCGGCCCGCGGACGACGCGGACCGGCCCGGCCGGGCGGATGAGCTTGGGCCACGGGGCCATCGTAGGTGCGGCGCCATGATTGGGCGGTAGAACACGGGCTCAAGGCGCGTATCAAGGCTTACACTTGCGCGGATGAGCAGTATTCCTGCCGGCGACGATGTGCTCGATCCCGACGAGCCGATCTACGACCTGCCGCGGGTCGCCGAATTGCTCGGAGTCCCGGTTACCAAGGTGCACCAACAACTCCGGGAGGGCCATCTGGTCGCGGTCCGGCGCGGCGAGGGCGTGGTGGTGCCGCAGGTGTTCTTCACCCAGTCCGGTGAGGTGGTCAAGAGCCTGCCGGGATTGTTGACGATCCTGCACGACGGCGGCTACCACGACACCGAGATCGTGCGCTGGTTGTTCACCCGGGACCCGTCGCTGACGGTGACCCGCGACGGCAGCCGCGACGCCCTCAGCAATGCCCGCCCCGTCGATGCGCTGCACGCCCACCAAGCCCGGGAAGTCGTGCGCCGGGCGCAGGCGATGGCCTACTGAGCCGATTACCCGGCGGTGGCTTCGGCCTGCTCGACAGAGGGCCGGGGCGTGCGGTACACGCTGTACCAGGCGATCAGAGCGACGGCGGTGGCCAACGAGAAGTGCAGCCACGAGTACATGCCATGCGAGCCATCGGGTTTGAAGATCACCATCACCCAGGTCGACACGCCGCCGATCACCGCCACCGCCCGTCGTGACTGGGCCAGGGGAGCCACGATCGCCAACGGCCACGAGTAGTACCACGGCAACGCGGCCGGGACGAACAGCACCACAATCAGCATCGAGTACGCGATGCCGGTCAGCGCGGCCCGGTCGTCGCGGCGGAACCGCCACCACAACAGCGGCAGCGACACCGCAATGATCGCGATGCCGACCAGCCGGGTGACCCGAAGGAGCGGATAGAAGCTCACCGGAAACAACCCGCTGCCGATCGCATGGATCAGGTTGGCCGCCGCGGTCGGCACGGTCAGCCAGTTGATGATCTTCACCGAACCGGCCAGCGCGGTCAGCCATCCCAGCCCCACGCCGGCCACCGCGGACAGGACCGCGAACACCACCGCGAAAACCAGCAGCGACGCCGCCGTGGCCGCGAGAAGCGCTCGCGCGGACCCATATCCCCGCCGGTTGCGCAGATCCCGCGCCCACACCCACACCAGGAAGGGCAGCGCGATGCCGGCGGTGGCCTTGACCGCGATCGCGACCGTGATCAGCGCGGTGCCCGCGACGTGACGGCCGCCGAACGTCAGCGCGACGCCGGCGGCCATCAGGCCGACCATCAGCATCTCGTTGTGCACCCCGCCCATCAGATGGATGAGCACCAACGGGTTGAGGACGCAGATCCACAGCGCGGTCGGGGGATCGCCGCCCAGGTGACGCGCCACCCGGGGCGTCGCCCAGATCAGCAGCGCCAAACCGGGCAGCATGCACAGCCGCAGCAACATCGTGCCCGCCACCACGTTGTTGCCGACGAGGACGGTGATGAGCTTCGCCACCAGAATGAACGCCGGACCGTAGGGGGCGGTCGTGATCGACCAGATGGGACTGACGTTGTCCAACAAGGTGTTTGGATTGGCGACCGGGCCGACGGCGTAGGGATCCAGGCCGTCGCGCAGCAGCGCGCCCTGCGCCAGATACGAATAGGTGTCCCGGCTGAAGACGGGCACCGACACCAGCAGCGGCGCCAGCCAGAAGCCGGTGGTGGCCTTCATGACGAACTCGGTCGCTTCGCCGGCCAGCACCCGGCGGCCCAGGCCCAGCCACGCGATCAGCATGAGGCCCACGCCCGTCCACAACACGATCGACGACAGCACCAGGCCGTGACCAAAACGCAGCCAGGACATGTGAATCGACTCCAGCAGCGGGTCGTGCTGGCGGGTGCTGCCCGCACCCAACCCGCCCATGGTGATCAGCACCGATCCCAGCAGGCCGAGTTTCGCGGGCCGGGAGTCGTCGGAAGCGACGAATGCCTTCAGTTGCGAAAACCGTTCGCCGCGAGCGGGTTTCGCTGCCGGTGAGTCGTCGGCCGGGGTGTCGGTCGGTGTCGTCATCGGTTCAGGCGGACCGGTTCGTGGCGATCTTGGCCAATTCGGACAGCCCCGCTTTGGCGGCGGTGTTGATGGGGGCGGCGGCCAGCGTCGCCAGCGCCCGCTGGGTCAGCGTGGCGATCCGCTGTTCGGCCGCGGCCAGGGCGCCCACCGACTCGATGACGTCGCGCAGCTGGTCCACTTGCGCGTCGGTCAGCTGGGCACCGATCGAGCTGCGTAACAGGTTGGCCGCCACCGGGTCCGACTTCTCCGCCAACTCCACCGCCTCGGCAAGCAACACGGTGCGCTTGCCCGATCGCAGGTCGTCCCCGGACGGCTTGCCGGTCACCGCGGGGTCACCGAAGACGCCCAGGACGTCGTCGCGCAGTTGAAACGCGACCCCGAGATCGGTCCCGAACTGGCTGAAGATGTCGTGGACGTCGGGCCTGTCGGCGGCGGCGGCCACGCCGAGCTGCAGCGGTCGCGACACGGTGTAGCAGGCGGTTTTGAAGGTGTCGACGTTCATCGCCGACGCGATCGAGGCGGCCGCGCTGGCCTCGGCGACGATGTCGAGGTACTGACCGCCGAGCACCTCGGTGCGGATGTTGGCCCACACGCGGCGGACGCGCCGATGGGCCTGCGGCGTCAGGTCGACACCGAAGACGATGTCGTCGGCCCAGGCCAGGGCGAGGTCGCCGAGCAAGATAGCAGCCGACATGCCGAACCGCTCCGGCGAGCCCTGCCAGCGCCGCTCGCGATGCAGCGTCGCGAACTGGACGTGGGTGGTCGGCCGTCCGCGCCGGGTGGAGGAGTCGTCGATCACGTCGTCGTGCACCAGCGCGCAGGCGTGCAGCAGCTCGAGCGCGGAAAACAGCAGCAGCACTTGCTCATCGGGCTCGTCGGTGGCCACCGCGCGCCAGCCCCAGTAGGCGAAGGCAGGACGCAGCCGCTTACCGCCACCCAGCACGAAATCTTCCAGCGCGGCGATCAGGCCGTTGTAGTCGTCGCCGATGTAGGCGGTCTCGGCGCGCCGCTCGTCCAAATACCGCCGCAATTGTTCGGTGATGGCGCCGGTCAACTCGACGGTTGCCGCCGCTGCTGTGGCTTTGACGCTCAGCGCGGCGCCCCTTTCTGCTCGGCTGGCTGGGTATTCCAGGCCCGACCAGTGTATTCGTCGCGCGAGTCGGGGTGGGTCCCGCGTGACGTCGCCGCGTGCACCCAGTTGCTTCGACTGCCTCACTAACCCGCCCCTATGCTGGCGGGTGCGCTGGGGCTCGCGCGGATGCTGCGCGGCCAAGAGACGCCCCGGGCCCATAGTTCGTCGGACGGAGAGAAGCCGCGTGACCCTCAACACCATTGCGCTCGAGCTGGTGCCACCGAACGCCGACGAAGGTCGGGAGCGGGCACTCGAAGAGGCGCAGAAAGTGGTGCGGCATTCGGCCGACTCGGGTCTGGACGGCCGGATCCGGCACGTGATGATCCCCGGGATCATCGCCGAGGACGACGACCGTCCCGTTCCGATGAAGCCCAAGCTGGACGTGCTCGACTTCTGGTCGGTCGTCAAACCGGAACTGACCGGCATGAAGGGCTTGTGCACGCAGGTCACCGCCTTCATGGACGAGCCGTCGCTGCGGGGCCGGCTCACCGAATTGTCCTCCGCCGGAATGGAAGGCGTGGTGTTCGTCGGCGTACCGCGCACCATGAACGACGGCGAGGGATCCGGCGTCGCCCCGACCGACGCCCTGTCGATCTATCGCGAGCTGGTGACCAACCGGGGCGTGATCCTGATCCCCACTCGCGACGGCGAACAGGGTCGGTTCAACTTCAAGTGCGACCAGGGCGCCACCTACGGCATGACCCAGCTGCTGTACTCCGACGCGATCGTGGGCTTTCTGACCGAGTTCGCCAAGGAAACCGATCACCGGCCCGAGATCCTGCTGTCCTTCGGCTTCGTGCCGAAGATGGAAAGCCGCGTCGGACTGATCAACTGGCTCATCCAGGACCCGGGCAACGCCGCGGTGGCCGCTGAGCAGGAGTTCGTCCGCAACCTCGCCGCCTGCGAGCCGCCGCAGAAGCGCCAGCTGATGGTCGACCTCTACAAGCGCGTCATCGACGGGGTGGCCGACCTCGGCTTCCCGCTGAGCATCCATCTGGAGGCGACCTACGGGATTTCCGGTCCGGCGTTCCAGACCTTCGCGGAGATGCTCGCGTACTGGTCACCCACCCCGCAGGGCTAAGTGGGTGGCGGCTGGTCGCGCGGCGCGGTGAGCCGCGGTGACCGATCCCGGCCGACCCACGCCAGCAGCCCCACCACGCCGGCCGCCGCGAAGGAGGCGATGCCCAGCCACACGACGGCGCCGGTGAAGGACCGGGTGTTGGGGTCGGTGTAGCGGGCCTGGGCGGTCATGGTGCTCACGACACCCGGCTTGAGCTTCCAGGACACCACGTCGGGCTCGACCCGGTCGCCGTTGGTGGAGGTCACCACGCCGGGGAAGGCGACCGTCAGCTCGACGTCGGCCTCCGAATCGGTCAGCGACGTCAGATCCGCCCGGCCCTCGAGCAGCACCAGGTTGCCGTTGCGGCGCAGCGACAGGTTGACGCCGGAGGCGTCGGGGTTCATGTTGGCCAGCTGCGGTAGCTCGGCGAACGTCAGATCGGAGAACACCGCCTGGGAGCCGACGTAGCCGTCGCTGTCGTAGTTCGACACCGCCACCTTCTGGCTGAACGGCAGGTTGTTGCTGTCCAGCTGCGGGCCGGTGTCCTTGGGGGTCTTGGGTTTCGCGGCGGCGACGATCTCCCCGGAGACCAGGTCGTCGGGAGACACGGTGAGCGAGGCCCGGACCCGCAGGCATCCGCTGGCCAGGGGCACCAGCAGCAGCAACATCGCGATGACCATCACACGGCGCCGTCGAAGCCGGAGGGCTTTCAAGCGAGGAGAGCTGGCGCGCACCAGGTCATCGTGCCAGATCCGATGTGCCACTTGAAGAAGTGCCACACCGAGTGCGGGCGCCCGGTCGCGCGGTGTCACAGCGGGAGTTCGCGGCCCAGGATCGCGAACGCCCGCGGGTCGCCGGCGAAGTGGTAGCGGCGGATGACGTCGGTGAAGCCCAGCCGCCGGTACAACCGCCAGGCGCGGTTGGGCTCGCCGTTGGTTTCCGGCGTCGAGAGCAGCACGTTCTTTTCGGCGCGCCCGGCCAGCAGTCGCCGAGCCAACGCCTCGCCGAGGCCGCGGCCCTGGGCTCGGGGATGAATGTGCAGCTCGGTCAACTCGAAATAGCTGTTCATCAGCCGGGCAATCTCCTGGGGCGGCGAGCCGCCGCGCTGCATGCCCAGCACGACTTGCTGTTGCCACCATTGGCCCGGCGCCCCCGGATAGCCATAGGCCACGCCCAGCAGGGGGGCGCTGGCCAGATCCTGCGCCGAGGGCGTCGGCGCGTTCTCGTCGTCGGCCGCCTCGACTTCGACGACGCCGGCGCCTTGCCAGCCCTGGCGGCGGATGTGCTCGAGCCACATCGCGGCGCGCTGCTGCTCGGTGCCGCGCGGGTAGCGCATCGCATCGACGTACACGGTCAGGGCGTCGGTGAGGCGACGCTCCATATCGTGGGGGAGCAGATCGATGAGGAATATCGCCAACTCGCGGTGCCCTCCTCATCGGGTGATCAGACGGATTCGATGCTTCGGCGTGCTGTGGTCGCCGGGGACCAGGCTGCTATCGATCATTATCGGACCCCCACGCGGCGGGGCGACGAGCGGTCGTGGCACCGAACCGGCGGACGGCCCCGGTCGGGGAAGCCGGTTGTAGCGCACGGGGGTTCCGGTCTGGCGGGATGGCGCGATCCGGCCGGGATAGAATCGGCACGGAACCAGTGGTATGGGGCAGATTGACCTCGTATCATTCAATTAGTTGCCCGCGCAACGGGCATCCGCGTGCTATCGATAGTCACGTGCCACACTGTCGGCAAGGAGGGACGAATGCCACTCTCCGATCATGAGCAGCGAATGCTCGATCAGATCGAGAGCGCTCTCTACGCCGAAGATCCCAAGTTCGCGTCAAGCGTCCGGGGCGGAGGTTTCCGCGCGCCCACGGCCCGCCGGCGGCTGCAGGGTGTGGCACTGTTCGTCGTCGGCCTGGCGATGCTGGTTTCCGGGGTGGCGTTCAAGGCCACGTGGATCGGCGGCAGCGTCCCCATTCTCAGCATTTTCGGATTCATCGTCATGTTCGGCGGAGTGGTGTTCGGCATCACCGGTCCCCGGTTGTCAGGCAGGCCAGACCATTCCGGCTCGGCGCCTACCTCGCTGCGCCAGCGCCGCAACAAAGGTGGCGGGTCCTTCACCAGCCGCATGGAGGATCGGTTCCGCCGCCGCTTCGACGACTAGCGCCGACTCACCACGCGCGGGGTAGCCACCGGCTGCCCCGTTTTGCATTTCTTTCAGGCCCGCAGCGCGCGCGGCTGCCAGCATCACAGTTCGGGCGGCCCCGACTGACGTCCGCAACCGTCGATGCCGTTTTGCGACTTAATCGAGCCCTGACCGCGGCGCGGCGCGGCGAGTAAGCCCCACCGGGCCCCACTAAAGTTCCCCACTACGCCCCACGCGCGGCATTTCGGCTGGTAGCTGCGCCGGTTCGGAGGGTCGCGATCGTGGTCTGAGACGTGCCCGACACGCCCCCGATGTGGCGTTGACGAGCCCGTGACGACGGATAACCCGGAAAACGCCACGGCGACACTTCATGAATGGGGCGAAGTGGGGGATTGTGGGGTATGGTGGCTGCAGTGTTTGGGTGACCTCGAACGGGAGGTGAGCTGGTGTTTCTTGGCACCTACACGCCCAAACTCGACGACAAGGGGCGGCTGACGTTGCCCGCCAAGTTTCGTGACGCGCTGGCAGGGGGGTTGATGGTCACCAAGAGCCAGGACCACAGCCTCGCCGTCTACCCGCGGGCGGAATTCGAGCAGCTGGCCCGCCGGGCCAGCAAGGCCTCGCGGAGCAACCCGGACGCCAGGGCCTTCCTGCGTAACCTCGCCGCCGGCACCGACGAGCAGCACCCCGACGCCCAGGGCCGCATCACGCTGTCGGCCGACCACCGTCGTTACGCGACCCTGTCCAAGGACTGCGTGGTGATCGGCGCGGTCGATTACCTGGAAATCTGGGATGCGCAGGCCTGGCAGGACTACCAGCAAACCCACGAAGAGAACTTCTCCGCGGCCAGCGATGAAGCACTCGGCGACATCATCTGAGGCGCATGCCCGTGCAACGTGGCCTCTGCCCGAACCGACCCTGGCGTACTTCCCCAACGCCAGGTTCGCGCCTTCGGACAGGGACCTCGATGCAGGGGCGCCACACCTTTTCCGGCACGCCCGTGCGGTACAGACCCGCGCGGCCGACGGGTGGCGGCAGATCCGGGGAGGCGTTGCGGTGGCTGACATTTCAGATTTCGGGCACGTGCCCGTCCTGCTGGAGCGTTGCGTCGCGCTGCTCACGCCCGCATTGACCCGCCACCACCCGGACGGGACGGGGGCGACACTGGTCGATGCCACCGTCGGCGCGGGCGGGCACGCGGAGCGCTTCTTGACCGAACTGCCAGGCCTGCGCCTGATCGGGCTCGACCGCGACCCCAGCGCCCTGGACATCACCCGATCACGGTTGGCGCGATTCTCCGACCGGGTCACGCTGGTGCGCACCCGCTACGACGGCGTCGCCGCGGCCCTGGCCGAATCCGGCTATGCCGCAACAGAATCGGTCGACGGAATGCTGTTCGACCTCGGTGTGTCGTCGATGCAGCTCGACCGCGCCGACCGGGGCTTTGCCTACGCCCAGGACGCGCCGCTGGACATGCGGATGGACCCCGACGCGCCGCTGACCGCGGCGGACATCCTCAACACCTACGACGAGGCCGACCTGGCGCACATCTTGCACCGCTACGGCGAGGAGCGGTTCGCGCGGCGCATCGCCGCGCACGTCGTGCGCCGGCGGGCCCGCCAGCCGTTCACGTCGACCGCGGACCTGGTGGCCCTGCTCTACGACGCGATTCCGGCCGCGGCCCGGCGCACCGGTGGGCATCCGGCCAAGCGCACCTTCCAGGCGCTGCGGGTCGCGGTCAACGACGAGTTGGAGTCGCTGCGGGCCGCGCTCCCGGCTGCCTTGGACGCGCTCGCCGTCGGCGGGCGCATCGTGGTGATGGCGTACCAATCGCTCGAGGACCGGATCGTCAAGCGGTTGTTCGCCCAGGCGGTCGCGTCCCGCACCCCGGTGGACCTGCCGGTCGAGCTTCCCGGTCACCAGCCGCGATTCCGCGCCCTGACACAGGGCGCCGGACGCGCCGACGCCACTGAGATCGAACGCAATCCGCGCAGCGCCGCGGTGCGGCTACGGGCTCTGCAGCGCATGGAATCACAGCAGGCAACCGGGAAAGGCGATTGATGAAAGCGGACCGCGAGACGTCGAAACGACGCGGTGGCAGCGACCGCCGGGGCGCCCGCGACGGTTCTGCCCGGCGGGGCAGGCGTGCGGCGCCCGAACCCGGCGCCGCGCGGCGCACGCGCGGTGCCCGGACCACGGCGCCCGCCCGCGAATCCCGCGCACCCAAGGCCGGTCCGCAGAGCAGCCCTGTCGCCCGTCCGGTCGAGCGATCGGCCCGTCCCAAGAACGCCAGCCAGGCCAAGGCACGTGCCAAGGCCCGGAAAGCCAAGGCGCCCAAGGTCGTCCGTCCCAAGCTCACCGAGCGTCTGGCCACCCGGCTGGCGTCGATCGACCTGCGCCCGCGGACCCTTGCGAGCAAGGTTCCCTTCGTCGTGTTGGTCATCGGTGCGCTCGGCGTCGGGCTAGGGCTCACGCTGTGGTTGTCCACCGACTCCGCCGAACGCTCCTACAAGTTGAGCCACGCCCGCGAGCGGACCCGGCTGCTGCAGCAGCAGAAGGAAGCGCTGGAGCGCGACGTGCGTGAGGCCGAAGCCGCGCCCGCGCTCGCCGAGGCCGCCCGCAAGCAGGGCATGATCCCCAGCCGCGACACCGCGCACCTGGTCCAGGATCCGTCCGGGAACTGGGTGGTGGTGGGCGACCCCAAGCCGGCCGACGGCGTTCCGCCGCCGCCGCTGAACACCAAGCTGCCCGACGAAGCGCCGCAGCCCCCGAAGCCGGCGGCGCCGGCCGCGGAGGTCCCGATGCGGCTCGAGCCGGTCCCCGGTGGTCCCGCCCCGGCCCGGTCGGGACCCGAAGCGCTGCTGCGCGCACCCGATGGCGCCTCGACGGTGGGCGGTCAGCACTTCCCGCCGGCAGTTCCGCCGGTGCCCGGCGCGCCTGGCGCGCCCGGGGTCCCCGCGGCCGGTACGCTGCCCGGCATGCCAGGCGGGCCCGTGACCGGTGCGCTGCCCGGCATGCCCGGTGGGCCGGTCACCGGTGCGCTGCCGACGCCGGGCCTGCCGATGCCGGCCAGGCCCGCGACTCCTCCGGTGCCCGCCGAGGTCCCGATTCCGTTGGGCGGGCTGCCCATTCCGGCTCCCGGCCAGCTGCCCGCACCCCTGTCGCCGGAGGTTCCCGTCCCGGTGCAGCTGGGCCGGCCGGGCGGCCCCCAGCCGACCGCTCCCGCCGCTCCGGCGCCCGCCCCGATGCCGCAACCGGGTACCGGCGCCCTGCCCGGGCCCCCCGGCGCGGTGCCAGGTGCTCCCAGGTGAGCCGCGGCGAAACCCCCCGGGCACGCCGGTCGCAGGCCGCACGCCCGACGCGCGGTCCCCGTAAGGACATCGCGGACAATGGCGGCCGCCAACCCAAGCGCCGCGCGAAAGCCCAGCAGGCCGACCTGGGCCGCGACGTTCGGGAACCGAAGCGACTCCGAAAAGCCAAGCAGCCCAAGGAGGGCCGCACCGCACAGCGCCCCGAGCCGGTGGGGGCCGGGCATTCGGCGCGGGAACGGCGCACCCGTCAGATCGCCCAAATGGCCGGCCGCGGTGGATCGTTCGTTTTCCGGCATCGCGCCGGCAACGTGGTCATCCTGGTGCTGATGCTGGTGGCCGCCGCGCAGCTGTTCGTCCTGCAGGTGACCAAGGCCCCGACGCTGCGCGCCCAGGCCGCCGGACAGCTCAAGGTCACCGACGTGCAAAAGGCGGTGCGAGGCAGCATCATCGACCGCCACAAGGACCAGCTGGCCTTCACCATCGAATCGCGTGCGCTGACGTTTCAGCCGAAACGCATCCACAAGCAGTTGGAGGAGGCCAAGGCCAAGAATTCGGCCGCCCCCGACCCGCAGCAGCGGTTGCGCGATATCGCCAAGGACGTCTCGAGTCGCCTGGGCAACAAGCCCGACTCGGCGGCCCTGCTGAAGAAGCTGCAAAGCGACGAGAATTTCGTCTATCTCGCGCGCGCCGTCGATCCCGCTGTCGCCAGCGCGATCTCGGACAAGTTCCCCGAGGTCGGTTCCGAACGCCAGGATTTGCGCCAGTACCCGGGCGGATCGCTGGCGGCCAACATCGTGGGCGGCATCGACTGGGACGGTCACGGGCTGCTGGGGCTGGAAGAGGCCATGGATTCCGTGCTGTCCGGAACGGACGGCTCGGTCACCTATGACCGCGGATCCGACGGCGTGGTCATTCCGGGCAGTTATCGCAACCGGCATCGGGCGGTGAACGGCTCGATGGTGCAGCTGACCCTCGACGATGACATCCAGTTCTACGTGCAGCAGCAGGTTCAGCAGGCCAAGAACGTGTCTGGCGCGCACAATGTTTCGGCCGTGGTGCTCGACGCGAAGTCCGGCGAAGTGCTGGCGATGGCCAACGACAACACGTTCGACCCCTCCCAGGACATCGGGCGTCAGGGCGACAAACAGCTGGGCAACCTGGCGGTGTCCTCGCCGTTCGAGCCCGGCTCGGTGAACAAAGTGATCACCGCGTCGTCGGTTATCGAGTACGGCCTGTCCAATCCCGATGAGGTGCTGCAGGTTCCCGGCACGATCCAGATGGGCGGGGTCTCGATCCACGACGCGTGGGACCACGGCGTGATGCCCTACACGACCACCGGCGTGTTCGGAAAGTCCTCGAACGTCGGCACGTTGATGCTCGCGCAGCGGGTGGGACCGGAGCGCTTCTATGACATGGTGCGCAAGTTCGGGCTCGGGCAGCGCACCAACGTGGGCCTGCCCGGTGAGAGCGCCGGGCTGGTGCCGCCGATCGACCAATGGTCGGGCAGCACCTTCTCCAACCTGCCGATCGGGCAAGGTCTTTCGATGACGCTGCTGCAGATGACCGGCATGTACCAGACGATCGCCAACGACGGGGTACGGATGCCGCCGCGAATCATCAAGGCCACGATCGCGCCCGACGGCACCCGCACCGAAGAACCCCGTCCGGACGGCGTGCGGGTGGTGTCGGCGCAGACGGCCCAGACCGTGCGCAACATGCTGCGCGCCGTCGTGCAGCACGACCCGATGGGCTATCAGCAGGGCACCGGTCCCGCCGCCGCGGTGACGGGCTACCAGATGGCCGGCAAGACCGGTACCGCCCAGCAGATCAACCCGGCCTGCGGCTGCTACTTCGACAACGTCTACTGGATCACGTTCGCCGGCATGGCCACCGTCGACAACCCCCGCTACGTCATCGGCATCATGATGGACAACCCGGAGCGCAATGCCGACGGCACGCCGGGCCACTCGGCGGCCCCGCTGTTCCACAACATCGCCGGCTGGCTCATGCAGCGGGAGAACGTGCCGCTGTCGCCGGACCCGGGCCCGCCGCTGACCCTGCAGGCCACCTAGCGACGATCGCCAGCGCGGCCGCGGCGATCGCCAGCGCGGCGTAGCCGGGCGCAGCGGGTCGTCGCCGCCAGGCTAGGCCTCCCGGCCCCTGCCGGATGCGACGGTGAAATCGCGGTTGCGCGCGTCGATTTGACCTTGGGTGGCCGGAATCAGGTAATCGCCCCCGGGCGCCGCCGTGGCCTGGCAGCGAATGGCGTGCGGTCGCTGGTCGCGTTCGTATTGTTCCCACGCGTGGCCGAGGTCGCCGGGATGATCGCGCAGCGCTCGAGCGAGAAACCACGCGCCGGTCAGGGCCAGGGCGGTGCCACGGCCCGACAGACTCGAGGCGCAGTGCGCCGCGTCCCCGACGAGGGCGACGCGGCCACGGTGCCACCTGGGCATGTGAATCTGGCTGACGGAATCGAAGTACAGTTCCGGGTCGGCGACCGCGGCGTCGACCAGTTCGGGTACCCGCCACTCGCTGTGGCCGGCGAATGCGTCGACGAGTATCCGCTTCTGGGCAGCGAGGTCGTGGTAGTCGTAGTCGATCCAGGGCGATCGAAACATGAAGACCGCCAAGGCTTTGTCGTTATAGGCCGCGATGCCGGCCAGGTGCCCGGGGAAGTTGTACATCGGGTTGTCGCGCCCGGACGGCGTGTAGCCGGGCAATTCGGCCAGTGCGACATAGAAGCCGAGATGGCGCAGAAACTGTTGCTCGGGACCGAATGTCAGCCGACGCACGGCCGAGTGCATCCCGTCGGCACCGACAACCAGGTCATAGCGCCCGCGATCGCCCGAATTGAAACGCACCTCGACCCGACGATCATCGTCATCGAGTTCACTGATGGATTCGTTGAACCGCAGCTCTACCGACGACCCCAGATGGTTGCGCAGGATGGTGGTGAGGTCTTCGCGCGGGATTTCGATGTCGTCGGCGGAGTCGTTGAACTCGTCGAGTGGCGGTTCGGCCACCACGGTGCCGTTTGCATCGACGAACTGCACGCGTTCGGTCATGTCGACCCGGCGAGCGCGGATCTGCGCAAGCACGCCCATCTTGTCGGCGACACCGATGGAGTCCCCCCGAACGTCGATCGGGGAGCCGTTCACCCGCAAGTGGTTGGCGCGTTCGACCACGGTGACGTCGTGCCCGTCGGCGCCCAGATTTATCGCCGCGCTCAGGCCGGCGATCCCGGCACCGGAGACGAGAATGCGCATTCGAGTCCACCCCTGTTCGTCATAAGATACGGTCTGTATCCAAAGAACATAAACCCGAACAATAGGAAACGCAATGTCTCTTAACTCGGCCGGTGTGAGCCGGCGGCGCCGGGGCCCCGCATTGGAGGAGGCCTTGCTGGATGCGGCGTGGACAGAGCTGACCGAACGCGGGTACGACGAGCTCACGATCGACGCCGTCGCCGTGCGGGCGGGTACCAGTCGCGCGGTGCTCTACCGGCGCTGGCCGAACAAGCAGGAACTCGCGCTCGCCGCGGTGGCACATGAGGTGGCCAAAGATGTCGTGGTCGCGCCCGACACCGGCAGCCTGCGCGGTGACGTGATCGCACTGCTGCGGCAAGCGAACAAAGTCAGGGTGGGGGTGGTGGTCCCGTTGCTGACCCGGCTCGGCGGCTTCTACCAGCAGACCGGCAGCAGCCTGGCCGACCTCGAAACGCGGGTGCGCGGACGCCGCGACGACGCGTTGGAGCAGGCGATCCAGCGCGCCGTCGATCGCGGTGAAATCGAGCGCGACCAATTGACCGAGCGCATCGCGCGCCTGCCCGTGGATCTGTTTCGCTACGAGGTCCTCATGACCCTGCGGCCCCTGCCCGACGAAGCCATCGAGGAGATCGTCGATACCGTCTGGCTTCCCCTCCTCGAACGGCGCAAAGCGCGGTAACGCCGCTGCCCGGGCGCGGGAACGTTCGTCGGCCGGTGCTCCTAGGTAGGGTGTCATGGCCGATCATGGCTGACGGAGGTGGTGAAGGGGTGTCGGTGCCCAGTGCGCTGCGGCCCAGCGCCGCAGCGGGCGTGCGATTGCCGGCGTTGGCGGCCGATATCGGAGCCGCGCCGGTCGGCGATCGGGCCGTCCCGGACCTCCTGGTCGCCGGCGTCACGCTGCGTGCTCAGGAGGTGCGGCCAGGTGACCTCTTCGCGGCCCTGCCGGGCGCGCTCACTCACGGCGCGCGTTATGCGGGCGACGCGATCGAACGCGGCGCGGTCGCGGTGCTCACCGATGCGGCCGGGGTGACCGAGATGGGCGCCCTAGCCCAGAGCGTGCCCACCCTGGTGCACCCGGACCCGCGCGGCGCGCTCGGCGGGCTGGCCGCGACCGTGTACGGCAACCCGTCCGAGCGAGTGAACGTCGTCGGCATCACCGGCACGTCCGGCAAGACCACCACGACCTATCTGGTCGAATCCGCCCTGCGCGCCGCCGGCCGCGCGGTCGGGCTGATCGGCACCATCGGGGTTCGCGTCGACGGCGCCGACATTCCCAGCGCGCTGACCACCCCGGAGGCCCCCGCCCTGCAGGCGATGCTGGCGGCGATGGCCGAACAGGGCGTGGACACCGTCGTCATGGAGGTCTCCAGCCACGCCCTGGCGCTGGGCCGCGTGGACGGAACCGGGTTCGCCGTCGGCGGTTTCACCAACCTCTCGCGCGATCACCTCGACTTCCACCCGACCATGGCCGACTACTTCGAGGCCAAGGCGTTGCTTTTCGACCCGAACTCGCCGCTGCGGGCCCGGCGCGCCGTCGTCTGCGTCGACGACGAGGCCGGACGCGCCATGGCGGCCCGCGCCGGCGACGCGATCACCGTCAGCGCCGAGGACCAACCCGCCCACTGGCGCGCCATCGACATCGCTCCGATGGGTGCCGGGGGCCAACGGTTCACCGCCATCGACCCCGCCGGCGCGCGCCATCAGCTGGGCATTCGGTTGCCCGGCCACTACAACGTCGCCAATTGCCTTGTGGCACTGGCTCTTTTGGATGCCGTTGGGGTGTCTCCGGACCAGGCGGCGGCGGGGCTGCTGCAGGCCCGCGTGCCCGGGCGCATGGAGGAGGTCGACGCCGGCCAGGATTTTTTGGCGCTGGTCGACTACGCCCACAAGCCGGGCGCGTTGCGCGCGGTGCTGACCACCCTGGCGCGTCCGGAGCGCCGGCTGGCGGTGGTGTTCGGCGCCGGCGGCGAACGCGATCCGGGCAAACGCGCGCCGATGGGCGCGACCGCGGCCGAGCTGGCCGATCTGGTCGTCGTCACCGACGACAATCCGCGCGGCGAGGACCCGGCGTCGATTCGTCGCGAAATCCTGGCCGGAGCGACCGAAAGCGGTTGCGCGGCAGACATTGTCGAGATCGCCGACCGGCGCGACGCGATCAGGCACGCCGTCGCCTGGGCGGGTCCGAACGACGTCGTGCTGATCGCCGGCAAGGGCCACGAAACCGGCCAGAGTGCCGGCGGGCACACCCGCCCCTTCGACGACCGGGTCGAGCTGGCGCAGGCGCTGCGCGACCTCGACGGGGCGCAGCGATGATCGAGTTGACCGTCGCCCAGATCGCCGACATCGTCGGCGGCACCCTCGCCGACATCTCGCCGGAGGATGCCGCGGGGCGCCGCGTCACCGGCACGGTGGAATTCGACTCGCGCGCAGTCGGTTCCGGCGGACTCTTCCTGGCGCTGCCGGGCGCGCGCTCGGACGGCCACGACCACGCGGGCGCGGCGGTCGCCGCCGGTGCGGTGGCGGTGTTGGCCGCCCGGCCGGTCGGGGTCCCCGCCGTCGTCGTCGCCCCCGAGGGGGCGTCGGGATCACGCGCCGGGGTGCTCGAGCACGACCCGGACGGCTCCGGCGCGGCGGTGCTGGCGGCGCTGGCCAAACTGGCCCAGGCGGTGGCCGCCGAACTGGTGGCCGGGGGGCTCACCATCGTCGGGATCACCGGATCCTCGGGAAAGACGTCGACCAAGGACCTGGTGGCGGCCGTGCTGGAGCCGCTGGGCGAGGTCGTCGCCCCGCCGGGATCGTTCAACAACGAGCTGGGGCATCCGTGGACGGTGCTGCGCGCGACGCCCGACACCGACTACTTGGTCCTCGAGATGTCGGCACGCCACCCCGGCAACATCGCCGAACTGGCCGAGATCGCCCCGCCGGCGATCGGGGTGGTCCTCAACGTCGGCACCGCGCACCTGGGTGAGTTCGGCTCGCGCGAGGCCATCGCGCGAACGAAATCCGAGCTGCCACAATCTGTTCCGGCCTCCGGGGTGGTGATCCTCAACGTTGACGACCGGGCCGTGGCGGCCATGGCCGGGGTGACCGCGGCGCGGGTGGTGCGGGTCAGCCGCGCCGAGCACACCGGCGCGGGTCCCAGCCAGCTGTGGGCCGGGCCGGTGTCGCTCGACGAGTTGGCCAGGCCGTTCTTCACGCTGCACCACCGCGACGACTCCAGGATCCGGCAGGCGCAGGTGCGGCTCGGGGTCTACGGCGACCATCAGGTCACCAACGCGCTGTGTGCCGCGGCGGTCGCGCTGGAATGCGGCGCCGACGTCGACCAGGTGGCGGCCGCACTCGCCGGGGCCGGCCCGGTGTCACGGCACCGCATGCACGTCACCACCCGCGCCGACGGCGTCACCGTGATCGACGACGCCTACAACGCCAACCCCGATTCGATGCGCGCCGGGCTGCAGGCGCTGGCCTGGATCGCCCACGGGGGCGAGGGCGGCGGGCAGCGCCCCGCCGAAAAGCGCAGGAGTTGGGCGGTGCTCGGCGAGATGGCCGAACTCGGCGAGGACACGATCGCCGAGCATGATCGCATCGGCCGGCTGGCCGTGCGCTTAGATGTGTCTCGACTCGTTGTCGTGGGAAGTGGGAGGTCGATGAGCGCCATGCACCACGGAGCGGTCATGGAGGGTTCGTGGGGATCGGCCGATAAGGGGGCGGTCAACGTGGCGGACAGCGCCGCTGCCCTGGCGTTGCTGCGGGCCGAGCTGCAACCCGGCGACGTCGTCCTGGTCAAGGCCTCCAACGCGGCCGGACTGGGTGCGCTGGCCGACGCCCTGGCGCGTGACGATCGCGGGGACCGCCCATGAGGCAGATCCTCATCGCGGTCGCCGTCGCGCTGACCGTGTCGATCCTGTTGACCCCGGCGCTGATCCGGCTGTTCACCCGGCAGGGATTCGGCCACCACACCCGTGAGGACGGCCCACCGACCCACCACGCCAAGCGCGGCACGCCGTCGATGGGTGGCGTCGCCATTGTGGCCGGCATCTGGGCCGGCTACCTCGGAACCCACCTGGCCGGGCTGGCGTTCAACGGCGAGGGCGTCTCCGCATCGGGACTGCTGGTGCTCGGCCTGGCCACCGTCCTGGGCGGCGTCGGCTTTCTCGACGACCTGATCAAGATCCGCCGGTCGCGCAATCTCGGACTGAACAAGACCGCCAAGACGGTCGGACAAATCACCGCCGCGGTCCTGTTCGGCGTGCTGGTGCTGGGATTCCACAATGCCAACGGGCTGACACCGGGCAGCCCCGATCTGTCCTACGTACGCGAGATCGCCACGGTCACACTGACTCCGGCGCTGTTCGTGCTGTTTTGCGTGATCATCGTCAGTTCCTGGTCCAACGCGGTCAACTTCACCGACGGCCTCGACGGGCTGGCCGCGGGCACCATGGCGATGGTCACCGCGGCCTACGTGCTGATCACCTTCTGGCAGTACCGCAACGCGTGCGTCACCGCGCCCGGGCTGGGCTGCTACAACGTGCGCGACCCGCTGGACCTGGCGATCGTCGCCGCCGCCACCGCGGGTGCCTGCATCGGCTTTTTGTGGTGGAACGCCGCGCCCGCCAAGATCTTCATGGGCGACACCGGCTCGCTGGCGTTGGGCGGCATCATCGCCGGCATCTCGGTCACCAGCCGCACCGAAATCCTTGCGGTGGTGCTGGGTTCGCTGTTCGTCGCCGAGGCCGGCTCGGTGGTGTTGCAAATCCTGACTTTCCGCACCACCGGGCGCCGGGTGTTCCGGATGGCGCCGTTTCACCATCACTTCGAACTGGCCGGCTGGGCCGAAACCACGGTCATTATCCGTTTCTGGTTGCTCACCGCGATCGCCTGCGGGCTGGGCGTGGCCCTTTTCTACGGTGAGTGGCTGGCCGCGATCGGTGCCTGATGAGCGGTCTTGACCCCTTGGCGCCGGGCGCGGCGGTGCTGGTGGCCGGCGGTGGGGTGACGGGCAAGGCGGTGCTGGCGGCCCTGACCCGCTTCGGCGCGGTGCCGACCCTGTGCGACGACGACCCGGCCACCCTGCGCGGGTACGCCGACGCGGGGGTGGCGACCGCGCCGACGGCCGCGGCCGCCGAGCAGATTTCCCGCTACGCCCTAGTGGTGACCAGCCCCGGCTTCTCGCCGACCACGCCGCTGCTTGTCGCCGCCGCGGCGGCGGGCGTGCCCGTCTGGGGTGATGTCGAGCTGGCCTGGCGGCTGGACGCCGCGGGTCACTACGGAACGCCGCGCCGCTGGCTGGTGGTGACCGGGACGAACGGCAAGACGACGACGACGTCGATGCTGCACGCCATGCTGACCGCCGCGGGGCGGCCAAACCTGTTGTGCGGCAACATCGGCAGCCCGGTGCTCGACGTTCTGGACCGACCCGCCGAGCTGCTGGCCGTCGAATTGTCCAGCTTCCAGCTGCACTGGGCGCCCTCGCTGCGGCCCGAGGGCGGCGCGGTCCTCAACATCGCCGAGGACCACCTGGACTGGCATGGCACCCTGGCCGACTACGCCGCGGCCAAATCCCGGGTGCTCGACGGCCGGGTGGCCGTCGTCGGCCTGGACGACGCCCGGGCCGCGGCACTGCTGGGCACCGCACGCGCCCCGGTGCGCGCCGGCTTCCGGCTGGGCGAGCCGGCCGTGGGGGAACTCGGCGTGCGCGACGGCCACCTGATCGACCGCGCCTTCGCCGACGACCTGACGCTGGCGCCCGTCGCGTCGATACCGGTCCCCGGCCCCGTCGGCGTGCTCGACGCCCTCGCCGCCGCCGCGCTGGCCCGCAGCGTCGGGGTGCCGGCCGAGGCCATCGCGTCCGCGCTCGCGACCTTCCAAGTGGGCCGGCACCGAGCCGAGGTCGTGGCCGTCGCCGACGGCGTCACCTACGTCGACGACTCCAAGGCCACCAATCCGCACGCCGCCGAGGCGTCCGTGCTGGCCTACCCCCGGGTCGTCTGGATCGCCGGCGGCCTGCTGAAGGGCGCATCGGTCGACGCCGAGGTCGCCAGGATCGCGTCACGGCTGGTCGGGGCGGTGCTCATCGGCCGAGATCGGCAAGAGGTTGCAGAGGCGTTATCGCGACACGCGCCGGATGTCCCCGTCCTCCACGTTGTGACAGGCGAGGATGCTGGTATGGATGCGACTGCTGTGGTTTTTGGGGCAGATGTGACAGAAGTGAAACATTTGGGCGGGGATCTCGGCACTGCGGTCATGAACGCGGCGGTGGCCGCCGCTCGTGGCCTGGCCGCGGCCGGCGACACGGTCCTGCTGGCACCGGCGGGCGCATCGTTCGACCAGTTCGCAGGGTACGCCGACCGGGGCGACGCGTTCGCGGCCGCCGTGCGCGCGGCGCTCCGGTAGGGCGGGCGTGGGTAACGCACTGACCCGGCTCCTGGGCCGGGGTAAAGCGACCGGCGGGACCGAGCAAGGGCCCGTGGAGAACGCCGAGCCGGTGGTGGAGGCCACCGACGCGTCCCCGGACGACGCCGACCAGGCCGACAAGGCCGACAAGCCCCCCAAAGCCCCGAAGGCACCCAAGGCGATAAAGGACAAGGCCGCCGGCAGCGACGGCGGGTCGCACAACCGGTTCGGCGCCTGGCTCAGCCGGCCCATGACCTCGTTTCACCTGATCATCGCCATCGCCGGCTTGCTGACGACGCTCGGGCTGATCATGGTGCTCTCGGCGTCGGGCGTGCGGTCCTACGACGCCGACGGGTCGGCCTGGATCATCTTCGGCAAGCAGGTCCTGTGGACGGTGATCGGGCTCATCGCCTGCTACACTGCGTTGCGGACGTCGGTGCGGTTCATCCGCCGCGTCGCGTTCACCGGCTACGTCATCACCGTCATCCTGCTGGTCTTGGTCCTCGTTCCCGGCATCGGCAACCTGGCCAACGGGTCCCGCAAGTGGTTCGTGGTCGCGGGCTTTTCCATGCAGCCCTCCGAGCTGGCCAAGATCGCCTTCGCCATCTGGGGCGCGCACATGCTGGCGGCCCGCCGCCTCGAGCGCGCCACCCTGCGCGAACTGCTGATCCCGCTGGTGCCGGCGGCGGTGATCGCGCTGGCGTTGATCGTCGCGCAGCCCGACCTCGGGCAGACGGTGTCGCTGGGCATCATCCTGCTCGCCCTGCTGTGGTACGCCGGCCTGCCGCTGCGCGTCTTCGGCACCTCGCTGCTGGCGGTGTTCATGGCCGGTTCGGTCCTGGCGATGTCGGCCGGCTACCGGTCCGAGCGGGTGCGGTCCTGGATCAACCCCGAGAACGACCCGCAGGACACCGGCTACCAGGCCCGGCAGGCGAAATTCGCGCTGGCCCACGGCGGCATCTTCGGCGACGGCCTGGGCCAGGGCACCGCCAAATGGAACTACCTGCCCAACGCCCACAACGACTTCATCTTCGCGATCATCGGCGAGGAGCTCGGTTTCATCGGCGCGTTCGGGCTGCTGGTCCTGTTCGGGCTGTTCGCCTACACCGGGATGCGGATCGCCCGCCGGTCGGCCGACCCGTTCCTGCGGCTGCTGACCGCCACCACGACGATGTGGGTGCTGGGCCAGGCCTTCATCAACATCGGCTATGTCATCGGCATCCTCCCGGTGACGGGCATCCAGCTTCCGCTCATCTCCGCCGGTGGAACCTCCACCGCGGCAACACTTTTCATGATCGGGATCATGGCCAACGCGGCCCGCCACGAGCCCGAGGCGGTGGCCGCGCTGCGGGCCGGTCGCGACGACAAGGTGAACCGGCTGCTGCGGCTGCCGCCGCCCGAGCCCTATTCGCCGACGCGCCTGGAAGCGTTCCGCGACCGCAAGCAGTCGCGCCCGCAATCGGCCTCGTCATCGGCGTCGCGCAAGGGCGCGGGGTCGCCCGGACGCAAGGCGCCCCGCAACGGCGAGGCACCGCTGCGCCCGACGCCCCCGCGCGCGGCCGGCCGCGCGGTCCGCCAGTCTGCAGGAAACGCCCGCTCACGGGCGAGGCATCATGGATCTGGCCAGCGCTATGCGAACCTGGGAGCCAATCAGGCCGCCGGCCGGCGCCAGCAACGGCGCACACGCGCATTGGAAGGTCAGCGTTACGGGTGAACGACACGGTCAACGAGCCGACCGGCGGGCGGGGGGCAGACCCTCTGCCCGCCGGTGCCGCGTTGTCGGCTTTTAAGCCCTTGTCGGTCGTGCTGGCCGGCGGGGGAACCGCCGGCCACGTCGAGCCGGCAATGGCCGTCGCCGACGCGCTGAGCGCGCTCGACCCGAAGGTCCGGATCACCGCGCTGGGCACGGCGCGGGGGCTCGAGACCCGGCTGGTGCCCGCGCGCGGCTACAACCTCGAGCTGATCACACCCGTGCCGCTGCCGCGCAAGCCCAGCGGCGACCTGGCCCGCCTGCCCTCGCGGGTGTGGCGGGCCGTCCGGGAAACCCGCGCCGTGCTGACCGCGGTCGACGCCGACGTGGTGATCGGCTTCGGCGGATACGTGGCGCTCCCGGCCTATCTCGCCGCCCGTGGCCTGCCCGGCGGGTACCGGAAGCGACGGGTCCCGGTGGTGATCCACGAAGCCAACGCCAGCGCCGGGCTGGCCAACCGGGTCGGTGCCCGCAGCGCCGCGCGGGTCCTCTCCGCGGTGCCCGATTGCGGCCTCCCGGGCGCCCAGGTGGTCGGGGTGCCGGTGCGCGAGGCCATCACCTCGCTGGACCGCCCGGCGCTGCGCGCCGAAGCGCGCCGCCACTTCGGTTTCGCCGACGACGCCCGGGTGCTGCTGGTGTTCGGCGGCTCGCAGGGTGCGGCCTCGCTGAACCGGGCCGTCTCCGGGGCGGCCGCGGGGCTGGCCGCCGCGGGCGTGGCCGTGCTGCACGCGCACGGCCCCAAGAACACGCTCGACCTGCGCGAACCAGGGCCGGGCGACCCGCCGTACGTGGCAGTGCCCTACCTCGACCGGATGGATCTGGCCTACGCCGCCGCCGACCTGGTGATCTGCCGGTCCGGGGCGATGACGGTTGCCGAGGTCTCGGCGGTGGGCCTGCCGGCGATCTACGTGCCCCTGCCGATCGGCAACGGCGAACAGCGGCTCAACGCGCTGCCGGTGGTCAACGCGGGCGGCGGCATGGTGGTCGCCGATGCGGACCTGACCCCCGAGCTGGTCGCCCGGGAGGTGGCCGCGCTGGTGGGCGACCCGCCGCGGCTGGCGGCGATGACGACGGCCGCCGCGCGCGTGGGACATCCCGACGCGGCCCGCCAAGTGGCCCAGGCGGCCCTCGACATCGCCAGGAAGGCGCAGCTCGGCCGCTTGTCGGCCGGAGGAAAGCCATGACCACCGAGCAGCTGCCGCCCGAGCTGCAGCGGGTGCACATGGTCGGCATCGGGGGAGCCGGCATGTCGGGCATCGCCCGCATCCTGCTCGACCGCGGCGGGCTGGTCTCCGGCTCGGATGCCAAGGAGTCACGCGGCATCCACGCGCTGCGAGCCCGCGGCGCCCAGATCACCATCGGCCACGACGCGGCGTCACTGGACCTGCTGCCCGGCGGCGCCAGCGCGGTCATCACCACGCATGCCGCCATCCCGAAAACCAACCCCGAGCTCGTCGAGGCCCGGCGGCGCGGCATCCCGGTCATCCTGCGGCCGGCCGTGCTGGCCAAGCTGATGAACGGGCGCACGACGTTGATGGTCACCGGCACGCACGGCAAAACGACGACGACGTCGATGCTGATCGTGGCGCTGCAGCACTGCGGGCGCGACCCGTCGTTCGCCGTCGGGGGCGAGATGGGGGAGGCCGGGACCAACGCCCACCACGGCAGCGGCGACTGCTTCGTCGCCGAGGCCGACGAGAGCGACGGGTCACTACTCGAGTACACGCCCAACGTCGCGGTTGTCACCAACATCGAGACCGATCACCTGGACTTCTACGGCAGCGCCGACGCCTACGTCGGCGTATTCGACTCCTTCGTGGACCGGCTCGCTCCCGGCGGCGCGCTGGTGGTGTGCGTCGATGACCCGGGCGCGGCGGCGCTGGCACGGCGCACGGCCGAACTGGGGATTCGGGTCCTGCGCTACGGATCGGGGGCCTCGTTATCCGGCGAGCCCCTGGCCGCCACCTTGTTGTCGTGGCAGCAGCAGGGCACCGAAGCGGTCGCGCAGATCCAATTGGCGCCCGACTTGGACCCCGAGCAGCACCCGCGGGTGATGCGGCTGTCGGTGCCCGGACGCCACATGGCGCTCAACGCGATGGGCGCACTGCTGGCGGCCCTCGAGATCGGAGCCCCGGCCGACGCGGTGCTGGACGGGCTGGCCGGCTTCGAGGGGGTGCGCCGCCGATTCGAGCTGGTCGGCACCGCGGGCAACGGGCAGCCGGTGCGCGTGTTCGACGACTATGCCCATCACCCCACGGAGATCGTCGCCACGCTGGCCGCGGTGCGAACCCTGCTCGAGCAGAGCGGCGACGGCCGCAGCATCGCGGTGTTCCAGCCCCATTTGTATTCGCGGACAAAGGCTTTCGCTGAGGAGTTCGGTCACGCCCTCGACGCCGCCGACGAGGTGTTCGTGCTCGACGTCTACGGTGCGCGCGAACAACCGCTGGCCGGTGTCAGCGGGGCCAGCGTCGCCGAGCATGTCAGCGTCCCGGTGCGCTACCTGCCGAACTTCTCCGCCGCCGCCGAGCAGGTGGCCGCGGTCGCCGGACCCGGCGATGTCATCGTCACGATGGGGGCCGGCGACGTGACCCTGCTGGGACCCGAGATCGTCACGGCGCTGCGGGTGCGGGCCAACCGTGGCGCACCGGGGGCGCTGCGATGACCCAGCCGCCGCCCGAACCGACCGTCGGCGATCAGGCCGACAACCCGGTCCCGGACGACGCCGCCACCGAACCGCTGGTCACCGGGGCGGGCGACCAGGCGGCCGCCGATCAAACGCCCGATCCCGCGGAGGTCGAGGGGCCGCGCCGGCGCGCCCGGCGGGAGCGCGCCGAACGCCGCGCCGCCCAGGCCCGCGCCACCGCCATCGAAGAGGCGCGCCGCGAAGCCAAGCGCCGGGCCACCGGACGGCCGGTCCACGAGCCCAAACCCGTTGCGCGCGGCGTCGTTCGGGGGCTCAAGATGCTGTTGGTCACCATCCTGCTGGTGATCGTCGGCGTCGGGCTGGCATTGGTCCTCTATTTCACGCCGGCCATGTCGGCCCGCAACATCGTCGTCATCGGAACCGGCGCGGTGACCCGGGAAGAGGTCCTGGACGCGGCCCGGGTGCGGCCCGGCACCCCGCTGCTGCAGATCAACACCAGCCAGGTCGCCGACCGGGTGGCGGCGATCCGCCGAGTGGCCAGCGCGCGCGTGCAGCGCCAGTACCCGTCCGCGCTGCGGATCACCATCGTCGAGCGAGTCCCGGTGGCGGTCAAAGACTTTCCCGACGGCCCACACCTGTTCGACCGCGACGGCGTGGACTTCGCAACCGGCCCGCCGCCACCCGCTTTGCCCTACCTCGACGTCGCCGATCCGGGGCCCAACGACCCGGCCACCAAGGCCGCCCTGCAGGTGCTCACCGCGCTGCGTCCCGAGGTCTCCGACCAGGTCGGCCGGGTCGCGGCCCCCTCGGTGGCCTCGATCACCCTGACGCTGGGCGACGGCCGGGTGGTGATCTGGGGGACCACCGACCGCACCGACGAGAAGGCCGAGAAGCTGTCCGCGCTGTTGACCCAGCCCGGCAAGGTCTACGACGTATCCAGCCCGGACCTGCCGACGGTCAAGTAGCGATCTTCGTCACGTCGCGCCCGCCGCGGCGCCGCCGAACAGCGCGCACGCCCGCTCAGCCGCGGAAAAATGCCCAAAATTTGCGGGACGCGTGTCGGCGCGCCTGCGGGGTTAGCGCGCGCCATGCCCATACCGTTCTGGTTGCGCGGAACTACTTGACATAACTCTAACTCTATGGTTGAGGTTGAGGGTTTGCCAGGGAGGACCGCGACCGTCCGGAGGAGCACCACCGGGAGAGCCGAGCCCATCAGGGAGGAAGACGAATGATGACCCCCCCGCACAACTACCTGGCCGTGATCAAGGTCGTGGGTATCGGTGGCGGCGGCGTCAACGCCGTCAACCGAATGATCGAACAGGGCCTCAAGGGCGTCGAGTTCATCGCGATCAACACGGACGCGCAGGCGCTGTTGATGAGCGATGCGGACGTCAAACTCGACGTGGGGCGCGACTCCACCCGCGGCCTGGGCGCCGGCGCCGACCCGGAGGTCGGGCGCAGGGCCGCCGAGGACGCCAAGGACGAGATCGAGGAGCTGCTGCGCGGGGCGGACATGGTGTTCGTCACCGCCGGTGAGGGCGGCGGCACCGGCACCGGCGGGGCCCCCGTCGTCGCCAGCATCGCCCGCAAGTTGGGCGCACTGACCGTCGGTGTGGTCACCCGGCCGTTCTCGTTCGAGGGCAAGCGGCGCGGCAACCAGGCCGAGAGTGGTATCGCGGCGCTGCGCGAGAGCTGCGACACCCTGATCGTGATCCCCAACGACCGGCTGCTGCAGATGGGCGACGCCGCGGTGTCGCTCATGGACGCCTTCCGCAGCGCCGACGAGGTGCTGCTCAACGGTGTCCAGGGCATCACCGACCTGATCACCACCCCGGGTCTGATCAACGTCGACTTCGCCGACGTGAAGGGCATCATGTCCGGCGCCGGCACCGCGCTGATGGGTATCGGCTCGGCGCGCGGTGAGGGCCGCTCGCTCAAGGCCGCCGAGATCGCCATCAACTCGCCGCTGCTGGAGGCGTCGATGGAGGGTGCGCAGGGCGTGCTGATGTCGATCGCCGGTGGCAGCGACCTCGGCCTGTTCGAGATCAACGAGGCGGCCTCGCTGGTGCAGGACGCCGCGCACCAGGACGCCAACATCATCTTCGGTACCGTCATCGACGACTCGCTGGGCGACGAGGTGCGCGTCACCGTCATCGCGGCGGGCTTCGACGCCACCGGCCCCGGCCGCAAACCCGTCATCGGGGGCAATGCCGACAAGGAAGAGAAGGTCGGGGCGCACCGCATCGAGTCGGCGAAGGCCGGCAAGCTCACCTCGACGTTGTTCGAACCGGTCGACGCGGTCAGCGTGCCGGTGCACACGAATGGTTCGACCTTGAATATTGGTGGCGATGACGACGACGTCGACGTGCCGCCGTTCATGCGCCGCTGAGGTCTCAATTTGCTTGCCACTGCGCGACAAACCGGCCTCGAAACATAGAGGGCCCTACGTCGATGCAGCCTGGCGGGCAACGGCTTCCGGATACTGGTCACGTGAGCGTGCGCATCCGGCGGGTGACCACCACCCGCGCCGGTGGTGTCTCGAAGCCGCCCTTCGACACCTTCAATCTGGGCGACCACGTCGGGGATGATCCGGCGGCGGTCGCCGAAAACCGGTCCCGGTTGGCGGCGGGCATCGGCCTGCGCGCCGGCCGCGTGGTGTGGATGAACCAGGTCCACGGTGATCGGGTCGAGGTGGTCGACGGGCCGCGGGAGGCCGCGGTGGACGACACCGATGCGCTGGTGACCCGCACCGCGCGACTGGCGCTGGCGGTGGTGACCGCCGACTGCGTTCCGGTGTTGATGGCGGACGCGCGCGCCGGGGTGGCCGCGGCGGTGCACGCCGGCCGGGTCGGGGCCCAGCGCGGCGTGGTGGCGCGCACGGTGGAAGCCATGCTCGAACTGGGAGCGCGGCCCCACGACATTTCGGCCCTGCTGGGTCCGGCGGTCAGCGGCCTCAACTACGAGGTGCCGGCGGCGATGGCCGACGAGGTCGAAGCGGCCCTGCCGGGCAGCCGCACCACCACCGGAGCCGGAACCCCCGGGCTCGACCTGCGGGCCGGAATCGCTTGCCAGCTCCAGGGTTTGGGCGTCACCGCGATCGATATCGATCCGCGGTGCACGGTGGGCGACCCGACGTTGTTCAGCCATCGCCGGGACGCACCCACCGGGCGGCTGGCCTCGCTGGTCTGGATGGAGTGACCGCGATGGCGGTGGAGATATCCAATGGGGGAGACCGCGAATCGGAATTGACCCACGCATTGGCGGCGGTGCGGTCCCGCCTCGCCGCGGCGGCAGAAGCGGCGGGCCGGAATGTGGCGGAAATCGAAGTTTTGCCGATTACCAAATTTTTTCCAGCAACCGACGTCGTGACTTTGTCCCGATTGGGTTGCCGCGCCGTCGGCGAATCGCGGGACCAGGAAGCGACGGCCAAAGTGGCCGAAGTCACTCGGCTGCTGGCGGCCCCGGAACGGGCGGGCGTGGGAAATCCGCGCTGGCACATGGTCGGTCATATCCAGCGGAACAAGGCCCGGTCGGTGGCCGGTTGGGCCCACACCGCCCACTCGGTCGACAGCGCCCACCTGGTGACCGCGCTGGACCGGGGAGTGGCGGCGGCGCTGGCCGAAGGCCGCCGCACCGACCCGATGCGGATCTACGTCCAGGTCAGCCTCGACGGCGACGAGTCGCGCGGCGGCGTGGACATTTCCCGGCCGGGGGCCGTCGACCAGATGTGTGACCAGGTCGAGGGGTCGACCAACCTGGCTCTGGCCGGCTTGATGGCCATCCCGCCGCTGGACTCCGATCCCGACGAGGCCTTTGACCGGCTCCAATCCGAACATCGACGGGTCCTCGAGTCGCACCGGAACGCGGTCGGGTTGTCCGCCGGCATGTCCAACGACTTCGAAATTGCCGTCAAACACGGATCGACATGTGTGCGTGTCGGTACCGCCCTATTGGGCCGACGGAGGTTACCGTCACCGTAAGTAGTCACTGCAGTAACAGCTTTATCACTAACACCAGGAATCCCAGGGGCTAGAAGGGTCAACGCAATGAGCACACTGCACAAAGTCAAGGCCTATTTCGGTATGGCCCCAATGGACGACTACGAAGACGAGTATTACGACGACCGTGCGCCTTCCCGCGGTTTCCCGCGCCCCCGATTTGACGACGGCTATGGCCGCTACGACGGCGACGACTACGACGACCCGCGCCGCGAGCCCGCCGACTACCCGCCGCCCGCCGGCTACCGCGGCGGCTACGCCGAGGAACCGCGCTACGGCTCCGTGCACCCCCGCGAGTTCGACCGGGGCGAGAGGGGCGGACCGCGCTTCGGTTCGTGGTTGCGCAATTCCACCCGCGGCGCGCTGGCGATGGACCCCCGCCGGATGGCGATGATGTTCGAAGAGGGTCACCCGCTGTCGAAGATCACCACGTTGCGGCCCAAGGACTACAGCGAGGCCCGCACCATCGGCGAGCGCTTCCGCGACGGCACCCCGGTCATCATGGACCTGGTGTCAATGGACAACGCCGACGCGAAGCGGCTCGTCGACTTCGCGGCCGGCCTGGCCTTCGCGCTGCGCGGCTCCTTCGACAAGGTGGCGACCAAGGTGTTCCTGCTGTCGCCCGCCGACGTCGACGTGTCCCCCGAGGAGCGGCGCCGGATCGCCGAAACCGGTTTCTACGCATACCAATAGACGCGCCCGCCGCGCTCGGCGGCGAGAGCTGATCGCACCGTCGAACCGTTGAACGACGCCCCGGGCCACGTGAGGTGGGGCCGGTAACCCGGAGTCGGTAGGCTGGCAGGCGCCGCGCACGCCCGCGGCGCTTGGCATCTCATCGATAAGGTCGGGGCACTTCAGTTGGTGTTGTTCTTTCAGATCCTTGGGTTTGCGCTGTTCATCTTCTGGCTGCTGCTCATCGCCCGGGTCGTCGTCGAGTTCATCCGCTCGTTCAGCCGGGATTGGCACCCCACCGGGATCACCGTGGTGGTGCTGGAGATCATCATGTCGATCACCGATCCGCCCGTGAAACTGCTCCGCCGGCTGATCCCCCAACTCACCATCGGAGCGGTCCGCTTCGACCTGTCGATCATGGTGCTGTTGCTGGTCGCGTTCATCGGGATGCAGCTGGCGTTCGGCGCCGCGGCGTGACCCGATTGCGGCCCGCGGACTTCAGGCGCCGTTCCGGCCCGGAGACGGTTCGGACACGTTTTAGCGTCGGTTTGGTTCGTCCGATTTAAAATTTCTAAGGTTTCGGATTTTATTGGCCTCAATGTTTGAAATTGGCTCTTATTTATTGGGCTAATCAGCAACCGTCGCGCCTGGTGTGACAGGATGGACGGCAGTTGCACTACGGCTACCACTGCGTTCTACACTTTCCAGAACGTTCGACAGGAACTTGAGGGGACGAAACAATGCCGCTTACACCAGCCGACGTCCACAATGTGGCGTTCAGTAAGCCACCGATCGGCAAGCGGGGCTACAACGAAGACGAGGTGGATGCCTTCCTCGATCTGGTGGAAGCCGAGCTGACGCGACTCATCGAAGAGAACAGCGATCTGCGCCAACGGATTGAAGAGCTCGACCAGGAGCTGGCATCCGGCGGCGGGACCGCCGCCCCGGCCGCGGCCGCCGCGCCCACGCAGGCCATTCCTGTCCGCGAGCCCGAGCCGGAGCCCGTCAAGGCCGCCGCCGCCGCGCCGGCCGCGGCGGTCAACAACGAGGAACAGGCCATGAAGGCCGCTCGGGTGTTGAGCCTGGCCCAAGACACCGCCGACCGGCTCACCAGCACCGCGCAGGCCGAGTCGGAGAAGATGCTGTCCGACGCCCGCGCCAACGCCGACCAGATTCTCAGCGAGGCCCGCAGCACCGCCGAGACCACGGTCACCGAGGCCCGGCAGCGCGCCGACGCGATGTTGGCGGACGCGCAGACCCGCTCCGAAACCCAGTTGCGCCAGGCCCAGGAGAAGGCCGACGCCCTGCAGGCCGACGCCGAACGCAAGCACTCCGAGATCATGGGCACCATCAACCAGCAGCGCACGGTCCTGGAGGGTCGCCTCGAGCAGCTCCGCACCTTCGAGCGTGAATACCGCACCCGGCTCAAGACCTACCTGGAGTCTCAGCTCGAGGAACTCGGTCAGCGCGGGTCGGCGGCCCCCGTCGACTCCAGCGCGGAGGCCGGCGGGTTCGACCAGTTCAACCGCGGCAACAACTAGCCTTTTCGCTGGGCCGGCCGCTCGCCGAGCTTCGGGGTTGGCACACTAGGTCCTGAACACCGCAGTCCCGCTCGTCGCCTGGAGGATGCCCGATGCTCGTCATTGCGCTGGTATTGGCCCTGATCGGGCTCGTCGCGTTGGTGTTCGCCGTCGTCACGAGCAACGAGCTGGTCGCCTGGATGTGCATCGCCGCCAGCGTGGTCGGTGTGGTCCTGTTGATCCTCGACGCCTTGCGGGAGCGCCAGCACCGCGAGGCCGGGGTCGCCGAAGATCAGGATGCGGGCGAGACAGCTTCCGACGAGGACGACTACGTCGACTACCCCGAGGAAGTTCCCGCCGAGGGCGAACCCGAGGCGACCGAACCGACCGAGGAATCCAGCGTCGCGGCCGAGGGTCGCGGCGACGAGTCCGCCAAGTAACGCTCAGGCGGTCGGCGTGGCGAGCAGTTCGCGCACCTCGTCGTCGCTGACCTGGTGAAAGTCGTCGTAGACCTGCCCGACCGCCTCGAATCCGGGCGGCGTCGTCACGCACACCACGTCATCGGCCTCGCGTGCAAGGCCGCGGCAGGTCGAGTCGGGCCCCACCGGGACCGCGACGGTCACCGATTTCGGGCCTGAGCCGCGCACCGCTCGCACGGCGGCCAGCATGCTGGCGCCGGTGGCGATCCCGTCGTCGGCCAGGATCACGACCCGGTCGCGCAAGTCGGCGATCGGCCGGTCGCCCCGGTAGGCGTGTTCGCGCCGCAGCAGTTCGGCCGTCTCGCTGTCGATCACCTCGCGCACCTGCTCGTCGGTGACGCGCACGCTGGCCACGACGTCGTCGTTCATCACCAGGCCGCCGCCGCTGGCCAGGGCGCCCATCGCCAGCTCCGACCAGTTCGGCACCCCCAGCTTGCGCACCAGGAACACGTCCAGCGGGGCGTGCAGGGCGGCGGCGATCTCCCAGGCCACCGGCACGCCGCCGCGCGCCAGCCCGAACACCAGCACGTCGTCGCGGCCGCGGTAGGCCGTCAGCTCCTCGGCCACCGCGCGACCCGCCTCGCGGCGATCACGAAAAGTGCGTGTCGCCGTTCGCCGGAGAAAGCCGTTCGGTCGGTTCATGGGTCGCCTACCAGCCTACGTGTGAATGCCCAGGCGCGAAGTGTGTGCTCGGTTCGATTGCCGGTGCAGGCCCAATACGGTTGCGCGGGAAGGTGATTGGGTGTGGGCGACCGTAGCAGTGTGGGTGTGTTCGCGGCTTCGCCGCTCAACACGTTCCATCGGCTCGGAAGTAAATGCGAGCATTCATTTCGCTCGCCTCAGTTGAGTGTCCGAGGGGGGACTTGGCCACTTACGACACGGGTTCTGACCTGGCGAATCGGTACCTGATCGTCATCCATGCCGGGGTCGACCCACCTCTGACGTCGAGCGGTCGGATTAGCGGTCGAGTTGGGCGGGGGCGAGTCGGCACCCGGCGGCTTGGGCTCCGGCGTGCAGGCGTCGGTCCCAAACGGCGACGATCAGGCCGGGGTCGCCGACTGCCAACGCGCTGGCCAGATGGACAGCGTCGGCTCCGCGCAAGGCATGGGCGCGGGCGAGGCGGCCGGCGTGCTGTTCAATTGTCGCGGTGAGTTCGACTGGGCGGGTGGCGGCCCAGAAGTCCTCCCAGTCACGCTCGGCAGCGGCGAGCTCGGATTCAGTTAGGTCGTGATTGCGGGCTGCTGCAGCGAGTGCGGCGCGGACTTCGGGGTAGGCCAGACGGCTGGACAATGCGGCGTCGCAGCCGTCCCATAGCGCGGACGCCAGCGAGCTCCCTGTCTCGGTGGTGAGAAGTTTGACGAAGGCGCTGGCGTCGAAGTAGACGAGCGGCACCGGTCAGCGCCGCTGGTCGCTGACCTGGTCAGACAACGGCCGCCGCGGCCTGGGCCGGGACCGTCCCGCAGCGACGGGCCGCTGCGCGGTGGCCCTGCCAATCACGCCTTCGGCCGTGAGACGCTCCAAGGTGCCTGCGCTGTCCAGCGCAGCGAGTCGCGCGACCGGAATCCCGCGGTCGGTGATGACGACCTCACCACCAGCCCGAACTCGATCGAGCCAATCGCTAAGGTGCGCGCGCAACTCGGTCACGGATACCTCCACACCGTGAACTGTACACTCGCTGAACCGTGATTTGTACATGTCACTCCTGAGTGTGGCAACGACGACCTGAGAGATTGACCTGCGCAAGCCGGAGGCGAGGTGGCAACGGGCCGGTACACCGATTCGTCCGCGGTGCTGGCGACGCCGAGACGGTCGATATCATGGTGGCTGGTGGCCTTCCGTCCAAGCTGCATCCGAAGGTGTTGCGGCGGAAGGTGTTTGCCGTCCCCGGTGGGACTTCGGCGCAGCTGGCGTTCGTGGTCAGCTGCATGGAGGCGGCAGCGCCTCGGTGTCGGACGCCGGGTCTAGCTTGCAGCAGCGGGCTCTTGAATTCTCTGCTTGAGGTGCTGTGTGCGGTGACTGCTGGCGATCGCCTTCATTGGCGTTCTGTTGCCAGCGACCCGATTGAACGACTCTCCCAGTAGTAACAGTTGGCCTGAGTCGCGAAGAACCTCGACATGCCTTGGATCGTATTCGTATGACGGAGCGTGCTTCAAGCTGGTGTAGGCGTCCCAGAACAGTTGGCTCCACATGTTTAGTTGGTGGCATTACCCCGAGACCGTGGCTATGAGACCGAAATCACAACTACCCGTTTGAAATTCAATAGCCCACAACTGACTAGGAACATAAGGGGTAACCGAGCTTCAACTTGGGTGCGATTGCTGAACAACCGGTTTTTACTCAATCGTCACGTCGAGGGGCTCGCCCATCGGGCGGCCAGGAGTCGGTACCCGACTCAAGCGGAATATTCAAGGATCGAAGCAGGATCGAAAAGAGCCGCCAATTGGCGATCGCTCCGACAAGTTCGACCAAAACCGCGTGATCGCCATTGAATGCCTTGTGGCACGCGGCCCAGTTTTCCTCGGCAATGACCCCGTCACGTACCACATCATCGGTCGCCGCCAGGACTGCACGCTCGGCATGGCCCAGACGATTGGAACTTTGCCAGTCACGCACCGCCAGAAGGTCATCCGAAGCCACACCGAGCAGCGTCGCGATTCGCCAATGCTGTGTCCACTCATATACCGACCCCGTTACCCAGCCGATGCGCATGATGATCAATTCGCGTAGCCGGGCGTCGAGCACACCGTTAAATAGCAGCGCCTCGAGCATTCCGTACAGGGCCACTGCGAGGCTCGGCTGGTGAAGTGCCACGCGAAATACTGACAGTTCTGCCATCTCTTCGGGCAGCCCACACTCGGCAGCCCGCAGCCGGGCCTGCTCAAGGTCGAGCATCGGTACGCGTTCCGTCCTCGTCACGTGACCTTTCTCTGTTGAAGCTCCGCATGCTGTGAGGGCGTGGGCACGAAGACGTTGTGCAGGGCCGCACTCGATTTGGCATTTTCATCTGCAAGCGAACTGAGCAGCGGCGCGAGACCAGCGAATCCGGTTGATTCTCTTGTGATCCGGTCGAACGGCCAGCGGCGCGTGGCCAGAATCTCGAGGGCTGCCCGGTAGGCGGGATACTCCACGCCGAGTGCACCGGAGATGTGTAATTCCTTATACACCAGCGTGTCTGGTTCAAAGCCGGGCGCGCCGCCTCCGCCGCGGGTGCCGGCAACCACGACCGTGCCGCCAGGCCTGGCAAGGGCGACGGCGTCGGCGAACGCGGAGGGTGCTTTGGCGGTGACATCGACGACCACGTCGGCAAGCTGTCCGCCTGTCTCACGCTGGAGCGCTGTCACTGCATCGTCCTGCGATACGTCGATGGGCAGGTCGACACCGAATGATCTGGCTATGGCCAGTCGCTGATCGTCGCGTGGACCGATGCCGGTCATCGCGACGAAAGCGGCTCCCGCCTCTTTCGCCGCCACCGCCGCGCAGATCCCGCGGATGCCCGGTCCCAGTATCGCTACGATACCCCCCGCCTTGGTGTCGGGAAGAGTTTTCCCCCATTGGATACCGGCCCCGAGAGGGTTGAACAACGTGGCGAGAACGGGGTCCATGTCTTCGGCAATCGGGAGTAGCATCGCGTCCCACGGAAGCTCCACATGGGTGGCGTATCCGCCCCATAACCCGGCGCCGATCTCCACGTCGACGAACCCGAACATGGTGGCGATGCCGTTCACCGCACATCGCCGGTATTCGCCGCGGCGACACTCCGGGCAGTCTCGGCAGGACCGGAACACCTCGACGGCCACGCGCTGGCCGGCCTGGACGCACAAGCGTTCGCTGGCCGCATTGCCGACATGTTCGACGATGCCGACGATTTCGTGACCTGGAACGAATGAGAAGCCGGCAGGCAGGTGTCCGGTGAATTGTTCGTGATCTGTACCGCATAGACCACATGCTTCAACTCGCAGGATCGCACCGCGGTCACCGACGTCGGGGATGGTCATCTGGCGCCGCTCCAGATTCCGCGGTCCGGTCAACACCATGGCCTCGGCGATCATGGAAGCTCGAATCCCGTGGACGACCCTGTGTTTCGGAGGCAAACCGTTCTGCCAACGTACATCTCGCCCGCCATCGCCTCGGCAATCTGCGGATCGTCGCTGCGTGCGACGACTCTTCGCCCGTCGGACAGGTGCGCGATGATCGGTGTCCATCGAGGTCGCCCGTCTCGGTCGTATTCGACCGTGTACCCGTCCACTGTCGCGCGACCGGTCGCCTCGTCGACGCCTGCGACGGCCAGCCGCGATGAATCGATCTGAGCTTGTTCGTCTGCCGTGTCGATCAGTCGCCACCCGGTTGGTGGAGGGGTGGCCGACCACACACCGACCGAATGTTTCGTCGAATACCAACCGAGGCCGGTGACGACGTCGTCCCCGCGATGGGTTACTTCGCCTACGCCGACCACCACCGGAGTACGCGCTTCTACCGACAATCGATCACTCGCTCAGGGCCACGGGCTGTTGTGAGACACGAATGCGATGGTGTCATATCTGCAGTCAAGCCACAATGGTGTGCGCCCGCGGCATACTGGCTGTTGTGTCGACGAAGTTGGTGCGATGGGGTGCCGCCGCGCCGTCAGATCGTGGTTCCGCTCGCGACCGATTGCTAGATGCTGCCGAGCGGTGCCTAGAGAGTTGCGGCGTGGTAGGCACGACCATGGAGGACATCGGCAGAACAGCGGGTGTCTCCAGGGCAACGGTGTATCGCTACTTCCCTAATCGGGAGGCGGTGATGTCGGGCGTCATCATTCGCGCCGCCGAGCGCTATCTCGATCGCATCAACCCCCGGATCGCGGAGCACACCGATCTGGGCTCCGCTCTCGTCGATTTCGTGGAATACACAGTTGAGGCCGCGCGCCGCGAAGAGATCATCGGATTGTTGTTCGGCAGCGACGAGGAACTCGCCGGCGTTGGCCTCGCGGCGGGGACCTCGACGTCACTCTTCGAACTCGTCACCGAGTTTCTCCGTCCCATCTTCAGGAGACACTGGAGTTACGTAGAACCGGGCGTCTCCGTCGACGACGCCGCCGAGTGGGTTCTCCGCACGATACTGAGCCTGCTGACTGTTCGAGGACCGCGGGAGCGCAGTCGTGACGGGCTCCGGACATTTCTTTCAAGGTTTCTCCTTCCCGCAATCCTGGCGAGCGACCATTGTCGACCGATGTGACAGACAAGGCGTAATGTCTCAACCACAGCTGAGGTAGGAGGCCGGACATGTCTGTGCAGTTCACCACGTTCAACCAGCAGGTCGCTGAACAACTGCAGAGCGCAGCAGAAACCACGGGCGGGTTGGCCGGTTACCTCGGCTTCCGGCACACTGACTTCACTGCTGGACGGCTCGTCGCGGAGATGGACGCACGCGACGACCTGAAGACGCCTTTCGGCAACTTGCATGGCGGCTGCTTGTCGGCCATGGTCGACCATTGCCTTGGAGTGGTGTTTTATCCCGTGATTCCGATGGGATCCTGGGTCGCGACGACGGAGTTCAAACTGAATTTGCTTCGTCCAGTTTCCAGCGGAACCTGTGTAGCCACGGCTGAGATCATCTCGCTGGGCAGAACCAGCGGTGTGGCACGTATCGACATCTGCAACGACGGCAGAGCGGTGTGTGCGGCGCAGGGCACCGTCACCGTCGTCGCACCGAAGGCCATCTCTTGATGTCTGCAAACAGAGCACATGATTTGTCCGCTCCTGTCGTCGAGCGCGTGCCCACGGTGGATGGGCTCTCGCTGGCGGTCGACTTCTACCGCTGTGACGGACCGCGGGCGGTCGTGTTGCTCCTTCACGGCGGTGGTCAGAGCCGGCACGCCTGGGATGTCACCGCCCAACGATTGCATCAGCGGGGCTACACCGTTGCCGCCTACGACGCAAGGGGACATGGTGACAGCGACTGGGATCCAGACGGACGCTATGACATCGAACGGCTGGGGTCCGACCTGTTGGCCGTGCGCGCGTACGCCGGCTCCGCCCGCCCAGTTGCCGCGATCGGGGCATCGTTGGGCGGTTTGACCATCCTCGGCACGCACTTGCTCGCCCCATCGGAGCTATGGCAGGCCGTCGTCCTGGTTGACATCACTCCGCGAATGCAGATGCACGGCGCCCGCCGAGTCCTATCGTTCATGTCGGCCCATCCCGAAGGTTTCGACAGCCTAGAGTCGGCCGCTGACGTGATCGCCGCCTACAACCCGCACCGCCCTCGCCCCGAAAACGTCGACGGCCTTCAAAAAGTCCTCCGCCGACGTGGAGACGGTCGCTGGGCCTGGCGATGGGATCCGGCGTTTGCGACGTCGAATTTTCAGTTCCTGCAGAGTGATTCAGACGACGGCGCAGAGGAGTTCGAGATGATGAGCGCATTCCTTGTCGATGGCGCGCGACAGGTGTCCGCGCCGGCGCTGCTGGTCCGCGGCCTGCTGTCGGACATAGTCTCCGAAGAGACAGTGAAGGATTTCCTCACCTTGGTTCCCCACGCGCAAACCGTTGACGTGTCAGGCGCGGGCCACATGGTTGCTGGCGACAACAACGACGCATTCTCGACGGCGGTCGTCGACTTTCTCGACCGTACCGTTTGACGCCAGTCGTCGGGCTGCGCGGGAGATCCCAGTTCGCCACCTATTCTGCTCGTATGCCAACTGATTCGGCGCGGATGTCGTTTCGCCGACATATCCGCGAGCAGGTCTTGAGGGCGACACGGGAACTCACCATTGAGAAGGGCTGGGAACAAGTCCGAGTGAGTGAGGTCGCCGAACTTGTCGGCGTCTCCCGACCGACGCTATACAAGGAGTTCGGCGATAAGCAGGGACTTGGTGACGCGCTCGTGGTGGCCGAGGGTCAGCGCTTCCTGGAGGGTATCCACGCCATTCTCGCCGAACACACCGGCGACGTTCAGGGCGGCATCACCGCAGCGGTGCGGTTCACCCTGCGTGAAGCAGAAGCCAGTCCGCTCCTGAAGTCGGTGCTGACGTCCAACCACTCAGGGGATGATCGCGCCGGTGCGCCGACGACGGGCGTTCTTCCTCTCCTGCCGACATCGGCGTCCCTGCTCCAGCTCTCCTCCGCGGCTTTGGTCGCGTGGTTTCACGACCACTTCGCCGATCTCGACTCCGAAGACGTCGAGGAGGTCGCAGACGTTCTGGTGCGGCTCACCGTGAGTCACGTCGTTCTTCCCTCCGCGGACATCGCCACCACGGGTGCGCGGATCTCGCGGGTGGCGCTCCGCTACCTCGGCGTTGGCTATAGATAGCTGTGACTTGAGCGGTCTTGGCCTCGATCCACTGACAATGGACTGTTTGTCGGGGTGTCGGGATAAGGAAAGTGCGTTCTGAGCTGGGAAGATTGATATTGTTCAGGCAACAATCGGTCCAGTTCGAGAACGGCACTTCCGGCGCGAGTGTCCCACACGTTCACCCCGCGGTCCGATGTGTTCGATGAGGATATCTGGTGTCGTGCGCGGGCCTGGTGCCGGTGATGGCGCTGGCTGAGCAGGCAGGCCTATCGGAGTTGTTGGCCAACAAGATTCACATCGCAGCTCCCAGGGTCAAGTCGAGGTCGGCCAATCCGGCTCCGAAACTGGCCACCCTGATCGCGAGCATGTAAGCGGGCGCGGATTACATCGATGATGTCGACCTGGTCCGCGCTGGCGGCATAAATCCCTTTTTCCGCCGGGTGTATCCCCCGTCAACGATGGGAACGCTGTTGCGGGAGTTCACTTTCGGTCATGCCCGCCAATTGGATTCGGTGCTGGCCGAGCATCTGGCCGGCTTGTGTGACCGGGTGAATCTGCTGCCCGGCGCGCAGGCTCGGGCCTCCATCGAACACCCGGGGAGAGGCGACGCTGCAGAAAGACGCCGCAAAGGTCGGATCTCCGGACCCGCCGGGACAGCTCAATGTGGTGAGAGCCGGAACTCGCTCGGAGAGCGGCCGGTCCATCGCTTGAAGGCGTGTGAGAAGTTGGCGAGGTCGCTGTATCCGAGATCCGTGGCTATCTCACTCACCGATAGGGATCGGTCGAGTAGCTGCAGCATCGCGCGCTCGCGCAGGAATGCTTGGCGCAACTCGCGAAAGGTGGTCTCCTCTTCGGAGAGGCGCCGCTTGAGTGTGCTGGTGGACATTGACAGCTCATGTGCGAACCAATGTTTACTTCGGCGTCCGGGCTCCTTCTGCAGCAGCCGTCTCACCTTCTCCGAGAACGACGTGGTTTCGCTCCGCTGGTCGAGAGTTCGCTGCAGATCGACGATGGCGAGTCGGTATGCGACGGGATCGGAGAACCGGCACACCTCGTTGAGCGTGTCCGCGGGAACATGGAGGAAGGACATCGGAGCGTCGAAGAACAGGCGCCCGGCGGTAAGGTCGTCCTCGCGATCTTTCAAGGCGGCGGGCGCTGGCCAACTCAAGTGGAGTGTGAGGGTCGGCGCCGCACGGACGAGCATGTCCAGCAGTCGCAACAACGCCAACCCGGCGTACGTGACGGCGAGGCAGTCCAGGGCCCGATCGCTGGTGTGTCCCCAGAGCCCGACGGTGAGGCCTTGGTCATCTGGATGAAACTGTGCTTTGACAGCCGTCGTGATCAACGGCAGATAAGTCAGCAGCTCTACGATCTCGGCCACTGAGCCCGCGCTGACCAGCGGAACACTCAGCGGGCCGAAGGACGTCAACTGTGCCTGTTCGGCTAACGCAAATCCGAGCAGCGTTGCCTGATCGATGTCTAGACCGGGGTACGCCTCACGAAACCACCGTAACGGGGCCTGGACATCACGCTGAATCAGCGTCGCCTCGTCGGTTCCTTCGCGAGCCATGATGTTGCGAAGCCGCGCGACGGCGTCTGGGTCAAACGCCGGGCTCTCGAGCATTTGCACGAATGCGAGTGGGGGCACACCCGCGTCATTGGGGTTCACTGACCATGGCCCCTTTGAGCCGAAATCACAAGTTTCTGACTCCGGCGAACATAGCCGCAGCGCTCATCTGGCGCAAGACTTGTGTCAAGTAACTGAGGACACGCAAGGAGCCTGGCTATGGCAGTTGTCACATTTGTCTCCCACGGCGGCGAGAAGTATGAGGCGCCTCTCGAGGAAGGTCAGTCACTGATGCGGGTCGCGACCAACAATGCGGTGCCCGGCATCGACGGCGACTGCGGAGGCGAAGCCGCGTGCGGCACCTGCCATGTGATCGTCGATCCGCAATGGTCCGATCGGGTCGGCCTCTCCGGGGCCAATGAAGAGGAGATGCTCGCGATGAACCCCGAGCGTCAGCCGACCTCCCGGCTGTCCTGCCAGATGCAGGTCTCTGAGGCGTGGGACGGTTTGATCGTCCATCTGCCCGAGTTCCAACTGTGATGACGAAAGAGAGGTGAGACGTGAGCAATATTCGCGAGGCAGTCACTGCCAAGGCTCAGGCAACAATTCCGATGGACCGAATAATCCAGGGCGCCCACCTCTACGACAGAACGCGGCGCTGGGTCACCGGCACCAACGGTGAAAAAATCTTCATCGAGCGACCGATCCCGCCGGCTGACGAGGTTGAACTGACCGACATCGACCTTAGCAATCCTTTCCTCTATCGTCAGGGTCGCTGGAAGTCCTATTACGAGCGCCTACGCAACGAGGCTCCCGTGCACTATCAGGCCCACAGCGCGTTCGGCCCGTTCTGGTCGGTGACGCGGCATGCCGACATCGTGGCCGTCGACAAGAACCACGAGGTCTTCTCCTCCGAGCCGTTCATCGTCATCGGGAGCCCGCCGCGCTTCCTCGACATTGCGATGTTCATCGCGATGGACCCCCCGAAACACGACCGGCAACGGCAGGCTGTCCAGGGTGTGGTCGCACCGAAGAACCTGCGTGAGATGGAGGGCCTCATCCGCGAGCGGGTGGTAGACGTGCTCGACGCTCTGCCGCTTGGCGAACCGTTCAACTGGGTGCAGCACGTCTCGATCGAGCTAACCGCGCGCATGCTGGCCACGCTGCTGGACTTCCCGTACGAGCAGCGGCGCAAGCTCGTCCAATGGTCCGATCTCGCCACCTCCATGGAGCAAGCCAACGGTGGGCCCTCGGACAACGACGAGATATTTCGCGGCATGGTCGATATGGCTAGAGGTCTCAGCGCTCACTGGCGGGACAAGGCAGCCCGGAAAGCTGCCGGAGAGCTGCCCGGCTTCGATCTGATCACCATGTTGCAGAGCGACGAGAGCACCAAGGACCTGATCGATCGCCCGATGGAGTTCTTGGGCAACTTGGTATTGCTGATCGTGGGTGGCAACGATACGACCCGCAATTCCATGAGCGGTGGTGTTCTGGCGCTGAACGAGTTCCCTGACCAGTTTGAGAAGCTGAAGGCGAACCCCGAGCTGATCCCCAACATGGTCTCGGAGATCATCCGGTGGCAAACCCCGCTCGCGCATATGCGCCGGATCGCCAAGGCCGACACTGTGCTCAACGGGCAGTTCATCCGCAAGGGCGATAAGGTCCTGATGTGGTACGCCTCGGGCAACCGCGACGAGCGCGTGTTCGATCGGCCCGATGACCTGATTATCGACCGGGCCAACGCCCGTAACCACATCTCCTTCGGTTTCGGCGTGCACCGCTGTATGGGTAACCGGCTGGCCGAGATGCAGTTGCGGATCCTGTGGGAGGAGCTGCTTCCGCGGTTCGAGAACATCGAGGTCGTCGGTGAGCCCGAGTACGTGCAGTCCAACTTCGTGAGGGGGATCAGTAAGCTGATGGTCCGCCTCATCCCGAAAGGTGGCGCATGACCGTGCAGCGAGCGGTCATCGCGGGGGCCAGCCACGCGGGCACCCAGCTCGCCGCCAGTCTTCGCCGAGAAGGGTGGGACGGCGAGATCGTCCTCGTCGGCGATGAGTCGGCGTTGCCCTACCAGCGGCCCCCGCTGTCCAAGTCGTACCTGGCCGACAAATGCGAACTGGCCGAACTCGCGATCCGCAACTCGGATTTCTACGCCAAGCAGCGGATCCGACTCCTGGATGCGACGGTGGCGGCGATCGACCGCTCGGCTGGTCATGTCGTGCTGAGTACCGGCGACGCACTGCCCTACGACAAGCTCGCGCTGTGCACTGGCGCCCGGCCTCGTCGGCTCCCCACCCCGGGAGCGGACCTGGCCGGAGTCTTCTACCTACGCACCGCCGCGGACGGCGAGATGATCCGAGAGGCCGCCGGCCCCGGGCGTCGGGCGGTGATCGTGGGCGGCGGCTACATCGGACTGGAGACAGCCGCCTCGTTGCGTGCACTGGGTCTGGAGGTCACCCTGCTCGAGGCGACCGGGCGCGTCCTTGAACGGGTCACCGCCCCGGAGGTATCGGAGTTCTTCGACCGGATCCACCGGGAGGAGGGCGTCAACATCCGGACGGGCACGCTGGTCGAGGCTCTGTCCGGCGACGGCAGGGTCCGCGAAGTAATCCTGGCCAGTGGCGAATCAATTCCCGCCGACCTCGTCATTGTCGGCATCGGCGTGGAGCCGAACACCGAGCTCGCCGCCACCGCGGGCCTGGTCGTCGACAACGGCGTCGTGATCGACGATCGGGCCCGGACTAGCGACCCCGACATCGTGGCCGCCGGGGACTGCGCCAGCCACGACATGGCCCGTTACGGCCGTCGCATCCGCCTGGAGTCCGTGCCGAGCGCGGCCGAGCAGGCCAAGGTCGCCGCCGCGACCGTCTGTGGGAAGTCCAAGAAGATTGCGGCCCTTCCATGGTTCTGGTCAGATCAATACGACCTCAAGCTCCAGATCGCCGGTCTCAACACCGGGTACGACGAGGTCGTCCTCAGCGGCGACCCGACCCGGGACCGCGACTTCACCTGCTTCTACCTCCGTGCCGGCGAGCTCATTGCCGCCGACTGCATCAACCGTCCCCGCGACTTCATGTTCAGCAAGCGGGTCATCACGCAGCAAGTCGCCGTCGAACGGGCCGAACTGGTGCTCGCCGGCTCGGACTGAGGTGCCGGCGGTGCGTAGGCGGTGGGAACGACGACGGCGGATGCGACGCGTGTCTTGGAGAGGTACTTCAGTGACAATTGCCATCCAGCCCCGCTGGCAAAGGAACGCTAGCGGCTGCCCGGCGGTCGCCTTGGCGCAGCGCATCAGGACCTAGTGGGGTTTCCCAACGAGCATGACGATTCTTTCCGGAGGAGCAGCGTCAGAAGTCGGTGCCTGTTCTGTTCTGTTCTGTTCTGACAATGAGGTTAGTTGAGGTTGACGGTGGCGGTATTTAGGGACGAGGACGAGGTCTATGCCTTCCTGGGCGGGATCTTTCGGCGGGGTTTGGAGAAGGAAGGTCTGGCGGACAAGCTCGCGAATTCGGGTGTGGTGTTGCGGGTGCATTACACAGATCCGGATGCGGTTGTGACGGTGGACATGCCGAACAAGGTGGTGGAGACCGGAGCGGCCAGTACCGCGGTGCCCAACGTGGAGTTGTTCATGTCGGCAGACACGGGGAACAAGTTCTGGTTGGGGAAGGTGAACTTGACGATGGCGATGGCCAAGGGAACGGTACGTGCGAAAGGTCCGGTGCCGAAGTTGATCAAGTTGATCCCGCAGGCCAAGAACCTGTTCCCCGAGTACCGGTTGATGCTGGAGAGCCAGAATCGGCAGGACCTCATCGATGCGTGACCCTCGCCTCACCGCGGGCTGTAGGGCGGGTGTGCGATGAGGAGCACGATGCAGGACGTTGCGTTGACTGTGCCCGCGATCGTGGCCCATGCTTCGGCAGTTCATGGCGATCGCGAGGTGCTGACTGCGCGCGGACCCCGGCAGATCTCTGGGGTGTCCTATCGCGAGGTGGGTGAGCGTGCGGCACGGTTGGCAAATGCTCTGCGCCAGATCGGCATCCGTGGAGATGAGCGTGTCGCGACGTTACAGTGGAGCAACCAGGAGCATCTGGACTGTTACGCGGCGGTGCCGTCGATGGGCGCGGTGCTGCATACGTTGAACCTGCGGCTGCCGCCGGAACAGCTGACGTGGATCGCCAATCATGCCGAGGATCGGGTGATCATCGTCGACAGTACGGTGCTGGCCCTTTTGGCGGCGGCGTTGCCGTCGATGACCTCGGTGCGCACGGTGCTAGTGACCGGAACCGGCGATCTTGCCGCGGTCGAGGGGTGCGGAAAGGACGTCCTACGGTACGACGATGTGGTGGCCGCCCAGTCGAGTACGTTCGACTGGCCCGACGTCGACGAGCAGTCGGCCGCAGCGATGTGCTATACGAGCGGTACCACCGGGCATCCGAAAGGTGTTGTCTACAGCCATCGTTCGACGTGGTTGCACTCGCAGGCGGCGTGCACTTCGAATGCCTTGGGCATCGGTCATGACGACACGGTGTTGGCGATCGTTCCGATGTTCCACGCCAACGCGTGGGGGTTGCCGTATGCGGCGATGATGGCCGGCGCGCAGCTTCTGCTGCCTGACCGTTTCCTGCAGGCGGGGCCTCTAGTGGAGATGATCGAGGCGGTGCGACCGACGATGGCGGGGGCGGTGCCGACGATCTGGACCGATGTTCTGCACTACCTGCGCGACAATCCCGGCCATGACGTGAGTTCGCTGAAGATGGTGGCCTGCGGTGGTTCGGCGGTTCCGCGGTCGTTGATGACCGCCTATGACGAGCTGGGCATCCGCATTGTGCAGGCTTGGGGGATGACTGAGACTTCCCCGCTGGCCTCGGTCGCTCTGCCGCGGAGTTCTGATACCCCGGAGAGGTCGCTTCACCTGCGCGCAACCCAGGGCCGGGTGGTGGCCGGTGTGCAGGCCCGCATCGTCGATGACAGCGGTGCAGAACAACCGTGGGACGGAAAATCGGTGGGGGAGATTCAAGTCCGCGGCCCGTGGATCACTCAGTCGTATTACGAGAATGACAGTCCGGCGGCGTCGCCGGACGGGTGGTTGCGTACCGGGGACGTCGGGACGATCAGCGCGGACGCGTTCATCGCGCTGACCGACCGCTCCAAGGATGTCATCAAGTCCGGGGGCGAATGGATCTCCTCGGTGGAATTGGAGAACGAGTTGGCCGCTCACCCTGCGGTGCGCACCGCCACGGTGATTGGAGTGCCCGACGACAAGTGGCAGGAACGGCCGCTGGCGGTGGTCGTCCTGGCTGCCGACCGCACCGCCACCGCGGCGGAGCTGACCGAATTTCTGCGTGCGCGGGTGGCCAAGTGGTGGCTACCGGAACGGTGGGCGTTCGTCACCGACATTCCGCTGACTTCCACTGGCAAGTTCGACAAGAAGAAGCTGCGCCGCCAGTTCGGCGACGGTGACCTCATCATCGAGACGCTGGCGTGAATCATCAATCCACTGCGACCGAAACACTGACGTTAAGGAGACACATATGAAGACACGTGCTGCAGTGCTGTGGGGCCTAGGAGAAAAGTGGGAAGTCGAGGACATCGAGTTGGATCCTCCCGGCCCCGATGAAGTGCTCGTCCAGCTGACCGCGACCGGGTTGTGCCATTCCGACGAACACCTCGTGACCGGCGACCTGCCCATTCCGCTGCCCGTCGTCGGTGGCCACGAGGGTGCCGGCACCGTGGTCGAAGTGGGTGCGGGTGTCGAGAACGTCGCCGAGGGCGATTCGGTGATCCTGACGTTCCTGCCGTCGTGTGGGCACTGTTCCTATTGCGCGCGGGGGATGGGGAACATGTGCGACTTGGGTGCCGCGCTCATGATGGGACCCCAGATCGACGGCACTTACCGTTTCCATGCCCGGGGTGAGGACGTCGGCCAGATGTGCCTGCTGGGCACGTTCTCGGAATACACCGTGGTCCCCAAGGCGTCTCTGGTCAAAATCGACCAGGGGACACCGCTGGACAAGGCGGCGTTGATCGGGTGTGGTGTGACGACCGGGTACGGGTCGGCGGTGCGCACCGGTGAGGTGCGTGCCGGGGATACCGTGGTAGTGATCGGAGCCGGTGGCATCGGCATGAATGCGATTCAGGGTGCCCGCATCGCGGGCGCGTTGAACATCGTGGCTGTCGATCCGGTGGCGTTCAAGCGTGAACAAGCCGGCGGTTTCGGTGCGACGCATGCCGTTGCCACGATCGACGAGGCCTGGTCACTGATCAGTGACATCACCCGCGGCAAACTCGCCGATGTCTGCGTCTTGACCACCGATGTCGCCGAAGGGTCCTACATCGGCGAGGCGCTGTCCTTGGTCGGTAAACGCGGCCGTGTGGTCGTTACCGCGATCGGGCACCCCGAAGACACCTCGATGTCGGGTTCACTGCTGGAATTGACGCTGTATGAAAAGCAGATCCGCGGCGCTCTGTACGGTTCGTCGAACGCCGCCCACGACATCCCGCGGCTCGTCGAGCTCTACAACGCCGGACACCTCAAGCTGGATGAGCTGATCACCCGTGAGTACACCCTCGATCAGATCAACGAAGGCTACGCGGATATGCGATCGGGCCGCAACATCCGAGGACTCATCCGATTCTGATAAAGCAGCCGAAGCGCGGGAGCGCGACCACGGGAGCAAGCGAGCTGAGTACAACGGTTGAGTGCTGCGCGTCTGTGGCTCTTACCGTTGACGTGTTGATGCAGGACTAGCGATCGAAAGTCAATGTGCCCCATCGCCATAGGCGGTCGAGATGCGCGGCTGAGGTTGGCTGCGGTCACGCGTGTTGGTGTTGGCACCTACTGTCAGCCGGGAAGCCGTGATGAAACGTAGCTTTTGACGAGTCTCAACAGTGCTACTGACAAGAGAGGAAGCGGCGATGACGAGGATTCAAATTCCCTATCCCCATAGGAGGGGAGGGCACTGTGGTTCCGGTGCGCTTCGTGACCTTACTGAATGGGCCCAACTCGGATGGGGGACAGAAGCACTCAGTGAAGGATTGGTCTTCACCCTCGGCGGAGCCTTGGACTTCTCGTACGTCCGCTCTACGCAGTTGTTCCCCCAGGTGTACCTGGTAGGACGAGGAAGCGACCTGGAACAAGATTACCTCTCCCGGGTTGGCGCAAAGTTCGTCGTGCGATCGACCGATGACCCGGACGTGGGATGGGCATTTGTGACCGACGAAATCGACAAAGGTCGACCCGTCATGGTCTGGGCTGACATCGGCGAACTTCCTTACCTGCGCGTCCGATTGCACATGAGCCGTCACGACATTGTCATCACCGGATACGATGACGAACAACGGGTCGCCTATGTGGTCGATAATGACCGCGAGACAACCCAGACGGTGGCCTACGACGACCTACGCCGGGCGCGGTCCTCGGTCGGGTTTCCCACACCTACCCGGCACACCACATATCACGTCGACTGGCCAGAGCGAGTGCCAGACCTTGGGCCGATCGCGGCCGCTTCACTCGCCGCGAGCGCAGCGTTCATGCGCGGCGGTGCCGTAGGTGCGCCGCTACTGCGCATCGAGGCAGCTGAAGTCGAATCTTCCGGTTTGAAGGGTGTGCAGGACTTCGCCGATGACGTAGGGCATTGGCCAACGCTGTTCGATGACGATGCCCTGACCGCGGCATTGTTCGGGCTCGGGGCGTTCATCGAGAAAGCCGGTACCGGCGGCGGGCTCTTTCGTACGCTGCAGGCACACGGTTGCCAGAACATCGCCGATCTCCTAGATGACGCCGCCACTGCCGAAGCGGCTGCCGCGGCCCGACATGCTTCCAAAGCGTGGTCTACGCTTGCGGCCGCAGCCACGGATGCCGGCACATCGCTACGGAGTCGTAGTCTAGCTGCGGCCAAAGTCGCCGCGACGATCCCGGACGCCGAAACGCGCCTCGTCGAAGCCCTCGAAACGGCCAGTCGATCCGTTGGCACTGTCGATACCGGCATCGAAGCTCATCTGAAAGGCTATCTGTGAGTGGCACTTCAAACCAATCGAGTTTCCTGGAGACTACTGGTTTCTCGATTGGCAGCATGACGATGTTCAGCGCTTCGCCCAGAACGCGGTCGGTGACGTTCGTGACCCTTGTGCAGAAGGCGAGGTTGACCGTCACCGCTGTGGGGGACAGGATTTGGTATGACCCCTATAGCACCGACGACGACCCCGAGCATTATCGGGCGAGCTATGCGGCGACAGCGTCGAGGGCGTATTGCGGGGCAGGACCAAATGGCTGATAGTGACCGAACTGGAAGGTGTACCGCAGCGATGATCTCGGCGGGCTAACGAGTCCTTTACATACTGTCTTCCGGCGATCAGCCCAGCCGACGTCGGCGCAGTTCTTCAGTCGCATGGTGGTCCATGCACTGCGTGGTCCTATTTAGGAGGATTTCGTCATCGACGAGCAAGCAGAAGATTCGGCCATCGCGTGGTGGCATAACTTTCAGAATCGTGTTATCGCCGCCGACGGCGACTACCTCGATGCGCACCATCCGTGGTGCCTTGGTTGCGGCACAGACAATCCGCACGGTCATCGCCTGCGAGCGCGTCGGCGTGGCGACGGGGTGGGCGCCAGGCATATCTTCGACGGCCGACATCGCGGCGCACCCGGGATCGCACATGGCGGCGCAGTCATGACGGTTCTTGACGACACGGTGGGCATGCTGCTCTACGTCGTCGGTGAGATGGCCGTCACCCGTAAGCTCGACACCGAGTTCTTCGCGCCGGTATTGCTGGGGGTTCCCTACGAGGTCAGCGCGGAGCTCGTGTCCAGAACCGGCCGGAAACTCGAAGTGCGGGCAGAATTGCGCGAGGAAGCCACCGGCCAGCTGGTCGCGTCCGCGTCCGGGTTATTCGTCGTCGTCACGCTGGATCACTTCACTAGCTCCATACAGAAGGCGTCGTCAATACGCTGCACTGCGCGACCACCCTGGGAGGGATGACGCAACCCGTAAATCTGCTCATTTTTCAACCGGCGCAGGCTGCTCGGATTAAACCGGGGCCGACAGGCGGGTTTGCTAAGCAAACGCGTACTCGACCACATCGTGGTGTACCAGCCTTCGGTAGCGTGACGCCGCAGCGTGTCGGCGAAAAGACCGCCGGTCTCATCAGCTGTGGCCCGCAGGGGAGTTGATATCGACCTGGATGTGCGAAGCGGCCGGGTCAGGTTTCTGGCCGAGGGTATACAGGCCAAGACTGCCGAGAAAACCCGCACAATGCTCGATAAGCACTTCGGTCGATAGGTTTAGTTGTCCGTCTATCCAGCGACGGAGAATCTCGAACAGGCCCCCGACACCGTAGGTAGCGGCGAGATCTGCGACCTGAATCACCTCGCTGGGTATATCGAGATGCAGGCGGGCCTCTCTGAGGACGAGCTCCGCAAATTCGGACATCAGTTCGCTTCGCAGCTGCCGAAGCAGGGGTTCAGCGCCCGATTCGACAAACAATATGCGGGCCATGCTGGGATCGTTCTCGATCATCTGAACCAGGGCCTTTATCGGAGCGTAAGCGAGTTCTTGAGGAGCAACGGTGTCATCCGGTATCGCCTTGGTGATCACGGCTTGGAAGGTGGTGGAGATCTTGGTGAACATCGCACGCAGGAGCGCGTCTCTGTCGCGAAACTGCTGGTAGAAGTACCGGCTCGTCACTCCTGACTCCGTACACACAGCGGTCACGGTGCACGCGGCGGCTCCCTGCTTGCCCATGAGCGCGACCGCGGCGTCAATCAGCAGTGCGCGGCGCTGCGCATCGCGTTGAGTTGCGGACAGCCCGCCATAAACACGTGCTGGACTCATGCCCTACATTCTGGCAGTCTCATGTGACAAGGCCTAAAGTCAGATCAGACTACGGAGGAAGGACCCCGTCAAGATGCCGGAAGATCGAGCCTCGACCAAGAGCCGTGTATTGCCAAAACCCCGGCGCGTTCGTTTCCCCATGCCCACCTCCACGAAGCGGCAACACTTCGTGGATGGCGACCTGGTGATGAGCCATTTCATCTCGGTGCTTTCTGCGACCTTCCCGGAAGGGGAAGACTTCTTCATCCGCTCGGTCAAGTATTTCCAGAGTTCCATCGACGATCCCCAATTGCTGACAGCGGTCAAGGGTTTCATCGGACAAGAGGCCACACACCGACACCAGCATCGGCTCCTCAACGAACGGCTCCAGGCCATGGGTTATCCGACCGCGCGGATCGACCGCCACGTCGCACGCCTGATCAAGCTATTGGAGCGGCGCTTTTCGCCAGAAATGCGGCTGTCGATGACCTCTGCATTGGAGCACTACACCGCGACGCTCGCTGAAATCATTCTCACCAGCGATGACGCCCAGAAGCTCATCGGACAGACAGAGGTTCGACCGATTCTGCTGTGGCATGCGTTCGAGGAGTCGGAGCACAAAGCCGTCGCCTTCGACGCCTATCGGCTGATTGGAGGCACCGAGCGCACCCGCGTACGGGGCATGCGGATCGCCTCTGCAATTCTGTTCGGCGAACTCATTCTGCAGACTGCGCTTTCGATGGCCTCTGACAAGGCCTCGTATAACCCGGTCACGTTGGTGCGTAGCCTACATCGCTTCAGTCGCACCCCGATGTTCACCGCCGATGCGCTGCAGCGATTCCGTTCGTACAACCGCCCCGGCTTCCACCCTGATGATTGGGACAGTGCCGCGGTCCTGGAGCGATGGAGCAAGGAACTGTTCGACCAAGACGGCTCACAGAAGGTCATCGCTCAGCCTGGGTAGCAAAAGTGCGTGAGGAGGGCGACGCAGAAAGACACTGTTTCTGCGTCGTTCCTCCAAACAAACGACAGCGCGCCTGTCGTCACGGATTGGATGCCCGGTGGCGGGTCAAGGCGACAGTCATACAGACAAATGCAGTCGGCCTCGAAACTCACGGAAAGGTTAAGCCTCAGCCGCTGACGACGTAGCGTTGAGCCAAGGTTTCAGCCAGTCGGCTAGTGTGCGCGACCACTTCCTTTTCGGTCACCGCAAGCAAACCGGAGTGCCAGGCCGTGATGACTTCGACGAACCCCCCCACCGCAACCAAAGTGTCCATACGAAGGGCCGTCTCGTCGGCGTCTTCTCTGAGATGTGGCCGGCTTGCCTCGACGACCAACTGCGTTGCCTCCTGCAGCGCCACAGCGCGGCGATCTTGCAGCGGTGAGCTACCTACATGCTGAGCGAGGAGGATGTGCGCCCGGCCAGGATCGCGTGCGATCCGGTCAACCACGATGGCGATCGCCGCGGTGATGGTTTCGATCGGCGGCCGATCCACACGCTCGTCGAAGAGCGCGGAAACCTCGCCGAGCATGTCATTGCGAACGCCATCCCACGCTGCGACGAGAAGATCCTCGCGCGTCTTGAAGTCCTCGTAGAAGTATCGATCGTTGAGCCCTGTCCGGGCGCAAACGCCGCGCATAGTCACTGCGGCCCAACCGCTCTCACTCCAAATCTCGGTCGCAGCCTCGATCAATTGCTGCCGTCGCTCTGCTCGACGCTCAGCACCGGTCCGACCACCCCAGACCTTGCTTCTCGACCTCACCTCACCATCTTGACAAAACGTCGGGCTCACGCCCAAACTGGTGGCATGCGACCCCAATGGTGGCTGATGCCCCCAAATGAATATCCTCCCGCACCGGAAATCAGTGTCGCGATCCAAAGGGCAAGCAGATGAGGTTCTTGCCGTTCGGTAATTCACCAGGTAGAACCCACCGCGCCCACGCAGTAGTCACAGGCGCAGGGAGCGGTATCGGCCGCGCGTTCGCCGTTGAGCTTGCTCGCAGAGGTGGACGTGTTGTGTGTGCGGACAAAGACCCCATCACTGCGAAGGAGTCGGCCGAGATGGTGAGGCAGGCCGGCGGCGAGGGTTTCGACGTCGTATGCGACGTCACCGAACTTGAGCAGGTCCGTAACCTCGCTGATGCCAGTGAAGACTGGTTCGGCAAGGCGGCGAGTCTGGTGATCAACAACGCCGGAATCGGTGCCGGCGGCAATCGCATCGGCGATACGTCGGTCGAGGACTGGAACGCTGCGATTTCTGTCAACCTTTGGGGTGTTATCTACGGTTGCGAGACTTTTGTTCCTCGCCTCCGGAGCAACGGCCGGGGCGGAGTGATCAATGTGGCGTCCGCCGCAAGTTTCGGCTCGGCGCCCCGAATGGGCGCATACAACGTGAGTAAGGCCGGCGTGCTCGCTCTGTCCGAGACATTGGCGGCCGAACTCAGCGGTACCAACGTCAACGTCACAGTGCTTTGCCCCACCTTCGTCAAGACGAACATCGCCAATAATCCTCAGATTGAGGAGTCGGCGGCGAGACTCGCGACCAACCTGATGAGGTGGACCGGCATTTCGCCGGATCAAGTGGCTCGAACGACTCTGAACGCGCACGATCGCGGACAAATCTATGTCGTGCCCCAACTGGACGCGAAAATTTTGTGGCAACTGAAAAGAGCTTTACCCGGTCCGTTTACGCGCGCGTTGGGGCTGGTGGAGCGCATGGCCTCGTGGAACGATCCAGCCGACCAGAGGGAGCAGTGAAATGGCGTTCGCATATAGCGACATGCTCGAGACGATCAAGAACAAGCAATGGGCTCTCGCCGATATCGATTGGGACGCCCCTGGTGCGGAGTTGATCACCGACGAACAGCGTCCCAAACTCAAGCAATTCATGTCCGACGTGGTGTGGATTGAGCATGTCGGAGCGCGCGCCTTTGCTGCGATGGCCCCGAAGGCGCCCTTCGAAGCGCTCGGAGACATTTACCGTTACTTTCACGCCGAGGAGCAGCGTCACGCCAACGCCGAACTTGCTCTGATGCGTCGCTGGGGCATGATCGAGGAAGGCGAAAAGCCTGTACCGAATAAGAACATCCGTCTCGTGATCGAGTGGCTAGATCGGTACGCTGAGGCTCTTCCCCTGACTGTCATCGGCGCCGCGATTCCCGCACTGGAGACCGCGCTGGACGGGGCCCTGCTGAAATTTCTCCTTGATGAGGTCGACGACCCAATTTGCGGGGAAGTATTCAATAAGGTCAACAGCGACGAATCGCGGCACCTTGCAGTAGGTTTTCAAGTCCTGAATGACCTCGGCGCCAGTCCCATGCGAATCCATGCAATCCAAACGGTCGGCGCTGTGATGGACCCCCGTATTCTCACTGGCGCGTTGCTGTATATACCGCTTCTCACGCGCATGTTGATGAATCTCAACGCGATGGGGCTATCCGAAGAGAAGCTGTACAACGCGGTGACGCGATATGGCAATGTCGGGGACCGCAGTGAGCACACGCGGAGGGTGCCTGGATATCACATCTTGAAGGCCCACATGTCCTCCTCGATCAAGCGGTCCCAACCCCTTCACTTCGTTTCCCAGCGCTTAGGCAATGCGATCGACATCTTCCCCGTGCAAGTACTCGGGCGACCGCCTTCATGGACGGATGAACTGACCTATGAACCGGTCGCTAAATGACGGACACGGTAACGACTTTGATCGTCGGCGCCGGCTTCGCGGGTATCGGTACGGCGATGAGAATGCTTCAAGCGGGCATTAACGACTTTGTCATCTTGGAGCGATCACATCGCATCGGGGGCACCTGGCGTGACAACACTTACCCCGGCGCCGCCTGCGACATTCCGTCATTGCTGTACTCCTACTCGTTCGAGCCGAACCCAGGCTGGACTCGCGCATACTCGGGGAGCGCAGAGATCCTCGCCTATATCGACGCGATTGTCGCGAAATACGATCTTGGGAGGTTCATTCATTTCGGTGCGGACGTGAGTGCACTGGAATTCGACGAGGATGCCGGAGAGTGGGTTGTCGACACGACCGGCGGCAGGCGGTATAGGGGCCGTTCAGTCGTGATGGCTAGCGGACCACTTGCTGACGCCAGTTTCCCGGATATTCGTGGCATCGAGTCGTACGAGGGGAAAAAGATTCACAGTGCTCGGTGGGACCACTCCTATGACATGAGCGGTAAGAGGGTGGCGGTTATCGGGACCGGGGCGAGCGCTGTGCAGATCGTTCCCGAATTGGTCCAGTTGGCGGCGTCGGTCAAGGTGTTTCAGAGGACGCCCGGCTGGGTCCTACCGAGGGTGAATTTCCGGCATCCGGCCTGGGCGCGTTCGACTTTCAAGCGCATGCCGGCAACCGAACAGGCCCTACGAGGTGCGTGGTTCTGGGCGCATGAGGTCATGGCCGTGGGCATGGTTTGGGATACCGCTGCCACATCTGTCATCCAAGCGGCCGCGAAGGCGAATCTGCGTCGGCAGGTGAAGGATACCTGGTTGAGACGTCAGCTAACACCGCAGTTCAGACCTGGGTGCAAACGCATGCTTATGACTAACGACTATTACCCTGCTCTCCAGGCCGATAACTGCAAACTCGTCAGCTGGCCGATCGCCACACTGGCTCCGAACGGAATTCGAACCGCCGACGGCATCGAGCATGAGGTGGACTGCATAGTATTCGCGACAGGCTTCGATGTGTGTAAACGCGGTACGCCATTTCCGATCCGAGGGCGCGACGGACGAAAACTCGAAGACGCGTGGTCTGAGGGGAGATTTGCCTACAAGAGCGTGAGTGTGGCCGGCTATCCGAATTTGTTCTTCACTTTCGGGCCTAATTCCGGTCCTGGCCACAACTCTGCCCTTCTATATATGGAGGCAGCAATCGATTACATCGTAAAAGCGATCGAGCTCTTGCGCGACGAAGGTAACGGAGTCCATACCCTGGATGTGAAAGAGGGTAGCCAAAACGCGTACCACTCCAATATTCAGCGGCGGTTACGACGCACGACATGGAACTCGGGTTGCAGCAGCTGGTATTTAACGGAGGACGGCTATAACGGCACGATGTATCCGGGCTTTGCGACTCAGTTCACCAGGGAACTGTCCCGTCTGGATATGCGGGATTACGACATCACTCGGCGTGACGATGCTGACCTGAAGTTGACACAAACACGCTGAACTGCAGCAGCGGATAGGGTAAACATCAAAGCGCACGTGAGGAAGTAATGGGTTCTGAGTCTGGGCAGCACTACAAAATTGTAATAGTCGGAGCCGGGTTTTCTGGGATTGGTACAGCCATCAGCCTGTTGAAGGCCGGATTTGCGGACTTTCTTATAGTCGATGACGCCGATGGCGTCGGCGGCACATGGCACTGGAATACGTATCCGGGAATAGCGGTCGATATTCCGTCCTATAGTTACCAGTTCTCTTATGAGATGCGAACATCCTGGTCACGTACTTACGCTCACGGGGATGAGTTGAAGGCTTATGCAGAGCGGTGTGTAGAAAAATACGGACTCCAAAATTACATCCGGTTCAACACGACTGTGGACGAAGCCTGTTTCGACGAAGGCGCCGCACTATGGCGGCTGAGCTGCTCCTCTGGTCAGAATCTGACCGCGCGTTTTGTGATAAATTGCTCTGGCGTTCTCAGTCGGCCGAAGTGGCCTGATATTCCAGGAGTGCGCGACTTCGCCGGCGTGACGCTGCATACGGCCAGATGGGACCACACGAAAGATCTCACCGGTAAGCGGGTGGCGGTGATCGGGACTGGGGCATCTGCGGTGCAGCTGATTCCCGAAATCGCGAAGATCGCATCAAGTCTGACGGTCTTCCAGCGAACGCCGATTTACTGCTTGCCGAAGCCGGATTTCTCCATACCGAGCTGGGCCGCGACAGTGATGCGGTTGGTGCCAGGGGCACAACTGATGACGCGCACTGCGAGTCAGGCGTTCGTCGAGTTCACATTTCCAATCGCAGCTCATTTTCACTCGTTGATCCCTGTGTCGGACCTCATGGAAGAGGCGGCGAAACGCTATATGCGTCGGGCGGTCGACGATCCGGTGACTCGAGACCAACTCATTCCTCGCTATTCGTTGGGTTGTAAGCGACCGAGTTTCCACAATTCCTATCTCGCAACGTACAACCGTCGCAATGTTTCGCTCGAGACCAGCGGCATCACCCATGTCGACCATGCCTCGGTTCACACGGAAGATGGCAAGAGTTATCCGATCGATGTCATGGTCTTGGCCACCGGGTTCAAAGTGATGGAGTCGGGCAATATGCCGACTTATGTGCTGAAGGGACGCGGTGGAGTGGAGCAGTCTGCCTGGTGGGATGAGCACCGCCTCCAAGCCTTCGAGGGTGTGAGCGTCCCAGGGTTCCCGAATCACTTCAATATCTTCGGTCCCTATGGTTACAACGGCTCCTCCTACTTCACACTCATCGAGGCGCAAAGTCGGCATATCGTCCGCTGTCTTCGTCGTGCGCGCACGCTGAAGGCTGATTACGTAGAGGTCAGACAGCAGGCGAACGACCGCTACTTCGCTGACATGGTTAACCGCCGACATCGACAGGTTTTCTGGCAGCCGAGCTGTTCCAATGCCAACAGTTACTATTTCGACAAACACGGCGATGTTCCGTTGCGTCCGTCAACGACCCTGGAGACTTACTGGCGTAGCCGCACCTTCCGGCTCTCCGATTACCGATTTGAACGTCGCGCAGAATCCGTGGGCGCACGGTGACCGACACTGATGCGACGGACCGGCGCCCCAGTCTTGCAAGTCATTTCGTGGCAATGACTTCGCGAAACACACTGCGTCCGCTGTCGCAACTCATCCCGTCGAACGCCCACGGCCTCGCGGTGATGGATCGCGTACTCCGGATGGCGCTTGTGGGATCGCGGCCCCGCCGAAGCGTGGCGGTTCGCACAATAGATACCGAGTTCGCCGGGAATCAGATACGCGGGGATTGGATCACTTCTCCTGCAGTCGATCCACACGCGGTTCCGTTGCTCTACATTCATGGCGGCGCCTACTCCATGTGCTCACCGGCTACCCACCGCGGCCTGCTCGGTGAACTTGCCTCCGCGAGCGGTCGGCCCATCTTTGCGGTGAGGTATCGGCTAGCTCCACGCTATCCCTTTCCCGCTGCCGCCGACGATGCACTGAACGCATACCGCTGGCTCGTCACAGGGCAGCCTTCGGCTTCCGGCGAACGCGGTGTTGCGGTGGCCGGGGACTCGGCGGGCGGCCAGCTCACGATGGCCACCGCCCTTGGCGCACGTAGTGACGGACTTCCGCTGCCGGATTCGATGCTTCTCATGTCTCCGGTCCTGGATCTGACATGTGAACTCGCGAGGGCACGCGAACTTCGCCGCCGTGATCCTTTCGCCTCTGCTCGGTCCGCGGCCCGCGCTCTTGACCTGTACGTGGCTGGTGCAGATCACCGCAATGAGCGAATCAGCGTGCTCGACGCAGACCTCAGGTCCATGCCACCGATCCTGATTCAGGTAGGCGGAAGAGAAATGTTGATCGATGACTCGAGGCATCTTGCCGACCGCCTCCGATCGGCCGGATCAAGCGTTGAGATACAGGTGTACCGGGGACAGATCCACGTGTTCCAAGCCATGTTCCGAATCCTGCCCGAGGCTCGTGAGGCGATCCACCGCGCTGGAAACTTCCTGAAAGCTTCGGCCCACCGGTGAAAGTGTTGGGACCGTGGATGCTCCACTGCCACCGCGCCATCAACTGCTTCTTAGCTGTCTCATGACAGGCGGCTTTGCGAGGGATCCTCGAGGACACGATCCGTCGATAGTGATCATCGGGGCCGGCGTCGCGGGTATCGCCATGGCCCATCAGCTGAAGAGGGACGGATTCACCAACTTCACCATGGTGGAAAAGGCTGCAGACATCGGCGGCGTCTGGCGCGACAACACCTATCCAGGAGCGGCTTGCGACGTGCCGTCAGCGTTGTACTCACTCTCGGACAAGCCCAACACTCGTTGGTCGAGACGTTATGCAGAACAGCCCGAGATACTCCAATATCTTCGCCGACTCGTCCTGGCCGACGGAATGGACCTGCAGCTGCGCACGCGGACCGAAGTCGTCGAGATGACCTTCGATGAACAGGCCGGCCGTTGGCGTTTGGTGACCGAATCCAGCGAGACGATCTGGTGCGATGTCGTGATTTCGGCCGTGGGGCAGCTCTCGCGACCTCATACGCCGAATATTGCCGGCGAAGACACCTTCGAGGGGCCGCGTTTTCATTCGGCGCGTTGGGACCATTCGGTATCGCTGCGCGGCAAGGAAGTAGCCGTCATCGGGACAGGCGCAAGCGCGATACAGTTTGTGCCATGGATCGCACACGAGGCACAGCGCGTAACGCTGTATCAGCGCACGGCGCCTTGGATTTTGCCGAAGTGGGACAGCAGGTACGGACGTCTTCACCAACAGCTGATTAAGGTTCTGCCGCTGTGGCCGCGTCTTGAGCGTTTCGCGGTATGGCTGATTTTTGAAGTGCTCGCAGTGACGTTGGTCGACGCGAAGCCCTTGTCACGCATTCTCGGCGCGGTCGCCCGCTACCACCTCCATCGGCAGGTTGCCGATCCAATGCTGCGCCGGCAACTCACGCCATCAGATGCGCCGGGGTGCAAGCGGGTGTTGTTCTCGAATGATTACTACCCCGCGATTGCCAACGGTGAAGTCTCGTTGGTGACCAACGCGGTTGCGAAGCTTTGCGACAAGGGAGTCGTGACCGACGATGGCGTACTCCACCACGCGGACGTCGTCATTTACGGAACAGGTTTCCGCGCTACCGACTTCCTCGCCCCGATGCGTGTTCGCGGCTGGGGCGGAGTGACTCTGGACGAGGTGTGGGGGACGCAGGCGCACGCATACCTGGGCATTACAGTCCCGATGTTCCCGAATCTCTTTCTCCTCTATGGCCCGAACACGAACGTCGGTTCCGGGTCGATCATTTACATGATCGAGTCTCAGGTCCGCTATGTCGGTGCCCTCATCAAGATTTTGGCGAGTGCCCCAGGGCGTACGGTCGACGTCAGGCCAGACATCGAGCAAAGCTACAACACACGATTGGGCCGGCGGCTGCGAAGGTCGGTGTGGGCGCTTTGCGCGAGCTGGTACACGACCTCGAGTGGCGCGATCCCGACGAACTGGCCTGGGCCTACATTTGCCTACCGGATCCTCACCCGCAAACCACGCAATCACGATTATCTATTCAGGCACGTTGAACGCCTTCAGTTAGACGGCCCGAGTGAGAACGGCGCGAGGCTGCGCAGATGATCCGGGTCGCAGGCGGTGTCTAACATTTCACTGTTCATTGTTCGAATATTGACATTCAGCACATCTATGTAAACTGTTACCAGATACCCGTGCAGCAGAGCGCCCAGGAGGCATCGTGGCTAATCAGCTTCTCGCACTCACGCGTCACCCCAAGGAGCGGTTGACGTCTGTCCTGTTGGCGCCCGCCCCCCGCGTCGTCGATGACAAATGGCGACAGTGGAGTCGGGACTGGAGAGTCCGGGAACTTGCGCTGGCCCCCGCCGGATCTGGGCTGAGAGCCGTCCTAGGGGACGCTGGACTCCCGTTGCTGGGGCACACTGTCGACTACATCCGATTTGGTTCAGAATTCAGTCGGGAGCGTTACGAACGTTTGGGCTCGGTGTCGTGGATGGGCGCATTCGGTACCAAAATGGTGGTCATCGCCGGTCCAGACGCAACGCGTGAGGCGTTCACAAGCGAAGCCAAGGCCTTTTCTCAGGATGGCTGGTCCTTCTTGATCGATGCTTTCTTCCATCGCGGGTTGATGCTCATGAGCTTCGACGAACATTTGATGCACCGGCGCATCATGCAGGAGGCGTTCACGCGTCCTCGCCTGACCGGATATGTCGGGCAGGTGGCCCCGTGCGTTCGCGCAGCCGTGCCCGCGTGGCCGACCGGTCCGTCGGTCCGGATCTACCCGTTGTTGAAGAATCTCACCCTCGATATTGCCACGGATGTCTTCATGGGTGGCCGCGGCAAGGACGAGAGCGCTGCTGTCAACGAGGCGTTCATTTCCACTGTTCGCGCGGCGAGTTCCTTTGTGCGAGTTCCACTCCCGGGCACCAGGTTCCGCGCCGGCGTGCATGGGCGGCGCGTGTTGGAGGACTACTTCTCCCGACACCTGCCGGCCGCGCGTGCAGGCGAGACCGACGATCTATTCGCCGCCCTATGCCAGGCGACCACGGAAGACGGTGAACGATTCTCCGACGAGGATGTGATCAACCACATGATCTTTCTCATGATGGCCGCCCATGATACCTCCACGATCACCACCACTGCTGTGACCTACTTCCTCGCTAAACATCCTGAGTGGCAGGAGAAGGCAGCGGCGGAGGCGCGGTCCTTCGGTGACGATTCGCCAGATATCGACGAACTGGAGCAGATGACGGTCCTCGATCTGATCCTCAAAGAAGCTCTGCGTCTGCTGGCGCCCGTTCCGCTGGTGATGCGCAAGACCGTCCGCGATGTCGCCATCGACGGCTATCACATCCCCCGTGAAACCTTGTGCGCAATCACACCCGCCGTAAATCACTTCGACCGCAGAATATGGAGCGACCCGGACCGTTTCGATCCGTCGCGCTTCGATGAGCCCCGGCGCGAGGACCAACAGCACCGATTCGCCTGGGTGCCGTTCGGCGGGGGGGCGCACAAATGCATTGGGATGCAGTTCGGCACACTCGAGGTGAAGGCAATCCTGCACCAGATGTTGCGTACCTACACTTGGACGGTCCCAAACGACTATCACGTGCGTTGGGACAACACCTCGCTGCCCATTCCCGTGGACGGACTGCCTGTGACGTTGCGGCACCGATGAGCGGTGAGAACTCGCCTTACCTGGAGCCCACGGAGTTCCTCGATTGGCAACATGAATCGGTACGCGACTTCGTTGCATCGGCGACCCGCGGCGCGGTCGACGACACCACGAAGGCCATAGCCATCTTCACTGCGGTCCGCGACTCGATTTGGTATGACCCCTACACCGTGACCGATGACCCGCATGCGTATCGCGCCAGCACCATCGCAACTGCAGACCGCGCTTACTGCGTCCCGAAGGCGGTGCTCTTGACGGCGGCCTGCCGAGCAGCAGGCATCCCAGCGCGGCTGGGGTTCGCCGATGTCCGAAACCACCTTCAGACCGAGACATTGCGTGAGCGGATGGGCGGTACCGACGTATTCGTCTACCACGGATACAGCCTCATGCATCTCTGCGGTGTCTGGGTCAAGGCAACTCCGGCGTTCAATCGCGAGCTATGCGCACGGTTCGGCGTCCCGCCAATTGATTTCGACGGGCGCACAGACGCCCTGCTGCACGGGTTCGCCGGTGACGGCACACAACACATGGAATATCTGAGGGATCGAGGCGCCTTCGACGATCTACCGCTGGCAGAGATCCTGCAAGCGCTCAGAACCCACTACGGGACGCTCATAGGCGATGCGAGTCGCCATCCAGACCTGTTCGCCTGAAGGGCCGATGCGAAATGCACAGCACGATGCAAGACGTCCAGCTCACAATCTCGGCAATTGTCCGCCATGCCGCCTCCATTCACGGAAACAGCGAGGTGATCACCCCCGACGGAACTGGATGCCGAAGTATGTCCTACCGTAGCGTCCTGGGGCGAGCGGGCCGACTTGCCAATGCGTTGCGCGGGCTGGGAATAACGGCAGATCAACGGGTGGCCACTTTTCAGTGGAGTAACCAAGAGCATCTCGAGGCCTACTGCGCGGTTCCCTCCATGGGCGCGGTGCTGCACACCCTCAACATTCGTTTGGCTCCAGAGCAACTCGCGTACATCGCCAACCATGCCAGCGATCAGATCATCCTGGTGGATGCGTCGGTTGCGCCATTGTTGGCTAGTGCGCTACCAGCGATGGAGTCGGTGCATACGGTCATCGCCACCGGGGGCGGCGACCTCGCTCCGCTGCAGCGATGCGGGAAGACGGTGTTGCGTTACGAGGAGATCCTGGCGCAGCAACCGGAGACTTTCGATTGGCCCGAGATCGATGAGCGTTCCGCCGCGGCCATGTGCTACACCAGCGGGACTACTGGAAATCCCAAAGGTGTTGTCTACAGCCACCGTTCGACCTACCTACATGCACTGACCGCCTGCACGTCGAACGCCCTGGCAGTGAGCGAGGCCGACCGTATCCTGGCCATTGTCCCGATGTTTCACGCCAATGCGTGGGGACTGATCTACGCGGCGTTGATGTCTGGTGCGGACTTGGTATTACCCGATCGCCATCTGCAGGCCGCGCCGCTGGTGTCGATCATCGAAGAGACTCAGCCGACTATCGCCGGTGCAGTGCCGACGATCTGGAACGATGTCGATCGATACCTGGAATCGAATCCCGCCCGGGATATCTCCTCACTTCGGCTGGTTGCCTGCGGGGGATCGGCAGTCCCCGTCTCGCTGATGCGGGCATTCGAAGACAAGTACAACGTGCCTATCGTGCAGGCATGGGGCATGACCGAAACCTCGCCGCTGGCTACCGTCGCACGCGCAGCGCACGGAGTAGGCGAGACCCGTGCGTGGGAGATGCGCGAAAGCCAGGGTCGGCCGATGTGCGGTGTCGAGATCCGGTTGCGTGACGACCATAAGAAGACCGTGCCGTGGGACGGTCGATCAGTGGGTGAAATACAGGCGCGGGGCCCGTGGATCACCGGCGCCTACTTCGGCGAAAATGATCCGGACAAGTTCGACGGAGGGTGGCTGCGCACCGGCGACGTCGGCCGGATCGACCCAGACGGGTATCTCACGCTGACCGATCGTGCGAAGGACGTCATCAAGTCAGGTGGAGAATGGATCTCCTCAGTCGAGCTGGAAAACACGCTGATTGGTCACCCGGCGATCTACGAGGCTGCGGTGGTGGCAGTTCCCGACGACAAATGGCAGGAAAGACCGCTCGCCCTGGTCGTGGTTCACCGTGGAGCCGAGGTCGACATCGACCGACTGCGCGCGTTTCTGTTGGACAAGGTCGCCAAGTGGTGGATCCCGGAGCGGTGGAGCTTCGTGTCTGAGATTCCCCGAACAAGCGTCGGAAAATACGACAAGAAGGCCATACGCGCGCGTCACTCCGCCGGCGAGTATCAGATCGAAACGTCCTAAGAAATCAAACCCATTGATATTGAACAGCCGAGAGGGAATCCTGTGACAGCATCAATTTCTCCCTGGATGAGCGCCGAATTGCTCGAGCTTCGTGACCTTGCCGCGAAGTTCTTCTCGACCGAATTGGCACCACATGCGCAACGTTTCGCAGACCAGCACCAAGTTGACCGAGAATTGTGGCACAAAGCCGGCGAACTAGGCCTGCTCTGCATGTCCATACCCGAAGAATACGGCGGGGGAGGCGGCACATTCGCGCACGAAGCCGTCGTACTCGAAGAGCAAGCCCGAGTCGGGGACAGCTCATGGGGCGCAGGGCTGCACAGCGGAATCGTCGCGCACTACATCCTCCAGTATGCGGCCGAAGAACTACGGAGGCAGTGGCTGCCCAAGATGGCCTCAGGCGAAATGATCGGTGCTATCGCCATGACGGAGCCAGGGACCGGTTCTGATCTGCAGAGTGTCAAGACCAAAGCAATTCTTGACGGTGACGAGTACGTGATCACCGGCGCAAAGACCTTCATCACCAACGGTCAGCAAGCCGACCTGATCATCGTCGTCGCCAAGACAGATCCAAGTCAGGGCGCCGCCGGCATCTCGCTGATCGTCGCCGAAGCCGATCGACCCGGATTCCGGCGCGGCAAGGTCCTCGACAAAATCGGCCAACGCGGACAAGACACCTCCGAGTTGTTCTTCGACGACGTAAGAGTTCCCCGCTCGCACCTCCTGGGCGAGACCGAGGGTCAGGGTTTCATTCAGCTGATGACGCAGCTACCTCAAGAGCGGCTCATCGTCGCGGTTGGGGCGGTCGCGGCGATGGAACTTGCCGTGGAGCAGACACTCAAATACACCCGTGAGCGGGAAGCGTTCGGACGGCCCGTCTTCGGCTTCCAGAACACGAAATTCATCTTGGCCGAAGCTGCAACCGAAAATCGCATCGCACGAGTATTTTTGGACTACTGCATCGACCTACACCTCGCGGGCCAACTCGACGTCCAGACCGTCGCCATGGCGAAATGGTGGACCACTGAGCGAGCGATGAAGGTGCTCGATGACTGTTTGCAGCTCCACGGCGGATATGGGTACATGACCGAGTATCCCATCTCGAGATTGTGGGTGGACCAGCGCGTGCAGAAAATCTACGCCGGCACAAATGAGGTGATGAAGGAAATCATCTCGCGTTCCCTATGACCCTGAACGATTTGCCACCTGCACATTACTCACCTGTGAGGGTGATGGCATCGACAGTGGTGCCGTATCGCCACGAAATGGGTGGACATTGCGGATCGGGTGCCCTTCGGGAGTTGATACCAGATGCTCCTATCTTCAGGCAATGAGTTCTTCAGGCAATGAGTTCGTTGGTTCTTCTGCTGGGTTGGCGGAGGGCGTGGTAGATCTCGCGGGCGATGTACGCTTGATGCAGCGCATGATCTCGTTCTTGGTTTTGCCTTCGGCCAGGCGGTGAACGAAGTAGTCGCGGGTGGGCTGGTGACGGTGCATGCGCACCACCAGGATGACGTGCAGGGCACGGTTGGCGTCGCGATTGCCTCCCCAATTGAGCCGGTGGCGGATCGTTTTGCCGCTGGAGGCTTCCAGTGGGCTGACCCCGCAGAGTTTGGCGAAAGCGGCGTCGCTGCCGATCCGAGCGGGGTTGTCGCCGAGGGCGGTCAGCAGGGTGGCAGCGGTGTCGGGCCCGACGCTGTAGCTCGGGTGCGGCGGTGGCGGTGATGGTGTCGACGTGGCGTTCGAGTCGGGCGGCTGCGGTGTCGAGCTGGTGGCAACGTGCCGCCATCGACTTGATAGCAGTAAAGAAAGTTCTCACATCGCAGGCCAGCGGCGGTCAGGCGGGCGTTGGTCGCGCCTGCTGCCCGCGCCGTCTCGATGCGGCGAGGAGCGAGGACAGTCCTGGCTTGTCGTGGTGCCAGGATGCCGTGGCCGTTGAGATGTACAGCGCTCGTCGTCGTGTGCAAGCTTGTGTGGCGGCGGACGGAGGGCGAAGCGTAGCGAGCGGCGCGGACGGGAGCGCCAGCGGACGGGAGCAGAGGGAGCGTAGCGAAGCCCGCAGGTAGCCGCCGGTTCCTCGCGGGCTATGGCGGCCCGGGCTCCGCTGAGCATCAGTTGCGGGTCTGCGCCATGGCGATGGGACTCGTAGGATGGCGGTTGTGAGCGGGATGCTGGCGCAGCGTGCACGGCGAGAGGCCGAGACGCGACTGGTGGGGCAGCTGCGGCGGTTGGCGCATGTGCGGGGTGTCGCGACGACTGCCGAGCGGCTGAGTCGGCGGTTCGATGCCCAGACAGCGGACTCTTTGGTGGCAGCGGCGTGGCTGCACGATATCGGCTACGCACCGTCGTTGCGCCGGACCGGGTTTCATCCGCTCGATGGCGCAGAGTTTGCCCGGGCGGCGGGTTTTCGGGAGCTGGTCGCCTCCCTGGTGGCGTTCCATACTGGGGCGCACGCGGAAGCTGCCGAGCGCGGCTTGTCAGGTTTAGCGGCGTTCAGCGATCCGCCCAGCGATGTTCTGGATGTGTTGACCTTTTGCGATCTGACGACCGGGCCGGACGGGGCGCCGGTATCACCGCGAGATCGATTGATCGAGGTGTTGGGCCGCTATGGACCCGAGGACCCGGTGCACCGCGCGGTCGACGCGGGGCGCGACGAACTGTTGGCGGCGGTCCGACGGGTACGCGATTGGCTGTAAACCCAGCCGGTTAGCCGAGGTAGGGGCTGTCGCGGTGTTGCAGGTAGTGCTCGATGCGCAGTCGCATCGACGGGTGCATGTCCAGATTGGGGATGTCGTCGGGATCGGTCCAGGCGATGTCGGTGCTTTCGTGATCGATGGCCAGGGTACCGCCGAGCACCTTGGTGGTGAAGGACAGAGAGAACTGTTGGCGGACTTCGCCATCGGTGAACGCGACGACATGCTGCGGGTTGGTGTAGACACCGACAAGGCCGGTGACTTCAATGTCGAGCCCGGTTTCCTCTTTGACTTCCCGGACGGCGGTGTCGGCAATCGTTTCGCCGATGTCGTGTCCGCCGCCGGGTAGCGCCCACAGGGTGTTGTCGCGGCGTTTGATCAGCAGGATACGACCCTGTTCGTCGGTGACGATGGCCGAGGCTGACGGAACGACGCTGTTGGGCAGCGGGGCGTTGGGGTCGTTGTAGTAGTCGGTTCGCATAGGGTTCAGCCTTTCGCGCTGAGCGGTCTGGCGCGATCCCAGACCTGGGTGAAAGCGTCTTCGAGGGTGGCCCAGAGCCGTGGTTCGTGGTGGCGCGACAGCACAAGCACGGGGTTGTTGCGCCCGGGTGAGCCGTAGATGTGGAAGTTGACGATCATGGCGTCGT